>JBLNBU010000023.1:0-13883 GCA_050260215.1 Actinomycetota bacterium
CACCACCATCGCCGGCGGCAAGGGTGAGCGCCAGCCGTCCGAGGGCGAGCTCGAGCTGATGCGCGCCCAGGCCCGCCACCTGACCCAGATCGCCACCAAGCTGAAGGGGGCCTGACGACCATGATGGAACTGCGCGACTTCGACCGCCTGGGCCGGTTCGACAACGACTGGCTGCACGCCCGCTATCACTTCAGCTTCGCCGACTACCACGACCCGGGGCGCATGGGCCTGGGCTTCCTGCGGGTATGGAACGACGACGCCATCGAGCCGCACACCGGGTTCGCCCCCCATTCCCATCGCGACATGGAGATCGTCACCTACATCCGCCAGGGCGCCATCACCCATGAGGACTCGCTCGGCAATATCGGCCGCACCGAGGCCGGGCAGGTGCAGGTGATGAGCGCCGGAAGCGGGATCACCCACGCCGAGTTCAACCGCGACGACGATCTGTGCCGGCTGTTCCAGATCTGGATCGTGCCGCGTGCCCGCGGGCTGACGCCGCGCTGGGAGACCCGGCCCTTCCCGCGCGAGCACGGGGTGCTGCAGGTGCTGGCCTCCGGCCTGCCCGGCGACGAGCACGTGCCGGTCATCAACCAGGATGCCCGGGTGCTGGGGGCGACCCTGGACCCGGGCGACACCTTCGCCCATCCGCTGAACGGCCGCCTCGCCTACCTGGTACCCGCCCGCGGCGCCGTCGCGGTGGGCGGCACCGTGGTCGGCGAGCGCTCGGGCCTGGTGGTCGACGGCGAGGCCGAACTGGTGGTCGAGGCCCTGGAAGCCAGCGAGCTGGTGGTGGTCGAAACATCCTAACGGATACTAGGAAACCGGCCGAACCGGTGGCATGCTCCTGGCCAGGGGAAGGGGTGGCCGGAGGGGACCGGGCCATCTCCCGTTTGGTTTGGGGGTTGCCGCTTCATGCCGATCATCGAATGGACGCCCGACCTGAGTGTCGGGGTCGATGTGCTGGATGCCCACCACCAGCGCCTGCTGACGCTGCTGGACGAGGTCTATCAGGTGCTGCGCACGCCGCGGCCGGAACGTACCGTCGGCCACGTCCTCGACGAAATGATCGCCTATACCCATTACCACTTCGAAGAGGAGGAGCGGCTGCTGGAGGCCGCCGGCTGGCCCGAATGCGAGACGCACCGCCGCTCGCACGCCATGCTGGCCGAGCAGGTCCGCGCCATGATGGGCGATTACGCCGCCGATCCCCGCGGAGTGTTGGCCGCCGAACTGTTCGAGTTCCTGTCGGACTGGCTGATCCGCCACATCCGCCACGAGGACATGCGCTACAAGGACGCGCTTTCCCCTCAGACTCCGCGCGGCGGGGCGAATTCCGCCACCAGGGGGGCGTGATAGGAATTGGGCGGCCCCCAGATGGAGGCCGGCGACACCAGTTCGTCGCCCAGCGCCTCGTTGTGGACCTCGGAGCCCATGTACCAACCCAGCAGCGGCCGCGACACCAGGATGTGGTCCAGCATCACCCGGCGCCCGTGGTGGATCACCGAATAGCGGCGCCCGTCGGGCAGTGAGCGTTCCAGCGGCACCAGCATGCGCGGCGCCAGGTGGCCGTTGCCGGTGTCCTCCTCGTCGCCGCGGATGATGCGCAAGGGCGCCTCGCGGTCGTCGGCGTTGAAGTCGCCGCACACCGCCACCAGGGCGTCGGGCTCGGAATCGAAAATGCTTTCCACCAGCAGGCGCACTTCCAAAGCCTGGCCGGCCTGCTTGACGGCGGCCAGGAAGAAGCCCTCGGCCCAGCCGGCCACCGACTGCCAGTGGCCGTGCTTTTCCTTCTGGCCGGGCAGCCAGGCGGCGCGCGGGGCGCGCAGGTGGACGGCGACCACGTGCAGCCGCCGGCCCTCGGGCAGTTGCAGCACCGCGTGCAGGGCGGGGCGGTCCCATTCCACCGCCTGGGGGCCGTCGGGGGCCGGCCGGGCGGTGGTCGGCGGATAGGAGGGCGGCGGCACCAGGTCGTGCCAGACCTGGCGGTGCGAGATCACCGGCAGCCGGGTCAGGATCACCAGGTTGTGCTTGTCCGACGGGCGGAGCCCCCCGCGGTTCATGCTGACGATGCGGTGGCAGCGCTCGAAATCGGTGTCGGCAATCACCTTGTCGAGCGCGCCGAACTCGCGCGGGCCGGCCTTGGTCACCGGATGGGCGTTGACTTCCTGCAGGCACAACACGTCGGCGCGCAGGCGCTGGAACTGCGGGCGCAGCACCGCCACGCGGTCGGCGAAGTCCTGGCCGGCCTGGGGACGGTCGTCCAGGTTTTCCAGGTTGAAGGTGGCGATCCGCAGGCGTCTCACCTTAGCCGCGTTCCCGTGTCACGATAGAGATTGGCATGGCGGACGGCCGCCGCCTCCCCTCCGGACAGCATAGCAACCGAAGGCGTTCGGCGATAGCCCGCCCGACTTGTGCGGACGGTGTTGCAGGGTGTATTTATTTGAATTCGGTGGGACGGTGTGTCGGGGTCTTTCCATGGTTTGGGCGGCTTGGACCGAGGCGATGGCCGTGGGCGACGCCGCTCTCGATTCGGACCACCGGATCATCATCAACCTGCTCAACCAGCTGCACGACGCCATGGAAACGGGCCAGAGCCGCGACGTGCTGGGCAGCGTGGTCAAGGTGCTGGCCGAATACACCGAACATCACTTCGCACGCGAGGAGGCGGCCATGGCCGCCTGCGGCTATCCCGACATGGAAAGCCACCGGCGCGAGCACCAGGCCCTGTGCACCAAGGTGCGCGAGATTCACGAGCGTTATTTGGCCGGTGAACGCACGGCACTCGACGAATCGGTGGTGCGCCTGCTCAGGAAATGGTTGACCGATCACATCCAGGTTACCGATAAATCGTATCGACCGTGGGTCGAGCAGCCGGGCGCATCGGGGGGCTCGGTCAAGGGGAAGCAGGGGACGAACGCGGCATCATGACCACCGAACGCAAGCTGTTCACCGCAGAACTCAAGCTCTTGCGCCAGAAGGGCGGGGCCCTGCCGGCCGGCCCGGGCGCCGGCGGCACCAATGCCGAGGTTCTCCAGGCCCTGGTCGACCTCAAGGCCGACCTCAAGGGGCTCGAAGCGCTGATCAAGGGCGAGGATGCGCCGACGCCCACCTCGATCCAGGCCGAGACCCAGCAAAAGCAGGCCGAAGTGGCGATGCTGCGCACCGAGCTGCGCGCGCTGGCCGTCTGCATCGAGCAGACCAAGTCCGAGATCGCCCAGCTGCGCCCCAAGGACGCCGAGGACGACCACCTGATCGCGGTCACCTTCGAGCTGGACGCCATCGTCACCGCCACCGAGCGCGCCACCCAGCAGATCCTGGAAGCCGCCGAGAAGATCGAGACCCTGGCGCGCGAGATCGTGTCGCACTCGTCCGATTCCTACGTGGCCCGCCTGGTCGAGGACATCGGCGAGACCATCGTCTCCATGTACGAGGCCTGCAACTTCCAGGACATCACCGGCCAGCGCATCACCAAGGTGGTGCGCACGCTCAAATACATCGAGGCCCGCGTCAACGCGATGATCGAGATCTGGGGCGCCGAGAACATCGCCGAGGCCACCCCCGTGCTGGTCGAGGACCACCGCGACGAGGAAGCCAAGCTGCTCAACGGCCCGCAGCTGGAAAGCAAGGCCATCAGCCAGGACGAGATCGACAAGCTGTTCGGGTGAGGGCGGACCTTCCCCGTCCCTCCCGCGCGGCCTTTCCCGTCATTCGCAAAGGCCGTCACCCCGCCTTGCGCCGCTTTCCCTTGCCGCCCCCTCCGCCGCCGCCCGGGGCGGCTGCCGGGGCGGTCGCTTCGGCTTCCAGGGACTTCTTCAGCGCATCCATCAGGTTGACCACGTTGCCGGGCACCGTCTCCTCGATGATGGGGGGCTCCTGGCCCTCGATCTTGGCGGCGATGATCCTTTTCAGGCCTTCCTGGTAGCGGTCAACGAAGTGCAGCGGGTCGAAGGGGCCGGCCTTGCGCTCGACCAGGGCCTCGGCCACCGCCACCTGGTCCTCGTCCACGGGCTCGTCGTGGATGTCGGCGAAATAGGCGGTCGGCTTACGCACCATGTCGGCGGTGTGCAGCGTGTACATGACCATGCCCTTGGCCCTGGGCACGATGGCGACCAGGCGTTCGCGCCCCGACAGCACGACACGGCCGAGCGCGGCGCGCTTCTCGTGTTCCAGGGCCTCGCGCACCACGGTGAACGCCTCCTCGGCGATGGCGCCGTCGGGAACGACGTAATAGGGCTTGTCGATATAGAGAGGATCAAGATCGGCGACGGGGAAGAAGCGTTCCAGGTCGACGGTCTTGCGGGTCTCCAGCTTGACCTTGTCGAAGTCCTCCTCGTCGAGCAGCACGTAGCGGCCCTTCTCGTACTCGTAGCCCTTGGCGATGTCCTCAGGGACAGCCTCGCCGACGCCGGGGACCACCTTCTGCTCGCGGATGCGCGCCCCCGTCGAGCGGCTGACCTGGTGGAAGGCCAGCCGCGACGAGGTGTTGACCACCGGATAGAGCGCCACCGCGAAGGTGACCAGCGACAGCTTCATGTGGCCTTTCCAGTAGGGGCGTGCCGGGGGCATGGATCTCTCCTAGAGCCGGTCGGGCAGCGGCGCCGCCGCGATGGCGAAGCCGGCCCAGGGATCGGGGGTAGCGGCCAGTCGCCGCGGCAGCGTCTCGACGGTGAAATGGTCCGAGCGGATGCCGGCCGCCAACTCGGCCCAGGTCAGCGGCACCGCCACCGGGGCGCCGGGGCGCGCCCGGGTCGAATAGGGCGCCACCGCCGTGGCCGAGCGCTGGTTGCGCAGGTAGTCGACGAAAATGCGCCCCTTGCGCCGGGTCTTGGCCATGTTGGCGGTGAAGCGGTCGGGGGCGTCGGCGGCCAGGCTCTCGGCCAGCCGCTTGGTGAAGGCCTTGGCCTCGTCCCAGCCGGCGCGCGGCACCAGCGGTACCACCACGTGCAGGCCCTTGCCGCCGGTGGTCTTGGCGAAGGCGGCCAGGCCCAGCGCCGCCAGCCGGTCCTTCAGCAGCATCGCCGCCTCGGTGACGCGAGCCCAGGCCAGCCCCTCGTCGGGGTCGAGATCCATGACCAGCAGGTCCGGCCGCTCGAGGTCGGCGGCGGTCGAGCCCCAGGCATGCACTTCCAGCGCCCCCATCTGCGCCAGGCCCACCAGCCCGTCCTCGTCGTCGACGGCCACCAGCACCTCGTCGCCGGCGGGTATGCGGCGGACGGCCTTGGCCATGCCGGGGTGGGGATGGCGCTGCCAGAAGCAGTTGCCGCCGGTGCCGTCGGGACAGCGCCGCAAGGTTAGCGGTCGCCCCGCCACCAGCGGCAGCATGCGCGGCGCCACCTCGAGGTAGTAGGCCGCCAGCCGGCGCTTGGTCAGGCCGAAATCGGCAAACAGCACCCGGTCTGGATTGGTCAGCCCGCCCAGGCGGTCGGCGGCGGGCGGGGCAGGCAGGGCGGCACCGCACGGCTCGCGCACCACCTCGCCCGCGTCGCGGTCCAGCCGCAAGCCCTGGTACGACGGGTGGCGCAGCGCGCCGTCTGCGGTCCATTCGGTGAATTCGACCTCGACCACCAGGGTCGGCCGGACCCACACGGCACGGGGCTCGGACGACAGGGCCGGGGCTGACGGCAGGGCGACCAGGCGGGCTTCCAGCATCGAAGCCTCGTCGGCGGAAAATCCGGTGCCGACCCGGCCGGCCGCGACCAGCCGGCCGCCGTCCCACACCGCCAGCAGCAGGGCCGCCAGCCCGCTCTTCTTCTTTTCGGGACGGGTGAAGCCGGCGACCACGAACTCCTGGCGGCACACGCACTTGGCCTTGACCCAGTCCTTGCCGCGCCCGGGACGATAGGGGCGGTCGCGGCGCTTGGACACCACCCCTTCCAGGGCGAATGCGCAGGCCTGGCGATAGAAGTCGGGGCCGCGCCCGTCCATGTGGTCGGTATAGCGCAGCGGCTCGCCGGCCCGGGCCAGCAGGGCGCGCAGCAGCCGCTTGCGCTCTTCCTGGGCCACCCCCGCCAGGTCCTGGCCGTCCAGGGCGACCAGGTCGAAGACGTGATAGACCAGGCCGGCTTCGCTGCCGGCCGCCAGTTGGCGCTGCAGGGCGTGGAAGCGCGACACGCCGCCCTGGTCCAGCGCCACCACCTCGCCGTCCAGCCAGGCTGCGGCACAGGGCAGGCCGGCACAGGCGCGCGCGATGGCGGGGAAGCGGTCGGTCCAGTCGTGCCCGGCGCGGGTGAACAGCCGGCAGGCGCCTCCCTCGACGCGGGCCAGCAGGCGATAGCCGTCGAACTTGATCTCGTGCAGCCATTGGCCGCCGGCCGGCGCCTCGCCCACCGGCGTCGCCAGCATGGGCGACAGCCTGGGAGCAAGCGGCGCCGGCCGTGCGCCCGCCACCGGCCCGACAGTCGGCGGGTCGGCCGGCCGCGGCTGGTCGGGACCGTCGTGTTCCTTGACCAGCAGCCAGTTGGGCCGCCGGCCGCCGTCCTTCATGCGCACCAGGGCGAAGCCGCCCTTCAGGCGACCGCCGTCCAGGCGGAACTTCAGCACCCCGGTATCCATCCCCTGGCGAGGATCGCCCACCGGCCACCAGCGGCCGCGGTCCCACAGGTCCACATGGCCGGCACCGTATTGGCCGGCGGGAATGTCGCCCTCGAAGTCGGCGTAGTCCAGCGGATGGTCCTCGGTCTCGACCGCCAGGCGCTTGACGGCGGGATCGAGCACCGGCTCACGGGTGACCGCCCAGCTTTTCAGCACCCCGTCCAGTTCCAGGCGGAAATCCCAATGCAGGCGGCGCGCGGCGTGGCGCTGGACCACGAACAGCCCGCCGCGGCCGGGTGCGGGTTCGGCACCCGGCTCGGGGGTGCGCGCGAAGTCGCGCTTGCGGCGGTATTCCTCCAAGCCCATGCCATGGGAACGATCCGGCCGCCCGAATGTTCGCACCCATCCGGGCCCGGCGCTGACTCGTCCGGATCGTTGCGGGAACGGGCGGGCGGCGCCACATGCCCTCTAGCGATGGTCCTATCCTCCCGCTGCCGACCGGGAGGGGGGCGGCATGCGCTTTTCCCATCGACGTAAGCCGTTTGCTCAGACGGCGCAGCCGCCCGAATTCGCTACCCTCGTAGCGCTGGTTTCCCACTTTTTTGCCATCCCAGGGAAGGAGAAGCGCCCATGAGCGAGAGGAGAAGCGAATTGAAGGCCGTGGCCGCCAACGAAGAAATGCCCCGTGGGGCTGAACGCGACATCATGCAGATGACCGCCCGCATGGTGGACGGCTGGACCCAGGTCAACAGCCGGCTGATGAGCATTGCCCAGACCTCCATGCGCCACAACCTGGACGCTGCCGAGGAACTGCGCCAATGCCAGTCGCCAAAGGACTTCATGGACATGCAGTTCCGCCTGGCCCGCCAGGCCTACGACGACTACATGGACGAAGCCCGCAAGCTGTCCGAACTGGTGGTCAAGGTTTCGAGCGAGGCGCTGGGCCACGTGCCCATGCCCAAGTGAGACATCCGGGCGCCCACGCCGAACAACTCCGGCACGACCGCATATCAAAGCGGTGAAATGCCGGAGTACATCGGGCCTCCACCCGATGGCAGAAAAGACGACGGACAGTAAAGGTGATAACCCTTCTCGGGTTTCGCCTTTACTGCCGTCGTTCTTTCGAGCCCGCCGCCCATCACCCTTGCCGCCGCCGCCCGAATGGGCCTAGAGTGCCGCCGCGCCAGACGGCCGGACGGCCGCCTTCCGGGCAACCGGGGGGAGGAAAGTCCGGGCTCCACGGAAACACGGTGCCGGATAACGTCCGGCGGGGGCGACCCCAGGGAAAGTGCCACAGAAAGCAAACCGCCCGCCCGTCTTCGGACCGGCAGGCAAGGGTGAAAGGGTGCGGTAAGAGCGCACCGCGCGCCCGGCAACGGGAGCGGCACGGCAAACCCCACCGGGAGCAAGACCAAATAGGGGCGGCGGTCCCTCCGCAAGGGGGGCGAAAGGCGTTTCCGCCTAGCCGCCCGGGTCGGTCGCGCGAGGCGCCCGGTGACGGGCGTCCCAGATGAATGGCCGTCCAGCGCCTTCGGGCGTGGACAGAACCCGGCTTACAGGCCGTCTGGCGCAATATCCCCCAGATTGGGGCGCGGACCTCCAGGTCCGCCACGAATCCACCGTCCCATGCCGTCCCATGCCGGCACTCCCATTGCGCAATGGCGCACCACCAATTCGTTCACGGAACGTCCCGGAACCGAATTTAGCCACATTCCCGTGGCATCACAGCAAACCTCGCAATGAATCAACGATTTGCATCGATTTCTTCCACTACTTTCGAAAAATCCCCGACAAATTGGCACAAACCCGCGGCGACCCACGTTTTTACTACCGGATTCCATTGACGCCCATGTTTACCCATGTTATCCCATGAAGACCCAATGAACGGGCACCCCAGGGGTGGAGTGTGTCCGACTTGGGTAACGGGGATCAGGCAGCGGACAGGCGAGACGGGGGATGGCTCTCTTCCTCTCCACATTCGTGAACAAGCTCGACCGGAAAGGCCGCGTGTCGGTTCCGGCGGGGTTCCGTGCTGCCCTGGCCTCGCAGTCCTTCCCCGGCATCGTTCTGTATCGCTCGTTCACCGCCGCCTGCATCGAGGGCTGCGGCATGGACTTCATGGAGCGCCTGTCCGACAGCACCCAGGACCTGTCCGCCTTCAGCCCCGAGCAGGAAGAGTTGAGCGCGCTGATCTTCGCCGACGCGCGCCAGCTGGCCTGGGACCCCGAGGGCCGCATCATGCTGCCCGAGGACCTGATCGAGCATGCCGGCCTGTCGGAAGCGGCCGCCTTCGTCGGCAAGGGCCAAACCTTCCAGGTGTGGCAGCCCGAGGCCTACAAGGCCATGGAGGCCGAGATCCGCGCCCGCGCTCTGAAAAACCGCCCCACCCTGCCGCTGCGCCCCAAGCCCCCCGCCGGAGACGGACGATGACCCCCGCCGGCCCGAATGCCCCCGCCCCGCACGTGCCGGTCCTCCTGGCCGAGGTGGTGGAGGCGCTGGCCGTGCACGCGGACGGCACCTATGTGGACGGCACCTTCGGCGCCGGCGGCTACAGCCTGGCCATCCTGGGCGCCGCTCCCTGCCGGGTGTGGGGCATCGACCGCGACCCCGACGCGGTGGCGCGCGGCCGCCAGGTCGCCGCCGCCCATCCCGGCCGCTTCGACATCGTCGAGGGTCGCTTCGGCGACATGCAGGCGCTTCTGGCTGCCCACGGCGTCAACCGGGTGGACGGCGTGGCACTTGACGTGGGCGTGTCGTCCATGCAGCTGGACCAGGCCGGCCGCGGCTTCTCGTTCGCCAAGGACGGGCCGCTGGACATGCGCATGGAGCAGGCCGGCCCCTCGGCCGCCGACCTGGTCAACGGCACGCCCGAGGCCGAGTTGGCCGACATCATCTTCAAGTATGGCGAGGAGCGCATGGCCCGGCGCGTCGCCCGCGCCATCGTGACCGCGCGGGCCGACAAGCCGTTCGAGCGCACCGCCGAGCTGGCCGAGGTGGTGCGCAAGGTGGTCCGCGCCTCGGGCGACGGCATCGACCCGGCGACCCGGACCTTCCAGGCGCTGCGCATCGCCGTCAATGACGAGCTGGGCGAGCTGGAACGCGGCCTGGCCGCGGCCGAAGCCCTGCTGGCCCCGGGCGGACGCCTGGCGGTGGTCAGCTTCCATTCCCTCGAGGACCGGGTGGTCAAGGCCTTCCTCAAGGCCCGCAGCGGCGAAGCGGCCAGGCCCAGCCGCCACCAGCCGCAGGCGGCCGGCGGCCCCGCCCCCAGCTTCACCCTGCTGCACCGGCGCGCCGTCCGCCCCGGCAACGACGAGGCAGCGCGCAACCCGCGCGCCCGCTCGGCCAAGCTGCGCGCCGCGATGCGCACCGAGGCCCCGGCCTGGGCCCCCGCCGGCCAGCCCACCAACCGGAAAGGACGTTCCCGATGATGCGCGGTCTCAGCGGAACCATCCTGTGGACCTCTCTGGCCGGTGCCATCGGCGTCGGGCTGTTCTTCGTCAAGCACGAGGTCAAGGACCAGGAACTGTGCCTGTCGCGCCTGAACCAGGACATCCAGCGCGAGCAGGAAGCCATCCACGTGCTGAAGGCTGAGTGGAGCTATCTGAACGACCCGGCGCGCCTGCGCGCACTGTCGGAAAAGCATCTGGGCATGCACCCGGTGGCCCCGGCTCAGGTGGCGACCATCGACTCCCTGAACGCCCAGGGCATGCCTGCCTTCGCCCTGGCCCAGCCCAAGCCCGCCGCCAAGCCGGGCACGCCCCCCGCGACCACCGTCGCCAAGGCCGAGCCGCCCAAGGCGCCGCCGGCCCGTCCGGTGCTGGTCGCCGGCGCCCCGCGCCTGACCACCCACGAGGAGGCGCGGTGAGCCTGTTCCGAGCCAAACCCGCCGTCTCCGGCTTCCATGCCGGCGAGGATCTCCAGGCCCGGGCCGCCGTCCGTCTCGACGGCGTGCGCGCCCGTGCGCTCGAGACCGGGCGGGCGCGGCTGGTCGCCGCCGGGGTTGTGTTCCTGGCCGCCTTCGGCGTCATCGCCGTCCGCATGGTCGACGTCGCCGTCATCGACCGCAACCCCGCCAAGTCCCGCCCCCTGCCCCAGGCCCGCACCGAGGGCCTGGAGATGGAGCGCGCCGACGTCACCGACCGTAACGGCCAGCTGCTGGCGACCTCGCTGCCGACGGTGTCGCTGTACGCCAAGGCCTACGAGGTTCCCAACCCCAAGGAAGCCGCCGACAAGCTGCTGACCGTGCTGCCCGAACTGGACCGCTCGGAGGTCGAGACCCGCTTGGGGTCCGGCCGGCAGTTCGTCTATCTGCGGCGTAACCTGACTCCCCGCCAGCAATACGACGTCAACGCACTGGGCATCCCCGGACTGTACTTCGAGAAAGGCGAAAGGCGGGTCTACCCGCACGGCAACCTCGCCGCCCATATCGTCGGGATGACCGACGTCGACAACAAGGGCATCGCCGGCATCGAACGCCGCTTCGACGCCGCGCTGCGTTCCAGCCACCAGCCGCTGCGGCTGTCGGTGGACATCCGCGTGCAGACGGTGGTGCGCAACGAACTGGCCCGCGCCGTCGAGGAATTCAGCGCCGTCGGCGGCACCGGCATGGTGATGGACGTGCGCAGTGGCGAGCTGCTGGCCATGGTCAGCCTGCCCGACTTCGACCCCAACGACCCGCCGGACACCACCGACCAGGCCATGTTCAACCGCGCCACCAAGGGCGCGTACGAAATGGGCAGCACCTTCAAGCTGTTCAACACGGCGATGGCGCTCGACACCGGCCGCATCAACCTGAACTCGTCCTTCGACGCCACCCACCCCCTGAAGGTGGGCGGTCACGAGATCCACGACGACCACGCGCTCAACCGCTGGCTGACCGTGCCCGAGATCCTGGTGCACTCGTCCAACATCGGCTCGGCCCGCATGGCGCTGGAAGCCGGCACCGAGGCCCAGCGGTCGTTCATGGCCAAGGCCGGCCTGCTGCACACCCCGTCCATCGAGCTGCCCGAGGTCGGCGGCCCGCTGGCCCCCAATCCGTGGCGCGAGATCAACACCATCACCATTTCGTTCGGTCACGGCCTGTCGGTGACGCCGCTGCAGCTGGTGACCGGCGTCTCGGCCCTGGTCAACGGCGGCGAGTTCCACCCGGCCACCCTGATCGCGCGGGCCGACGACCAGCCGGCGCCCGGCGAGCGCATCATGAAGAAGCGCACCTCCGAGCAGCTGCGCCAGCTGATGCGCCTGGTGGTCACCGACGGCACCGGCAAGAAGGCTGACGTTCCCGGCTACGAGGTGGGCGGCAAGACCGGCACCGCCGAGAAGGCCGTCAACGGTTCCTACAGGAAGAAGGCGGTACTGTCCTCGTTCATCGCCGCCTTCCCCATCGACGACCCGCGCTATGCGGTCCTGATGATGATCGACGAACCCCAAGCGACCAAGGAAACGCACGGCTTCATCACCGCCGGCTGGACGGCGGCACCGGCCGCGGCCCGGGTCATCGCCCAGGTCGCGCCGCTGATGGGGCTGCTGCCGCGTGCGGGTGCGCCGGTTGCGGCGCCGGCTCCGGCGCCGGCTGCGGGCGGCAAGGGCATCTCCGGATCCGGGGGCAGGGAAGTTGCGGCGGTTGAGTGAGATCATGACGGTACAGGCACCGATCAGGGACGTGGAGATCACCGGGCTGACCGCGGATTCGCGGGCAGTGGCCCCGGGCTTCCTGTTCGCCGCCCTGCCGGGAACCAAGGCCGACGGCCGCGCCTTCGTGCCGGGCGCGGTGGCTGCCGGCTGCGCCGCGGTGCTGGCGCCCGAAGGCAGCAGCCTGGACCTGCCCGAGGGCGTGGTTCTGGTCACCGACCCCAACCCGCGCCGCCGCTTCGCCCTGATGGCGGCGGCCTTCCACGGGGCCCAGCCCGAAACCATGGTCGCGGTCACCGGCACCAACGGCAAGACCTCGACCGCCGCCTTCTATCGCCAGATCATGGCCCGCCTCGGCCACAAGTCGGCGGCCATCGGCACCCTGGGCGTGGTCGCCGACGGCTGGCCCAATGCCGGCGGGCTGACCACCCCCGACCCGGTGGCCCTGCACAAGACCCTGGCCGAGCTGGCCGCCATCGGCGTCACCCACGCCTGCATGGAGGCGTCCAGCCACGGCCTCGACCAGTGCCGGCTGGACGGTGTCAAGTTGCGGGCGGCGGCCTTCACCAACCTGACCCGCGACCACCTGGACTACCACGCCGACATGGCCGCCTATGCGCGGGCCAAGCTGCGCCTGTTCGCCGAACTGCTGCCGGCCGGTGGCATCGCGGTGGTCAACGGCGACGACCCCCAGGTCGACCGCGTGCGCGCCACCTGCGAACGCCGCGGCATCACCGCCATCACCTATGGCCGCGCCGGCGTCGAGCTGCGCCTGGCCAAGGCCGAGCCCGGCCCGCACGGCCAGCGACTGCGCCTGGAAATCCTGGGCAAGGCGGTCGAGGTGGCGCTGCCCCTGGCCGGCACCTTCCAGGCTTTCAACGCCCTGGCCGCCCTTGGCCTGGCCCTGGCCAGCGGCGCCGATCGCGACGCCGCGGTGGCGGCGCTGGAGCACCTGGACGGCGTCCCCGGCCGCCTGCAGGAAGTGGCGGTGCGCGCCAACGGCGCCGCCGTCTATGTGGACTACGCCCACACCCCCGACGCGCTCGAGACCGTGCTGTCGGCGCTGCGCCCCCACGCCGGCGGCCGGCTGGTGGTGGTGTTCGGCTGCGGCGGCGACCGCGATCCCGGCAAGCGCCCGCAGATGGGCGCCATCGCCGCCCGCCTGGCCGACACGGTGATCGTCACCGACGACAACCCGCGCAGCGAGGACGCCGCCGGCATCCGCTCGGCCATCATGGCCGTCTGCCCCGGCGCCGCCGAGATCGGCGACCGCCGCCTGGCCATCCGCACCGCCGTCGCCACCTTGCAGACGGGCGACCTGCTGGTCGTGGCCGGCAAGGGCCACGAATCGGGCCAGATCGTCGGCCACCGCCTGCTGCCCTTCGACGATGCCGTCGAGGCGCGCCAAGCCGTCGCCCTTGCCGATGGAGGCAAGGCATGACCCCGCTGTGGACGTCGGCCGAAGCCCGCGACGCCACCAACGGCACCCTGCAGGGGCCGGCCTGGCAGGCTGCCGGCGTGTCCATCGATTCGCGCTCGGTGGCGCCGGGCGACCTGTTCATCGCGCTGGCCGGGCCCAACCACGACGGCCACGACTACGTCGCCGCCGCCCTGGCCGCCGGCGCGGCCGCGGCCATGGTCCACGCGGTTCCCGCCGGCCTGGCCGCCGACGCGCCCCTGCTGGTGGTGGGCGACACCATGGCCGCGCTGGGCGAGTT
>JBLNBU010000024.1:0-4443 GCA_050260215.1 Actinomycetota bacterium
ACGGTGGGGCGTGCGTCGGGCTTGGGCGCGGGGCCGGCCGGCACGGGCGGGATGCGGATCTCCTGGCCGGCTTCCAGGCGCTGGTTGGACTTGGCGCGGCGGCCGTCGACGCGGACCTGGCCGGTGCGCAGCCATTTTTCCAGCAGCCCGTGGCCGATGGCGGGAAAGTGGCGCTTGAACCAGCGGTCCAGCCGCAGTTCGGCCTCGTCGGCGGCGACGCGGCGGGTCTCGACGCCGGCTTTGGGTTCGGTGTTCATGGCCGCCAGTCGTATCGGTCCCGGCGGCCATAATCAAGCCGGGCGATTGACGCCATTGGTGCAGGTGGCATTATTCGGACATGAGCCAGGGTAATACCAAGGGACTGTTCGAGGCGAAGGTCGCCGAATTGGCCAAGGCCACCATGGGCCTGCCGATCCCGCACCTGCTGACCTTGCGGCGGCTGACCAAGAAGGATCCGGAAAGCCTGCGCTGGGCCAGCGAGCGCCAGTTGGACGCCGTGTTCCACTTCATTCTCGACCGCGCCGTCGAGGCCTTTCCCGTCGAGGAGCTGGACGCCGCGGCGCTCAGGCAGTTCGATCCCCTGCTGCCGCCGGGCAGCGACGACGAGCGCGAGCAGGACCGCTGGCTGCTCTATGACCTTACCCGCAAGCGCATCGCCGAGCGGCCGAAGCCGCCGGCGGTCGACCCGGCCAACATCGACGACGTGGCCCCCCTGCTGCCCGACGATCCGCCGATCGAGACCAATTCCTTCGCCGGCGTGTTCGACGAGACCCTGGCCCGCTGCACCCGGCGCGCCTTCCAGGTTGCGGCCACCCGCGGCGAGCGCCATCCGGTTTCCAAGCCCTTCTACCTGCAGCCCGATTTCGGCCGCGTCTACGAGGAGGTGCTGCGCCGCTGCCTGCTGCCCGACGTGCGCGCCACCAAGCGGGTCAAGCAGCTGGCCGCCAGCCGCAAATGGACCGGGGCCGACAGCGGCCGGCTGATGGCGCTGGTGCAGAACGGCGACAACTCCAATCCGCTGCTGGAAAGCTGGGATTCGCGCTGGAACGCCTTCCATTCCCAGGGGGTGGGCGCCAAGAAGGCCAAGTTGACCCACGATCCCTGGCAGGTGTTCCGCGACGCCGCCGAGGCGGGCAGCTACCAGGCCCCGGGCGAGCACGAGATCGCCTTCCTGCGCGCGGTGCTGCGCTGGGACGCCGACGCCATGGCCGACGGCTGGCGCCAGATCTGCCAGACCTACCAGCAGGAGTTCCTGCCCGCCAGCAAGTACGATGCGGCGCGGCCCAACTCGGTGCGCGACTGCGTCATCAAGGTGGTGCAGGGCCTGCAGGGCGCCTCGGGCGACGTGCTGGCGATCAAGGCGTTCTTCACCCTGCCCAAGTGCGACCGCATGTTCCTGCGCAACCTGATGCACAGCATCGGCGGCTCGGACACCGAGCGCAAACGGGTGGCGCCATTCCTGGTCACCTTCTACCATAACCTGCCGCCGTGACCATCCGGCCGCCGGCGGGCTGATTAGCCTGCTTGGCCGGGACAGCTTTCAGCGCATGGTGTAACCTCAGTCGTCATGTCCCGCCGCCGTCTTCGCCGCCTGCCCGTCGTCCTGGTCATCGCCGCCCTGCTGGTCGGGGCGGGCGCGTGGTTCTTCCAGAACGGCGGCCGCGAGGTCGAGGTGGCGACCCCGGAACGCGGCACCGCCGTCGAGGCGGTCTATGCCACCGGCACCGTCGAGCCCGAGCAATGGGCCAAGATCGCGCCACTGGTCTCGGGCCGCATCGCCGAGATCCTGGTCAACGAAGGCGACCGGGTGGTGCGCGGCCAGCCGCTGGCCCGCCTGGACGACCGCGAGGCCGGCGCCCGCGTCGCCGAGCTCGAGGCCAAGGCCGGCTATTGGCGCGAGGAGATGCGCCGCCAGAGCATGCTGGCCGAGCGCGGCGTCAAGAGCCGCGAAGCCGAGCAGAAGGCCAAAAGCGAATATGACCAGGTCCTGGCCGCCATCGCCGCCGCCCGCCAGCGCCGGGCCGACCTGGTGGTGGCCTCGCCCATCGACGGGGTGGTCATCCGCCGCGACGGCGAACTGGGCGAAATCGCCAGCACCGACGACGCCATCTTCTGGGTGGGCGCCCCCCGGCCGTTGCGCATCACCGCCGACGTCGACGAGGAGGACATCGCCCGCGTCCGCCCCGGCCAGAAGGTGCTGATCAAGGCCGACGCCTTCCCCGACCGCATCCTGGAAGGCCGCATCGAGCGCCTGACCCCAAAGGGCGACCCGGTCAACAAGACCTTCCGCGTCCGCGTCAGCCTGCCCGACGACACCCCGCTGCTGGTGGGCATGACCACCGAGATCAACGTGATCACCGCCGAGAAGCCGAATGCCCTGCTGATCCCCGCCACCGCGCCGGCCGCCGGCAAGGTGCTGGTGGTCGAGGACGGCGTTGCCGTGGCCCGCCCGGTCCGGCTGGGCATCCGCGGCCGCACCAAGGTCGAGGTGCTCGACGGCCTGGCCGGCACCGAACAGGTGGTCGCCAACCCGCCGGCCGGGCTGAAGCCCGGCGACCGGGTGCGGGCACGCTAGGAGAGGGGCATGGCGCTGTCGCTGGGCATGGACATCGCCTTGCAGCACCTGCTCCATCGGCGGCGCCAGACGCTGGTCTCGCTGATGGGGGTGACGCTGGGGGTGGCGTTCTTCATCGCCATCGCCTCGATGATGCAGGGCTTCCAGCGCGACTTCATCAACAAGATCATCGACATCCAGCCTCACATCATCGTCAAGGACGAGTTCCGCGCGCCCCCCGTCCAGCCGGTCGAGCGGGCCTTCCCGGCGGCGGCCATCGACCTTCGCGGACTGAAGCCGCGCGAGGAGGTCCGCGGCATCCGCGGCGGCCGCAACATGATGACGGTGATCGAGGAGACCGAGCCCGGTGTCCAGGTGGCGCCGACGCTCACGGGGCAGATCCTGCTGCGCTTCGGCGGCAAGGACGTGTCGGCCAACGTCACCGGCATCGTGCCTGAGCGCCAGCGCCTGGTCACCAAGCTGGAAAAGGACCTGATCGCCGGCTCGCTGGAAGGCCTGTCGACCACCGCCAACGGAATCATCATCGGCGAGGGCGTCGCCGCCAAGGCCGGCATCCGCATGGACGACCTGATCTCGGTGGTCTCGCCGGTGGGCGTGGTGATGAAGATGAAGGTGGTCGGCATCTTCCGCAGCGGCATCACCCTGATGGACAACTTCGACACCTACACCCTTCTGAAGAAGGCCCAGGTGCTGCAGAACCGGCCCAACGTCATCAACCGCATCAACATCCGCCTGGACGACGTCGAGCGCGCCTCCGAACTGGCCGAGCGCATCGAGCGCCGCTTCGGCTATCGCGCCGAGCCGTGGCAGGAGCAGTCGCGCAACGTGCTGGGCATTTTCGTCATCCAGAACGTCATCATGTATTCGACGGTCAGCGCCATCCTGATCGTCGCCTGCTTCGGCATCTTCAACGTCATCTCGACGGTGGTGTTCGAGAAGACCCGCGACATCGGCATCCTCAAGTCCATGGGTTTCCGCGACTCCGACATCCGCCGCATCTTCCTCTACGAGGGCCTGGCGGTGGGCGTGCTGGGCACCCTGATCGGCTGGGCGCTGGGCTACGGGCTGGTCGAGTTCATGGGCACGCTGAAGTTCGACATGGAAGGCTTCGTCAAGGCCCAGGGCTTCATCCTCTACCGCACGCCCCGGCACTACCTGATCAGCGGCGGCATGGCGGTGCTGTCGGCGACCATGGCCGCCTGGCTGCCGGCCAGGCGCGCCAGCCGGCTGAACCCGGTCGACATCGTGCGGGGGGCGGCATGACGACCGAGCCGGCGGTCGAGGCCGTGGGCGTCGGGCGCCAGCTGCCCGGCCCGGTGCCGGTCACCCTGGTCGAGGACGTGGACCTGAAGGTGGAGCCGGGCGAGTTCGTCGCCGTGACCGGGCCGTCGGGCTCGGGCAAGTCGTCGCTGCTCTACCTGCTGGGGCTTTTGGACCTGCCGACCGCGGGGCTGGTGCGCCTGCAGGGAATCGACACCTCGGGGCTTGATGCCAACGCGCTGGCCGACCTGCGCCTGGCGCGCATCGGCTTCGTCTTCCAGTTCCACTTCCTGCTGCCCGAGTTCACCTGTCAGACCAACGTGGAAATCCCCATGCGCCGTCTGGGCCGCCTGTCCGAGGCCGAGATCCGCGAGCGCGCGAGGGCGTTGCTCGACGGCCTGGAACTGGCCGACCACCGGCGCAAGCACCCCGACCAGCTGTCCGGCGGCCAGCGCCAGCGCGTCGCCATCGCCCGGGCGCTGGCCCACGACCCGCCGCTGATCCTGGCCGACGAGCCCACCGGCAACCTGGACACCCGCACCGCCCACCTGGTGTTCGAGCTGTTCCAGGGCCTGGCGCACTGCCAGGGCCGTTCGGTGGTCGTGGTC
>JBLNBU010000025.1:0-18177 GCA_050260215.1 Actinomycetota bacterium
ACGACCGCTTCGACTTCGGCGACCACACCACCGACTTCCACAGCGGCGTGGACACCATCGCCGTCAGCCGCGCCAACATCTGGACCACCACCCCGCCCCCGGCCGGCCACCTGGACGCCTCGCAGCTGACGGTGACGACGGACACGGCGCACGCTGCGACGCCGTTCGTGTTCAATCCCGTCACCCACGTGCTGTCGGTCGACGTCGATGGCTCGGGCCCGCTCGCGCCGATGCCGATGGTCACCCTGGACCACGCCGGCATCCGGGCAAGCGACATCCTGATCGTGTAAGCCTAGGGCAGCTTGACCTTCTGCTCGACCGGGCGGCCGTGGTTGGTCCACTCGGTCATCGAGCCCGGATACAGGCGGGCCTGGGCGTTGCCCAGCAGCTCGTGCGAGACGAACCAGTCGATGGAAGCCAGGTGGCCCGTGTTGCAGAACAGGATCTGCTCGCCGTGGGCAGGCACGCCGGCGACCGCGAACAGGGTTTCCAGCTGGTCCTTCTTGCGGAAGGCGCCGCCGGCATTGACGGTCAGCCAGGTGAAGGGCAGGTTGCGCGCCCCCGAAATGGTGCCGTTGGCCTTGGCCAGGCCCGAGCGGTTGATGCCGGCATAGAAGTCCTCGCTGCGGGCATCGACCAGCTGGCCGGGCTGGGCGGCGACCACGTCGTCCTCGCGGGCGATCATCTCGGTGCGCAGGTGCAGCGGGAAGACCTTGACCGCCGGGGTGACCTTGCCGGCCTCAAGCGGATTGGCCTTGTCCTTGGCCCATTCGGCGAAGCCGCCGTCCAGGATCGATACCTGGTCGTGGCCCATCAGCTTGAAGGTCCAGTAGATGCGGGTCGCCGCGCCCACCTCGCCGGCCGAGCGGCCGCCGTGCACCAGCACCACGTGGCTGGCGCCGTCGATGCCCAGCTCGCCCACATGGCGGGCCAGGGGGGCGAAGTCGGTGGGCAGCTGCTCGGGCACCTTGTCGGCGTCGCGGTCGACGCGCCAGCCCGACTTGGCGTAGTCGGTGGACACGGCGCCCGGAATGTGGGCCTGCAGGTATTCGCCCGGGCTGCGCACGTCGACCACCACCAGGCCAGGCGTGCCCAGGTGTTCCTTCAGCCAGGGCACGCCGACCAGCGGCTCGGCCGCACGCGCCGCACCACCGGCGGCCAGGATCACGAACAGGGCGAGCAGCAACCTGCGCAGCATGGGTGTCCTCCGACGAATCCGGCACATAAGGTATCCAAGATGTACCGGTTTGTCAGTATGGCTCGTCACCCCCGCGCAAGCGGGGGATCAAAGCCTCAGTACACGCCCTTGCCGTTGAGGAACGACCCCAGCCGACGGTCTTCGCCCAGGGTGTGGCCGATCAGCCATTCCTGCAGGAAGGCCATCACCGCCGGCTCGTCGGCGTCGCCCGACGCCATCTCGTCGAGCTGTTCGAGGAAGCGCTTGTGGCGGGCGCGATGGGTGGCGATGTCGGGATAGCCGTAGCGGTCCATCAGCCGCTCTTCCTCGCCGAAGTGGAAGCGGGCGTACTCGGCCAGCATGCCCATGGCCTCGGCGACCTCGGCCTTGCCCCGCTTGCGCTCCACCAGTTCCAGCATGGAGTTGGCGATCTCGAACTGGCGGCGGTGGTGGCTGTCGATGCGGTTGACGCCCACCGAATAGTCGTCGTGCCAGCGCATGAGCACGCGGGCGTTCTCGCCGGCCTCGACCAGGGCGCGGGTACGGCGGTCGCTGGCCTCGAACAGCTTCCAGCGCACCGACGGTATGTCGCGCAGCAGGCTGGCCGGCACCAGGAACAGGTCGGTGGGCTCCAGGGTGCGCACCCGGAGCAGGCTGGGCACCGAGAACATGGCCGACTCCTCGTTGAAGAAGTCGCCGGCTTCCAGCTCCTCGAACAGCTCCTCGCCCAGATAGCGGCCGGCGCGGCCGGCGCGGATCAGCGCCACCGCCTCGGAGCCGATCTCGATGGGCTGGCCGGCATCGAAGCGGGCGGTGGCCACGCCCTTGGCGATGCGGTTCAAGGTCTTGGACGACACCACCTCGCCGAACAGGCTGGTGCGCTGCAGGAATTCGCGGTGCTCGGCCAGGCGCGAGACTTCCGAGAACAGGTTGTTGCGGTCGATGAACTGGTGATAGAGCGAGCGCGGGATGCGCAGCGCCTGGACGAAGCTGATGGCGCGCCAGGTCTCGGTCGCCGGCGTGCCGAACAGGCCCGAGAACTCGCCGATCAGGGCGCCGGCCGACAGCACGGAACGGATGTCGGCGTTGGTGGGGATCATCTCGACCGCACCCGACAGCGCCAGGTAGATGTGCTCGTTGGTGGTGTGCTCCTTCACCAGGATGGTGCCCGGGTTGAAGGTGACGATGGGGTTGTTCATCAGCACCCGGATGTCGTGGCCGGCCACGCCCGGGAACAGGGCCTGCAGGAACTCGAAGGCGAAGCGCCAGATGAAGTCGTGGTTGGACGGGATCAGCACGTCCACCGTGCCGAACGACGCCGAACTGCCGATGGCCTTCTGGGCCCGCGTGCTTTTCTGCGCGGTGTGGGCCAGGATGATCTTGCCCGACCGGTCGTCGCGGAAATCGTAGGCGTCGCCGTGGATCATGCCGCCGCCCACGTCGACCTTCTTGACGTCCACCGGCTCGGCATAGTCGGCGGCGACCTTCTCGAAGAAGGCGGCCGAGCAGCCGGGCGCATCCGCATCGTCGGTGACGAAGCTCTTCAGCACCGACAGGCGGCAGATGTCGGCCAGGTGGGCATAGGTGCGCCAGCCGCCTTCCCACACCGCGCGGAACAGGAAGGTGGTGGTCTCGACCGGATGGGGCGAGAACACCGGCTTGACCTCCAGACCCTCGACGTCGTTCCACTCGCCCATGGCCAGGTCGCGGACGTCGAAATAGTCGGCAAACGCGCTTTCCTCGATGCCCAGCAGGGCCGCCAGCTTCTTGGCCACCGAGGCGCGCACCAGCGGCGTGGCGTAGTATTTCAGCCGGTGGTCCGAGCGGATCAGGGTGGTCAGGCCGGCGAAATGGTCGTCGTGGGAATGGGTGTGGAAGATGCCCTCGATCTCGTTGACGCCGATGCCCAGCGCGGTAAGGCTGAACAGGATGTTGGGGCCGGCGTCGACCAGGTAGACCTTGCCCTGGAACATCAGGATCGAGCCCATGCTGGGCCGGTTGATGTCCCAGCCGTCGCCCTCGCCCGAATGCATGACGGCGAAATACTCGCGGCTGACCTGGTAGAAGCCCAGTGGATAGGGGCACTCGTAGGTCTCGAGCGGCGGCAGGTTGAGGTCGACGGTGGCGGTCTCGCCCTTGTAGGCGAACTCGAAGACGTTGAAGCGCAGGCGGCGCACGGTGACGCCGCCGCGGATCTCCACCGGCTCCTTGTCGACGGACAGGGTGTCGATCAGTTCGGTGGGGTGGCGGATGCGGCCGAAGGCGAACTTCAGCTTCAGCCGCATCATGTCCCTGGCGGTGGCGGCGTCGACGCCGGCCTCGACCATCTCCTCTTCCGTGACCAGGCCGTAGTTGCCGCGGTAGATGTACTGCAGCTGGGCCTGCACCTGCTCATTGGAGCCGATCAGCAGCGGCTTGACCCCGGTATTGCCGGGGTGGTTGGGGATGATCATGCCCTGCCGGTACAGCATCTGCAGCACCGGGAATTCGGCCAGGTTGGAGAAGTTGCCGCTCTGGACCATGGCGTCCGAGAGCAGGATGGCGTTGGGGCCGGTCTCGAAGGCGACGGAATTGCGCTCGGTGGGGACGATCAGGCCGCGCTTCATCAGGTGCTTGACGGCGTCGGCCGGGCAGCCGCAGACGATGCGAAGATCGGCCTCCGGGATTTCGACCCACCATATCCCGGTGGTCACTTCGATCTTGCGCAGACGCTGCATGCCAACCCCTTCGCCCCATCTTCCCCCGGATTGAATCCTAAGGCCATCCGCTCAATTGGGCAACGCATTAGGCACCGTTTGGCCTAACCCATACGCCTGGACGGTATGGCCCGCCCCTGCCCCGGCAGGCCGCTTTGCCCGATTTTCGGCCGGGGGGATTTGAAACCCCAAAGGGGAACCCCCACTGATTAAGAGTGATTATCAAGGGGTCCCGAGGCGGATCGCCCCCCTTGCCGAGCTCAAGATGCTCTCGTCCGCCAGGGAGGATCGTAAACCATGAGACTTTCCGCCTTGCCCGCCGCAGCGGGCCTGACGCTGGCCGGTGCCTCCGCTGCCCGGGCCGCCGAGCCGCTGCCCTGGGCCATCGGCTTCCAGGCCGGCGCCTCACCGGTCATGGAGCGCATCACCACCCTGTCCACCTTCCTCAACGGCATCATCGTCGCCATCGTCATCCTGGTCACCGTGCTGGTGGCGTGGACGGCCTGGCGCTACAACGCCCGGCGCAACCCCAACCCGGCCAGCTGGACCCACAACACCAAGCTTGAGATCGCCTGGACCGCGGTTCCGGCGCTGATCCTGGTGATCATCGCCGTGCCGTCATTCCGGCTGCTGTACTTCATGGACCACACCCACGACGCCGACCTGACGGTCAAGGTGGTCGGGCACCAGTGGTACTGGAGCTACGAATATCCCGACAACGGCGACGTCAAGGTCGACTCCATGATGGTCGACGACGCCTCGCTCAAGCCCGGCCAGCCGCGGCTCCTGACCGTCGACAACCCCATGGTGCTGCCGGTCGGCGTGCCCATCCGCATCCAGGTCACCGGCGACGACGTCATCCATTCGTGGGCGGTGCCGGCCTTCGGCATCAAGACCGACGCCATTCCCGGCCGCCTCAACGAGACCTGGGTGCAGATCAAGGACCCTGGCACCTATTACGGCCAGTGCTCGCAGTTGTGCGGGGTCAACCACGGCTTCATGCCGATCATGGTCCGCGCCGTGCCCAAGGAACAATTCCACGCCTGGCTGGACGAGACGCGCACGCGGCTCGCCAGCGCCCGCTGACGAAGGGGGAACCCCGCCATGGCCACCGAAGCCACCCTCGGCCACGACGCCCACGCCGCCCCGCACGGCTGGCGGCGCTGGCTGTTTTCGACCAACCACAAGGACATCGGGACCATGTACCTGGTGTTCGCCGCCGTCGCCGGCCTGATCGGCGGGGCGATGTCGGTGCTGATCCGCGCCCAGCTGATGGTGCCGGCCAACGACCTGATCACCGACCACCAGTTCTACAACGTGCTGGTGACCGGACACGCGCTGATGATGGTGTTCTTCACCGTCATGCCCGGCCTGATCGGCGGCTTCGGCAACTGGTTCGTGCCGCTGATGATCGGCGCCCCCGACATGGCCTTCCCGCGCATGAACAACATCAGCTTCTGGCTGCTGATCCCGTCGATCACCCTGGCGATCATCTCGATCTTCACCGGCACCGGGCCGGGAACGGGGTGGACGCTTTATCCGCCGCTGTCGACCAGCGGGCATCCGGATGCGGCGGTGGACTTCGCCATCCTGTCGCTGCACCTGGCCGGCGTGTCGTCGATCCTGGGCGCCATCAACTTCATCACCACCATCATCAACATGCGCGCGCCGGGCATGACCTTCCACCGCATGCCGCTGTTCGTGTGGGCCATGCTGGTGACCGCGTTCCTGCTGCTGCTGGCCATCCCGGTGCTGGCTGGCGCGCTGACCATGCTGCTGACCGACCGCAACTTCGGCACCGCATTCTTCGCGCCGGCCGGCGGCGGCGACCCGCTTCTGTACCAGCACCTGTTCTGGTTCTTCGGCCACCCCGAGGTCTACATCATGATCCTGCCGGCCTTCGGCATCATCAGCCACGTGGTGTCGACCTTCTCGAAGAAGGCGGTGTTCGGCTACATCGGCATGGCCTATGCGATGGTGGCAATCGGCTTCGTCGGCTTCGTGGTGTGGGCCCACCACATGTTCACCACCGGCCTGGACGTGGACACCCGGGCCTATTTCACCGCGGCGACCATGATCATCGCGGTGCCCACCGGCATCAAGGTGTTCAGCTGGATCGCCACCATGTGGGGCGGATCCATCGAGTTCAAGACGCCCATGCTGTGGGCGACCGGCTTCATCTTCCTGTTCACCATGGGCGGCGTGACAGGCGTGGTGCTAGCCAACTCGTCGGTGGACGTGGCGCTGCACGACACCTACTACGTCATCGCCCACTTCCACTACGTGCTGTCCTTGGGCGCAGTGTTCGCCATGTTCGCCGGCTTCTACTACTGGATCGGCAAGATGAGCGGGCGCCAGTACCCCGAGACCCTGGGCCAGGCCCATTTCTGGCTGACCTTCATCGGCGTCAACCTGACCTTCTTCCCCCAGCACTTCCTGGGCGTCCAGGGCATGCCCAGGCGCATTCCCGACTACCCCGACGCATTTGCCGGCTGGAACATGGTCAGCTCGATCGGCGCCTACATCGCCTTTGCCGGGGCCTTGTTCTTCCTGGTGGTGGTGTGGCGGACCTTCGCCGCCGGGCGCCGGGCCGAGGCCAACCCGTGGGGCGCCGGCGCCACCACCCTGGAATGGACGGTCAGCTCGCCGCCGCCGCTGCACAGCTTCGACAAGCTGCCCAGCTTCGGCCATCCGGCGGAGTAGCGCCATGAACGGCCGGCGGCTGACGGTGGCGGTGCTGGTGGGGGTGCTGCTCGCCATGGTCGGCCTGACCGCGGCGGCGGTGCCGCTCTACCGGCTTTACTGCGCCGCCACCGGGGCGGGCGGCACGCCGCGGGTGGCCGCCGCCGCCCCCGGGGGCGAGGGCCGCGAAATCACCGTGCGCTTCGACGCCAACGTCGCCAAGGGACTGCCCTGGCGGTTCGAGCCCGAGCAGCGCGAGATGACGGTGCGCCTGGGCGAGACGGCGCTGGCCACCTTCCGCGCCACCAACACCGCCAACCACGCGGTCACCGGCCAGGCGGTGTTCAACGTCACCCCCGACAAGGCCGGGCGCTACTTCGACAAGATCCAGTGCTTCTGCTTTTCCGAACAACACCTGGACGCGGGCCAGACCGCCGAGATGCCGGTCAGCTTCTTCGTCGACCCCAAGCTTGCCACCGACCCGCACACCGACGAGGTCCGCACCATCACCCTTTCCTACACCTTCTTCCCCCGCGACGACAGGCAGGGACAGCCATGAGCAACGGACACGCCACCCATCCCTACCATCTGGTCGACCCCAGCCCGTGGCCGGCGGTCGGCGCGGCCTCGGCCTTCGTGCTGGCCTACGGCGCGGTGACCTTCTTCCACGACCGCAACGACCCGTGGATCCTGCTGGCCGGGCTGGCCGGCGTCCTGGTCACCATGGGCATGTGGTGGCGCGACGTGGTGCGCGAGGCCCAGCTGGCGCGCGCCCACACGCCGGTGGTCCAGCACGGCCTGCGCATCGGCATGGGGCTGTTCATCACCTCCGAGGTGATGTTCTTCGTCGCCTTCTTCTGGGCGTTCTTCAACGGCGCCACCGGCGTCGACCCGGCGACGCCCCACTGGCCGCCGCCCGGCATCCAGCCGCTGGAGACCTGGCACATCCCGTTCATCAACACCCTCATCCTGGTGTCGTCGGGCCTGTTCGTGAACTGGGCCCACCACGCACTGCGCCAGGGCCGGCGCGACAAGGTGGTGACCGGGCTGGCGGTGGCGGTGGTGCTGGGCCTGTGCTTCCTGGGGCTGCAGGCCTACGAGTACGGCGAGGCCGCCTTCGGCTTCAAGGAAGGCATCTATCCCACCGTGTTCTACATGGCCACCGGCTTCCACGGCTTCCACGTCTTCGTCGGCGTGTGCTTCTTGACGGTGTGCATGCTGCGCGCCCGGCGCGGCGACTTCACCCCGCGCCAGCACGTGGGGTTCGAGGCGGCCGCCTGGTACTGGCACTTCGTCGACGTGGTGTGGATATTCCTGTTCGTCTGGGTCTACTGGTGGGGCAACAGCTAGGCCGATGCGTGGACCCTCGGGTCAAGCCCGAGGGTGACGCAAAACGGATGAACTAGCGGCTCGCCGGCGTGTCCGACTGGAAACGGCCGAAGGTCAGGTGCAGGTCGCGTTCGGTGATCGGGCACGCCGCCACGCCGGTCGAGCGGCCTTCGAGCGGCTGGGCCACCGATTCGACCATGCATTTCTGACTGCAGGCCTCGGCGCAGATCTCGATCTGGTTGTCGAAATTCTCGTCCAGCGCGGCGTTGACGTAGCCGCGCATCTGCTGGATCTGCTCGGGCGTGTAGCGGCCCTGGACCACCTTGGGCCACTCGGCCGCCATGCGGGTCTTCGAGATGTCGCTGCACCCGCAGCGCGACACCAGGCCGATGAAGCGGCCGATGCGAGAGGGATGGGCGGGCTGGTCCGGCGGCGGCAGCAGGGAATCGCATCCCGACAGGGCCACGACCGCTGCGAAGGCGACGAGAACGGACTTGTTCATGGCAACGCGTTCCCTTCAACTTGAAAAAGACGGCCTTCAGTAGGGACAATCGCTCCGCCCGCACGGCTTGGCGCCGCGCGCGGGCTGCCATGTATTGCACGCCGGGCACCTGACCATGTCCTGAACGCCGTCGGCATTGTCCGGCTCCCGCCGCGCCGGGCCGGGTGCGGGCGGACGCCGCCCCTCGCGGGCCCGGATCTCGGCGACCCGGGCCATGTACTTGAAGCCGAACCAGATGATGGCGATGACCGCAACGGTCAGCAGAAGCTTGGGAAACGACATGGGCGAAGTCTACAGACCCCAGCGTCCCCAGGCCAGCCGTTCCTCCACCGCCGCGAGCGCCTCGTCGGCCAGGCCCGCCTGGGTGCGGACCAGCCGGCGCAGCCACGACCGGCGCTGCCCGACCACGCGGATGCGGACCTTGTCGCCGAAGCGGGCGCGCAGCATGGAGCGCAGGTCGCCCACCGTATCGGCCAGGCCCAGCGCGACGGCGGCGCGCCCGGTCCATATGTCGCCGTTGAACAGCTCGTCGCCCGCCGCCTTCAGGCGGGTGCCGCGGCGTTCGCGCACGTAGTCCTTGAAGGTGGCGTGCATCTCGGCCTGCAGTTCCTTCAGCCGCGCCACGTCTTCGGGCTTGGCCGGCAGGAACGGATCGAGCATGCGCTTGCGCTCGCCCTGGGTGTAAAGGCGGCGTTCGATGCCCAGCCGGCCGATGGCCTCGTGCAGGCCGAAGCCGGCGGTGACAACCCCGATCGAGCCGACGATCGAGCTGTCGTCGACGATGATCTCGTCGGCGGCGCAGGCCAGCCAGTAGCCGCCCGAGGCGGCCACGTCCTCGACGAAGGCCAGCACGGGAATCGACTTTTCCTCGGCCAGCGCGCGGATGCGCTTGGCGATCAGCGCCGACTGCACCGGCGAACCGCCCGGCGAGTTGACCGCCAGCGCCACCGCCGCCAGCCGCTTGGCCGAGAAGGCGGCGTCCAGCACCCCGGCCAGCGCCCCCAGATGCAGGCCGTGGCGCAACATGCCGCCGCCGGCCGCCGAGATCAGCCCCGAAAGGCGGACGACCGTCACCACCGGCGGCGGGTTGGTCAGGCGTTCGAGCAGGGCGGCGGGGGTCCAGTCCATGCCGACAGGGTGGCGCGGGCGGCCGCCGCCGGTCAAGCGCGTGGTCGGCCTGCGCCATCAGGCCGGAAACCGTTGCGGCGAACCAGGCCGAAAGTTATACATATTCTGAATATCGCACGCAGGAATGCCCACCATGACCTTGCCCTCGGCCCTGCCGGAGCTCGGGCATGCCCGCCGCCAGGGCGCCCGCTTCTCCACCGGCTGCATGTCGGCGTTCGAGGCCTCGCGCGAGCTGGTGGCGCTGTGCCGCCACGGCACCATCCAGGACGTCAACTCGGCCGGCTGCCGGATGCTGGGCGGGAGCAAGGGCGACATCATCGGCAGGCACTTCTGCGACTTCCTCAACGACGACTATGCCGACGCCACCCGCAAGCTCCTCGAGGTCGAGGCCATCGAGCAGACCCCCATCCCGCTGTCGCTGCAGCCCCTTGACGGCGCCAGGCGTGCCGTCGAACTGGTGGTGCATCCGGCGCGCGAGCTGGGCGACGGCCATACGGTGGTCACCGCCCACGACATCAGCAAGCAGGCCGCCCTGGCCGACAGCGCCCGGGCCGGCCAGCGCCGCTTCCGCCTGCTGGTCGAGCATTCCATGCACCTGGTCTGCCAATGCCGGGGCGCCGTGGTCGACTACATCAATCCCGAGGGCATGCGCATGCTGGGCGGCGACCAGGCGGGCCTGCGCGCCGGGCTTTCGGTCGCCGACATGTTCGCCGACGAGTATGTCGAGCTGTTCCGCGACAACATCGCCGACATCCTGGACGAGAACACCGTCCTGCCGGTGCGCATGCGCCGCTTCGACGGCGCCCTGATCGACGCCCAGATCCTGGCCACCCGGCTGCCGTCCACCGCCGATACGCTGGAATACATGATCGAGGCGCGCGACGTCAGCGGCCACAACCGTGCCGTGGCCGCACTCAGGCGCATGAACGAGACCCTGGAGGGCCAGGTCGCCCAGCGAACCAAGGAACTGGCCTCGGCCAAGACCTTCCTGGAATGGCTGATGGAGACCATTCCCACCCCGGTGTGGTGGAAGGGCTCCGACGGCCGCTTCCTCGGCTACAACGAGGCCTTCCGCTCGTTCTACGGCCTGGTCGGCAACGAATGGATCGGCCACACGGTGGGCGATGTCCTGCCCAGCGAATACGCCCGCAAGGCCGAGCAGGCCGAAGCCCGCCTGCATTCGGCCATCGGCCAGGTCGAGTACGAGACGCGCCTGCCCTCGGCCGACGGCGAGCGCGACGTGCTGATCAACAAGACCGGCTGGATCGGCCCCGACGGCACCCGGGCCGGCACCATCGGCGTGCTGGTCGACATCAGCGAGCGCAAGCACATGGAGGAGGAGTTGCGCCGGCTGGCGACAACCGATTCGCTGACCAACGTGTTCAACCGCCGCCACTTCATGGACACCGCCGCCGCCGAGGTCGAGCGGGCGGTGCGCTATGGCCGGCCGCTGTCCGCCCTGATGCTGGACATCGACCATTTCAAGCGCATCAACGACACCTGGGGCCACCCCATCGGTGACGAGGCGATCAAGGCCCTGGCGCGCACCTGCGCCGCGGTGCTGCGGGTCGAGGACGCACTTGGCCGCCTGGGGGGCGAGGAATTCGCCTGCCTGCTGCCCGAAACCGACGCCGCCGGGGCAGCCATGCTGGCCGAACGCCTGCGCCGCGCCATCGAGGCCATCGTGGTCGACGCCGGCGGCACCGAGGTGCGCTTCACCAGTTCGGTCGGCGCAGCCGAACTGGCCGGCCCCGACTGGACGGCCGAAGCCCTGCTGTCGCGCGCCGACGCCGCCCTGTACAGGGCCAAGCAGTCGGGCCGCAACCGGGTGGTGGTGGACGGCTAGGGCTCTTCCTTCTTCATGCCCCCCGGGTCAAGCCCGGGGGTGACGACGGAAGGTCAGCCCATGCCGATGGCGGCCTTGTAGAGGTCGAGGAGCTGCTCGATTTCCTCGCGCTCCTGGTCCTCCATCTTCCGCAGGCGGATGATCTGGCGGATGATCTTGGTGTCGAAGCCCTGCGACTTCGCCTGGGCATAGACGTCCTTGATGTCGCCCTGCAGCGCCTGCTTTTCCTCTTCCAGACGCTCGATGCGCTCGATGATCTGGCGCAGTGCCTCGGCGGCGATACCGCCGATCTGGCTGGAAGCCTGGTCGTCGTTCATGGTCGTCGGAACCCCTGTTGGATGACAGGGGCAGACCATAGCCAAGCGCACGCCGCCCATCAAGCAGGGAGTCCCCCGATGGATGGCGCGTTTATGCCTTAGGGCAGATATGACCTCAAATTGCCTCAAATTGTGAACGATCTCACAGAGAGCGAAATCCCTCGCCGCTAACGTCGCGCCGTCGGATGGACCGACATCGAACCGCATGCGCTTTGGGGAGCCGTGCCGATGATCAAACAGAACCGGGCGCCGGCCATAGGCAGGCCGGTGCCGATGGATTTCAGCCACTTCCGGGTCCTGGTGCTGGACCCGTTCCTGCAGACCCGCCGGCTGCTGGCCGACATCCTGACCCGCGACATGCGGGTGGGCGAGGTGCGGACCACCGCCGCGCTCGGCGACGCCCTGGAAGTGGTCGCCGCCAACGGGGCCAACATCTTGTTCTGCGACTGGTCGGACGAGCTCAACGCGCTCGACCTGCTGCGCTTCCTGCGCAGCGAAGACAGCCCGGACCGCTTCCTGCCGGTGGTGGTGACCACCGGCTTCAACAATTACGACCGCTTCCAGGCCGCCCTGGCCGCCGGGGCGACCGAATTCATGCTCAAGCCCTTCACCGCCCAGGCGGTTGAAAACCGGCTGAAATCGGCCGCGCGGCCACGCCCGTTCGTGCAGGCATCCGGCTTCTTCGGCCCCGACCGCCGCCGCTCGACCCGCGAGTTTCCCGGCCTGGACCGGCGCAATCCGTTCAGGCGGTAGCTAAACAAGCATTCCTCTTCCGATTTCCTGACGGGTAGTGATACGGTCTACCCCGTTTGGCAGGCTGCTGCCGTATCAGGAATTGGAAGCAGGGAGTTTTCGATGTCCGCTGCCGTTCAGGCGAAGCCGCAGTCGCGGCTGCTGCTGTCGGGGAACGACGCCATCGCGCGGGGCGTGTGGGAGGCCGGCTGCAAGGTCGCCGCGGCTTATCCCGGCACGCCGTCCACCGAAATCCTGGAGAGCCTGTCGCTCTACCCCGACCTCTACGCCGAATGGTCGGTCAACGAGAAGGTGGCCATGGAAGTGGCCATCGGCGCCTCCATGTCGGGGGCGCGGTCCTTCTGCGCCATGAAGCATGTGGGCATGAACGTCGCCTCGGACGCCTTCATGACCATCACGGTGGCCGGCGTGGTCGGCGGCCTGGTGGTGGCGGTGGCCGACGACGTCGGCATGTCGTCGTCGCAGAACGAGCAGGACTCCCGCTTCTGGGGCCGCTTCGCCCATGTCCCGGTTCTCGAGCCGGCCGACAGCCAGGAAGCCTATGAGATGGTCAAGCTGGCCTTCGAGATGTCGGAGCGCCACAACACCCCCGTCATCCTGCGCCTGACCACCCGGGTGTGCCACGTCAAGGCCATGGTCGAGGTCGGCGCCCGCGACGAGCGCCCGATCACCGGCTTCCAGCTCAACGCCAAGCGCTGGGTGATGACCCCGGCCAACGCCAAGAACCAGCTGCCCGCCCAGCTGGCCCGCGAAGGCGCGCTGCGCGCCGAGGCCGAGGCCGCGGCGGTCAACGTGCTGGAGGACGGCAGCGACAAGCGGGTCGGCTTCGTCACCTCGGGCCCGGCCTACATGCACGTGCGCGAATCCTTCCCCGACGCACCCGTGCTGAAGCTGGGCTTCAGCTATCCGGTACCGGTCGAGCTGGTGCGCAAGCTGAAGGCCCAGGTCGAGCGCCTGGTGGTTGTGGAAGAGACCGAGCCGCTGATCGAGAACGAGCTGAAGGCCGCCGGACTGCTGGACATCCACGGCAAGGACGTGCTGCCCCGCATCGGCGAGCTGACCCCCAACGTGCTGGTGCCGGCCATCTACAAGATGCTGGGCCAGGAAGTGCCGCCGGCGACCACCTACGCCAAGATCGATCCGTTCCCGCGCCCGCCGACCATGTGTCCGGCCTGCCCGCACATGGGCGTCTATTACACCCTGTCGCGCCTGCGCAAGAAGGTGCAGATCTCGGGCGACATCGGCTGCTACACCCTGGGCGCCGGCCATCCGTGGAACGCGCTGGACACCACCATCTCCATGGGCGCGTCCATGGGCATCGCGCTCGGCATGGACAAGGCGCGCTCGGAAGAGACCAAGGACAAGGCCGTGGTCGCGGTCATCGGTGATTCCACCTTCCTGCACATGGGCATGCAGGGCATGTTGGACATCGTCTACAACCGCGGCAACGTCACCACCCTGATCCTCGACAACCGCACCACCGGCATGACCGGCGGCCAGAACCACCCGGGCACCGGCAAGGACCTGCACGGCGAGGAGGCGCCCCGCGTCGACTTCGTCCGCCTGGTCGAGGCGCTGGGCGTCAAGCCCGAGCGCATCCGCAAGGTCGACCCCTACCAGCTGCCGGTGCTGTGGAAGGCCATCCGCGAGGAGATCGAGGTCCACGAGCCGTCGGTGATCATCACCGACCAGCCCTGCGTGCTGTCGGAATTCTACGACAAGCTCAAGCCGTACAAGATGCTCGACGACGTCTGCAACGGCTGCGGCAACTGCATCAATGTCGGCTGCCCGGCCATCACCGTGCGCAAGTCCGAAACCAAGCAGATGCCCAACGGGTCCACCCGCGAGCTGAAGTTCACCACCATCGACACCGCCATGTGCACCGGTTGCCACATGTGCGTCGAGTCCTGCGGTCCCAAGGCCATCGTGCCGGCGGCGGCCCAGTAGAAGGAAGACCGACGATGAACGACGTGATCACCAACATCCTGGTGTGCGGCATCGGCGGCCAAGGCGTCATGACCGCTGCCGAGATCCTGGCCCAGACCGCCATCGACAAGGGGTACGACGTCAAGAAGTCCGAGGTGGCCGGCATGGCCCAGCGCGGCGGCGTGGTCACCAGCCATGTCCGCTTCGGCCGCAAGGTGCTGTCCCCGGTCATCACGCCCGGCACCGCCGACCTGCTGGTCGCCTTCGAGGTGGCCGAGGGCTCGCGCTGGGCCGACTACCTGCGTCCGGGCGGGGTGGCCATGGTCAACACCATCCGCCTGCCTCCGCCGGTGGTGTCGTCGGGGCTGTTCAAGTACCCCGACGATCCGGTGGCCCAGATGCGGGCGGCCGGGGTGACGGTCTACGACTTCGACGCCGGCGCCATCGCGCGCCGCCTGGGCGACCTGAAGCTGGTCAACACCGTCATGCTGGGCGCCATCGCCGACTACCTGCCCTTCCCGGCCGAGGACCTGGTCGAGCAGATCGTCGGGCGGTTCCGCGCCCGCAAGCCGGCCATGGTCGAGGTCAACCGCCAGGCCTTCGACCAGGGCCGGGCCGCCGCCCGCGAGCGCGCCGAGCACAACCGTCCGGCGGTGGCCGCCAACCTCTAATACCATGGACAAGGTTGCCGGCGGCATGGGGGGAACCCGATGGGTTCCCCTTTTCTTTGCCGGCGATTCTGCTAGGTTTCAAACAAAGGGGAAGACAGCAGGGGGATGCCCATGGGCACCGTGGATTTGGCCGCACTGAAGGTCCTGATCATCGACGACCAGGAGTTTGTGCGGACCATCGTCAAGAAGATGCTGGGCCAGATCGGCATTGGCACCGTGGTGGAGGCCACCGACGGCAATACCGGCTTGTCCGTGGCCGAGGCTGAGCGCCCCGACCTGGTCATCTGCGACATCCAGATGCGGCCCATGGACGGCTTCGGTTTCGTGCGCATGCTGCGCACCAGGCCTTATGGCGCGACCATGCCGGTAATCCTGCTGACCTCCCATGCCGATCCGGCCACCGTCGGCCGGGCCAAGGAACTGTCGATCGACGCCTTCCTGGCCAAGCCGGTGCTGCCGCCGGCGCTGAAAGACAAGATCATCAAGGTGATGGGCGGCTGAACGGCTTACCCCGCCTGCGGCTTGGCGCCGCACGCGGGCGTGACCATATGCCGGGGATGCGCCGCATCCTGCTCTGCCTGTCCCTGCTGCTGGCCGTTGCCGCCCAGTCGTCCTGCGCCAGCCCGCCGCGGCGGGACACGGCCGGCGACCTCGATTCCCTGTTTGCCCGGCTGCGGGCCACCGACAGCGACAGCGAGGCCAAGACCATCGAGGTGGCCATCCGCCACGTCTGGGCCCATTCCGCCGTTCCCGACGCCGACGCCCTGATGATCCAGGCCATTCAGGCCATGCGGGGCGGCGATTACGACACCGCGCTCGACTTCGCCGACAAGGTGGTCGAGCTCGACCCCACCTTCGCCGAGGGCTGGAACCTGCGCGCCACCGTCCATTACATGCGCGACGACTACGGCCCCGCCGTTTCAGACATCGGCCACGTGCTGTCCATCGAGCCGCGCCACTATGCCGCCCTGGCCGGCCTGGGCAAGATCATGCTGGAGCTGGACGACAAGAAGGCCGCCCTGTGGGCCTTCGAACGCGCGCTGTCGATCAATCCCCATCTGGACTCGGTGCGCGAGGAGATCGACGACCTGCGCGAGGAACTGGCCGGCTTGCCGGTGTGAGCGGGGGAGCGGCGGCCTTCCGCCCAGGTCACCGCCCCGGAAACCGCCGTGCCAGCTTTTCCGCGACACCCGAGAACCGGCCCGTCAGCTTGGGCAGCTTCTGCACGTCGCCCAGCCGGCGCTTGAGGAAGGCCCAGGTGTCGGCCGCCCCCTCGGAGCCGTCGTCGAGCCAGTACAGCACCGTCGCCGCATAAACCGCCGCCAGGGTCGAGCGCCGGGTGTACCACGAGAAATCGTGCGAGCGGTCGCCGCAGGCGGCCCAGATGGCATCGGCGGTGCGCCAGGTCAGCCGTGCCGCCAGCGGCAGGTTGTGCGGCAGCGCCAGCAAGGCAAGCGCGCGGCGCACCGGCTCGCGCTCGGCCTGCCAGCGCTCGAGCCGAAGCTTGACCGCGTTGAACACCCGATCGCCCATGCGCATGCCGGGATTGTCGGCCAGCAGCGCCGCCAGGTCGGCGGCCATGGTGCGGTCGGCATAATCGACGAACAGTTCCACCGCCTCGGCCGGGCCGCCGGGAAACACCCGCGCCGGCATGGTCGGATCCAGGCCCAGGTCGTGCGCCGCCTCGGCCATGGCCCCTTCGGACCAGCCGTCGAAGGTGACGTGGGGCAGCATCGCCACCACCAGGGCGTCGCGCAGGGCGCCGATGTCCATGCTCACTCCTCCTCCTCGCCGCCCACCAGGCGGGCGCGCACCTCGTCGACGAAGCCGAACGTCGACAGATTGTCCATGCGCATGGGGTACAGCACCCCGTCCAGGTGGTCGCATTCGTGCTGCACCACCCGGGCGTGGAAGCCCTCGGCCACCCGCTCGACCGCTTCCCCGTCGAGGCCCATGCCCCGGTAGCGAATGCGGTTGAAGCGAGGCACCTCCCCGGTCAGGCCGGGCAGCGACAGGCAGCCTTCGTACCCCAGTTGGATTTCCTCGTCGAGGGGTTCAACTTCCGGATTGACCAGCACTGTCAGCGGCACCCCGTCGCCGCCGGCGCGCCAGGCGGGCACGTGGAACACCACTACGCGAAGCGGCACCGCCACCTGCGGCGCGGCCAGGCCGGCGCCGCCGGCGTGCTCCATGGTCTCGACCATGTCGGCCACCAAGGCGGCGATTTCAGGGGCTGTCGGGTCGGTCACCGCCTCGGCCCGGCGGGCCAGGACGGGGTGTCCCATACGGATGATTTCAAGGATTGCCATGATGCTTCCACGGAACGCTTCACAAGCGCCGACGACTGTGCTATCAACGCGCTTCCCGGACGGCACCCGTGCCGTGCGTCGGGAGAGTGTTTAAGCGTAGAGGAGCGGTGGCGAAACGTGCAAGTTCTCGTTCGTGACAACAACGTCGACCAGGCCCTGAAGGCGCTCAAGAAAAAGATGCAGCGCGAGGGCGTTTTCCGCGAGATGAAGCTTCGCCGCAATTACGAGAAGCCGTCCGAGCGCCGTGCCCGCGAGAAGGCGGAGGCCGTGCGCCGCGCCCGCAAGCTGGAGCGCAAGCGTCTGGAGCGCGAAGGCTTCTAATCGGCGGAGCCGCCGGCCAGCCCGGCGGTACCGCATGTCCATTTTGTTGCAGAAATGGACAAAGATTGACGGCCGAAGTGACCAACGTCAAAGTCCGGAAGAGCGCCGCGAGGGATAGTCGTGGCGCTCTTGGCGTTTAGCCGGACCTCGGCGGGAATCTCCCCCTGTCCCCCGTCCCCCGTCGAAGGATGGCGGCGCCAAGAGCGTTCCCTATTGGGCGGCGCCAACGCGGGGAGGAAGGGATGCTTCGGACTTTGGACGATCTCCCGGTCGGCCGGCGTATTGCGCTCGCTTTTCTGCTGCCGATCCTTGGGCTGCTCGCCTTCTCGGGCTTCGTCATCGTCGAGCGCTGGCTGGTCGCCGCGGACAGCCGCGACCTCATCGCCCTGGCCTCGATGGCCTCGGACGTCGGCGGCGTGGTCCATGAACTGCAGAAGGAACGGGGCGCGTCGTCCCTCTTCCTGGCCAGCAAGGGCGAGCAATTCGGCGACCGCCTGGCCAAGCAGCGCGTCCAGACCGA
>JBLNBU010000026.1:0-3588 GCA_050260215.1 Actinomycetota bacterium
GCCGCAGCCCGAAGGGCCGATCAGCGCGGTCACCTCGCCGGCGCGGATGTCCAGGTCCACGTGCTTCAGCGCGTGCTTGTCGCCGTAGTGGACGTTGAGGTCGCGGGCCGAGATCTTGGCCATGTTGCGGGTGGAAGCGGTCATTTAGGCATCACCAGCGTCGTTCGAATTTCTTGCGCAGCAGGATTGCTGCCAGGTTCATCAGGCCGAGAAAGCCGAGCAGGATCATGATCGCGGCCGAGGTCTTCTCGACGAAGGCGCGCTCGGGGCTGTCGGCCCACAGATAGACCTGCACGGGAAGCGCGGTCGCGGGGTCGAGGGGACCGGTGGGGACGTCGACGATGAAGGCCACCATGCCGATCATCAGCAGCGGTGCCGATTCGCCCAGCGCATGGGCCATGCCAAGGATGGTGCCGGTCAGCATGCCGGGCATGGCCAGCGGCAGCACGTGGTCGGTCACCGTCTGCAGCTTTGATGCCCCAAGGCCGAGAGCCGCCTGGCGGATCGAGGGCGGCACCGCCTTGAGCGCCGCGCGCCCGGAGATGATGATGGTGGGCAGGCAGATCAGCGCCAGCACCAACCCGCCCACCAGCGGCGCCGAGCGCGGCAGGTGGAAGAAATTCAGGAACACCGCCAGCCCCAGCAGACCGAACACCACCGAAGGCACCGCGGCCAGGTTGTTGATGTTGACCTCGACCAGGTCGGTCCAGCGGTTCTTGGGCGCGAATTCTTCCAGGTAGATGGCACTGGCCACCCCCAGCGGGAAACAGATGGCCAGGGTGATGCCCAGCGTAAACGCCGACCCCACCAGGGCACCCAGGATGCCGGCCTGTTCCGGCTCGCGCGAGTCGCCGTTGGTGAAGAAGGTGGTGTTGAACGCCGTGCGGATGTCGCCGACCTGCTGCAACTCGTTCACCCAGCCGGTCTGGCGCTCGCTAAGCCGGTTGCCCTCGGCGCCCGCCGCGCGGCCGACCTTGCCCTTGACCAACATGTCGACCTGATCGCTGGCGATCAGCCACGCCGGCCGGGTGGTGCCAACCAGCCCGGGATCGGCGGCGACCAGGCGGCGGAGCTGCTCGCCAGCACCGCTGCTGACCAGTCCGGCCAGCTCGCGTCGTACTGGCCGCTCGGCCTCGGGGGCCAAGCGGGCCATCAGGGCCTTGCGGATCATCGCCTGCCAATCGCCGTCGGCCACCAAGTCGGCCTCGAAAACGATGTCGAGGTGCACCTGGGTCTGCTGGAAGGCCGTCCAGCCCTTGGAGACGATGTTGAAGAGCAAGATGCCCAGGAACCCCAGCGTCATGACCACCGCGACCAGCCCGTACAGCCGGAAGCGATTCTCCGCCGCGTGGCGGAGAGCTAGGCGAGCGGAGGCGTTGTCTGCCTTGGCGGTCCGGATCTCAGCCATATCAGTCATACTGTTCCCGATATTTGCGCACGATGTGCAGGGCGACTGCATTCAGCGCCAGCGTGGCGAAGAACAGCACCAGGCCCAAGGCGAAGGCCGCCAAGGTCTTGGGGCTGTCGAACTCGCTGTCACCGACCAGCAGGGTGACGATCTGCACGGTGACGGTGGTCACCGCTTCGAGCGGGTTCAGGGTCAGGTTGGCCTGCAGGCCGGCCGCCATGACCACGATCATGGTTTCGCCGATGGCCCGTGATACCGCCAGCAGGATGCCCCCGACGATGCCGGGCAGCGCGGCGGGCAGCACCACCATGCGGATGGTCTCGGACCGGGTCGCGCCCAGGCCCAGCGAGCCTTCGCGCAAGCTTTGCGGCACCGCGGTGATGACGTCGTCGGACAAGGACGAGATGAACGGGATGATCATGATGCCCATCACCGCCCCGGCGGCCAGCGCGCTTTCCGAGGCCACCGGCAGGCCGAGTGCGCCGCCGGCGGCGCGGATGGCCGGGGCCACGGTCAGCACCGCGAAGAAGCCGTAGACCACGGTGGGCACGCCGGCCAGGATTTCCAGCAGCGGCTTGACCACGGCGCGGACCCGGGGGCGGGCGTACTCGGCCATGTAGATGGCCGACAGCAGGCCCAGCGGCACCGCGACCACCATGGCGATCAGGGTGATCAGCAGGGTGCCGGCGAACAGCGGAATGGCGCCGAAGGCTCCCGAGCTGCCGACCTGGTCGGCGCGGATGGCCATCTGCGGGCTCCACGACAGGCCGAAGATGAAATCGGCCACCGGCACGGCGTGGAAGAAGCGGGCCGCCTCGAACACCAGCGACAGCACGATGCCGACGGTGGTGAAGATGGCCACCGTCGAACTGGCCACCAGGGCCCGATCGACGTTGCGCTCGAACACCTGGCGGGCACGCAGGGCCGCGTGGATGCGGGCGCGGCCCCAGGCGGTGCCGGCGATGCCCAGCGACAGCGCCAGTACGGCCACGGTGGCAAATGCCATGTGGCGCAGCCGCACCAAAGTTTCGGCGGCGGCGTTGACTGCCGGATTGGCGGAGGGATGGCCGGCAGCGGTGTTGCGCACCTCGTTGAGCAGCACGCCGAGGGAGTCGGGGGAAATGCCCTGCAGCTCGGGTGGCAGCGCCCACACCACCAGCAGGCGGACCACCGTGGGCTCGAACAGAATATAGGCCGCCAGCACCGCGAAGGCGGGAATTCCGCACCACAGAGCCACGTAAAGACCGTAATGGGAGGGCAGGGAGTGAAGCCGCCGGGGCTGGCCGCCCGCTACCGCAAGGGCGCGGCCGCGGCCCAGCCGATAGGCAAAGGAGGCCAGAACCAGCAGGGCCAGAGCCAGAATGAAGGACTGCATGGAGCCTCGAGAATGATCCGAGTGGGCGGATCCTAGCGAAGAACAACGGGGGGCGCAAAGCCCCCCGTCTTAGACATCACATCTTCAGGTCGCCCAAGTTGTGGGCGTTGGCGGCCTGCTCCTTGCGGAAGGCGTCGGGGCTGGCGATCAGGCCCTTGTCGGCCAGATAGCCGTCCTTGCCCCACGCCTTGTCGCTGGTGAACTCGGCGATGTACTCCTTGATGCCGGGCACCATGCCGACGTGGCTCTTCTTGACGTAGAAGTACAGCGGGCGCGACACTGGGTACTTGCCGGTGGCAATGCCGTCGTAGGAGGGGGCGACGCCGTCGACGCTGGCGGCGTGGACCTTGTCCTCGTTCTGCTCCAGATAGCTGAAGCCGACGATGCCGACGGCGCCCGGCGTGCCGGCCACCTTCTGCATGGTGACGTTGTAGGACTCGGACACCTCGATCCAGGCGCCGTCCTCGCGCACGGTCTTGCAGGCCTTCTTCTTGGCGTCCTTGTCCAGGGCCTTGACCTCGGCGTGCTTTTCGCAGGCCGGCTCCATCACCAACTCGACCAGGGCGTCGCGGGTACCGTGGTTGGGGGCGGGGCCGAACACCTGGATGGCATCGGCCGGAAGGGCCGGATTGACGTCCTTCCAGGTCTTGAAGGGGTTGGGCACCATCTTGCCGCCGACCGGCACTTCCCTGGCGATGGCGCGGTAGATGTCGTCGCGGGTCAGCGCCATCTGCGGCGCCTTCTTCGAGTTGACGAAGACGATGCCGTCAAAGCCGATCACCACCTCGGTGATGGCGGTCACGCC
>JBLNBU010000027.1:0-11374 GCA_050260215.1 Actinomycetota bacterium
CAAGGAAGTCAATCGCCTGGCCGCCGACCGCGACAGCCGGCGCATCCGTCTGGAAGCCGACCTCGCCAAGATCGATCGCCGCCAGCGGAGCCTGATGGAGGCGATCATGGACGGTACGCCGGCCCGCCTGGTCAATGACGAGCTGCACGCGCTGGAGACCCGCCGTGTCCATGTTCTTGCCGACCTGAATGCCGCCCCGCCATCGCTGCCCCGCCTTCATCCCAACCTGCCTGAGCTCTACCGGCGGAAGGTCGAGGATCTGCAGCAGGCGCTCGCGCAGCCGGAGACGGCAACGCAGGCCGGCTTGGCCCTTCGCGGTCTGATCGACCGCATCCGGCTGGTGCCGGCAGACGGAAAGCTGGACGTGCACCTGGAAGGCGACCGGGCGGCGCTGCTGGCGTTGGGGGACCCTGAAACAAAACACCCCCGCCGCAGTGCGACGGGGGTGCAGGAAGCGGTGGTTGCGGGGGCTCGATACCACTTATACCGAACTCGCATTTGCATCGCCAATTGGAGGGGTCCCAGTGAGAAAGAACGCGCGTCGAAGCTGCCAACTCCCTAAAAAGGAGATCACCGTGCTGTGCTCGGATCTCGCAGAGCTGCTGCAGACATTGTCAGGGGAGCTGGAATTGATCCGCAATTTACTTCGGTGACCAAATCTACGCCGATGCGGATAGCCAGAATCGAGACGCATCGATCTTGCTTTTGCGCAAGACTGGCGAAGACGTCTGAAGATTGGTCGCCGGAATCGCAAGATTCCAGCGGCTTTTGCACGCCGTCCCTGACCTAGGCGGCGCAGGCCAGAGGCTGCAGTCCTGCGACCATGCGGTCGAATTCCTCGGTCCAGGCGTCCTTCACCGGCCCGGCAAGGTCGAACTTGGCGTGCAGGTGCCCGTGCTCGACCGACTTGACCACTGCGGCCAGGCGGTTGCGGGAACCGGCGACGGTTACCTCGAAGCAGTCGCCGGTGGCCAAGGCCCCGAAATCGCCGGTCGCAGTCAAGCCGCCCACCGAGCAGTTGTCGATGGTGGCGGCGAACTCGGCCCCGGCGGCGAACACCGTGCACCCGCGCGCCAACGCGTAGCGGGGATTGCGTCGGCGATCGACCTCGTTGGTGGCGGTGCGGACGACGCGGACCAGCACTTCCCGCAGCATGTCGATGCCGCCGGCCACGTCGGCCGAGATGGTGCCGACCTGGGCCGCCCCCTCGCCGGTGGACTGAGCTTCGTCCGAGACCCGGGCGATGCGTCCGGCGACCTCGTGGGCGGCCTCCGAGGTCTCGGCGACGTTGCGGGCGATTTCGGACGTAGCGGCTCCCTGCTCCTCGATGGCCGAGGCCACCGCGGTCGACACGCCCTGCACCTCGTTGATCGCGCCGGCAATGGCGCCGACCGCGCCGACCGCCTCCCGGGTTGTCTCCTGGATTTCGGCGATCAGGGCACTGATCTCGTCGGTGGCCCTGGCCGTCTGGTTGGCGAGGTTCTTGACCTCGCCGGCCACCACGGCAAAGCCCTTGCCGGCCTCGCCGGCCCGGGCGGCCTCAATGGTAGCGTTCAAGGCCAGCAGGTTGGTCTGGCTGGCGATGCCGTTGATCAGGCTTGCCACTTCGCCAATGCGGCCCACCGAGCTCGCCAGCTGCTCGATGACTTGGTGGGCGCGTTCCGAGGCGGTCACTGCCGTGCCGGTCACCGCCGTGGCGGTGCCGACCTGGCTGGCGATCTCTCGGATCGAGGCGCTCAGTTCCTCGGCCGCCGATGCGACCGTCTGGGCGTTGGCCAATGCCTGCGATGCGGCCGCGGCGACGCTCTGGCTGTTCTGGCCGACCGCGGCCGCCGAATTGGCCATGCCGCTGGCATTCTCGGCCATGCGCCGCGTCATGTCGGCGATCCGGTCGACGGCAGCCCGGGTCTCGCGCTCGACGGTATCGGCCATGCCCTGCAACGCGGCCACCTTCTCGCGTTCGGCCTGCTGGCGCTGCGCCTCCTGGGCCAGGCGCAGCCGTTCCGCCTCCTGCATGGCGCCCTTAAAGATCTCGACCGAGCGGGCCATCGCACCGACTTCGTCCCGGCGCTCCTGGCCGGGGACATCGGCGGAGAAGTCTCCCTTGGACAATGTTGCCATGGTCCCGGTCATGGCGGTGATCGGGCGGTAGACGGACCGGGCGATGCCGAAGCCGACGACCAGGAGCGCGGTGAAACCGACCAGCATGACCAAGTTGGAGACGCGGGCAGCAGCGGCGTCGATGCGTGCGGCGTCGGCACGGGCGGCAGCCGCGTCGCGACGGGCCCCGTCGACCAGCGCGCTGATGGTGGGCTCGATGGCGGCGTACGAATCGCTCAGCCGCTTGGAGGTGGCGCCCGCCGCCTGCAGCCCCTCCGCCGCCGCCTTGAAGTCGCGCTGGTAGGCCTTCAGCTTGTCGGCGATGGTCGGCCGCGCCGCCGCCGGCACGCCCGACGAAGGCAACGCCGCTTCGAAATCGGCGACCCGCTTGTCGAGGTCCTCGACATACTTGGCGTCGAGACGGGCGAGGAAGTCCTTCTCGTGGCGGCGCATCATCAGCATCAGCACCGCTAGGCGAAGCTCGTCATAGGCCTTCAGCGAGGTCTCGATCTCGTGCACCGAGCCACGCAGCGCCCCCAGCAGGCCGTCCTTCTCGGTCAGGCCGACCCGGGTCATGTCCTCGACCATGCGGGCGAAGTTGGCGCCGTAGGCGTCGATGCCACCCTTCACTGCTTCAGTCTGGGCGCGGCTCGGATCGTCGGCCGGCATGGCGGCCAGCATCCCTTCCACCGCCTCGCGAGCGGCGGCCATGGCGCGGGCATGCTCGGGCAGGTACTTGACGTCCTTGCGGATGATGAAATCCTTTTCCCGCCGCCGGGCATCCAGCAGGGCGACGTCAAGGATGCTAGCATGCTCGCCGATGGCGGTTTCCACCGTCGAGCGCGCATTGGCAGCCTCGACGCCGTGCTGGCCGAACCAGCTCACGCCCGCGCAGACGGCCAGCACCAGACCGGCCATGGCGACCAAGGAGCCGATCTGGATCTTCAACGAAAACCGCGCGAGAAACCCGTCCATTTTCCGCTCCCCCCGGACCGCCAATTTTTCCAAATGGGAATTTTGCCGGTAATACCATGTTTATGGTCCGAAAGGAATATAGGTGATACCCCTTCCATTCTACCCCACGCCGAACCTAGGCCTCTTCAGGCGGCACGCACGGTGGACAGGAAGCCGGCGACCTCGTCCTTCAGCGTGCGGGTCGGCTCGGCCAGGTCTTCGGCGGCCCACAGCACGCGGGCGGCGGCGCCGCACTGTTCGGCGGCGCTGTGGGTGAAGGCGGCGACGCCTTCGCCCAGCACCCGGGTGTCGGCGGCGACGTCGGCGACACAGCGTTCGATGGTGCGGGTCACCTCGCCCTGCCGGGCAAGCGCCTCACGCACCGCCACCGCCAGCGCGTCCATGCGCCGGATCGCCCCGCCGATCCCGGCGATGGCGTCGACGGTCTCTCCGGTGGCAGCCTGCATGGCGCAGACGTCGGCGGCGATTTCGCGCGCCGAGTCGGCGGTCTGGCTGGCCAACCGCTTGACCTCGCCGGCGACGACGGCGAAGCCCTTGCCCGCCTCGCCGGCCCGTGTTGCCTCGATGGTAGCGTTCAGCGACAGCATGTTGGTGCGGTTGGCGATGTCGCAGATCAATGCCACCACCCGCTCGATGCGGGCGGCAGTCTCGGCCAGGCCGCGCACCCGGTCCTCGGCTCCGGCCAACTCGGCCACCGCGGCGGCAGCCACCTCACCCACGGCGGTGCCGTTGGCGGCCATCTCGTCGACCGAGCGGGTCAACTCGATGGTGGCGGTGCTGACGGCCTCGACGGTGCGGCCGGCCTGTTCGGCAGCCTCGGCGATCTTCAGCGACCAGGCGTTGCCGCCGCCCTGTTGGCCGCCGGCGATCCCGCCGGCATTCTGGTGGATGGTCTCGGCCTTGGCGGCAACCACCTCGGCGACGCTTTGGACCGCGCCCTCGAAGTCGCCGGCCAGGGCAAGCACCCGGCTGCGGCTGGCCGCCTCGGCGTCACGGCGCATCTGCTCCTGCTCGGCCTGCATGCGCGCCACCTCGAGGGCGTTTTGCTTGAACACCGACACCGCCTTTGCCATGGCGCCGATCTCGTCGCGCCGCTCGATGCCGGGAATGTCGACGCCGTGGTCGCCGCCGGCCAGGGCCTGCATTGCAATCTCGATCCGGCGCAGCGGCCGGACGATGCCCAGCGCGATGATCGTGCCGGCGACGGCGAAGGACACCACCGCCAGCAGGCCGATGGCCAGGGTGATGGCGGCGGCGCCGGCCCGCGTCGCCTCCTGCTCGGCGATGGCGCCCGCCATGCCGTCGCGGGCGAAGGCGAACAGGCGCTCGGCCTGCGGACGCAGGGCAGCCTGGCGGGCGCGCAACGCCTCGACCTCGGCGGCAAGCTGCAGGGTCCCCTGGCCGAATGCCTTCATGTCCGCGCCGTAGGCCGCCAGCAGGGTACGAAAATCCTGGCGGGTCGGCGGCGGCAAGATCGAGCCGTCGAGCGCCAGGTCGAACTGGGCGGCCGCACCGGCGTGCCGGCCCAGATAGGGTTCCGAGCGGGTCAACATGAAGTCCTTCTCGGCCTGGCGCATCTGCAGCATCGCTGCCGTGAGGGGTGCCGAGCCCGGCCACATGGCCAACTCGGATTCGATCGCCTTGACCGAGGCGCGCAGCCGCCCGCGCAGGCCCTCGGTCTCGTTGAGGCCGAGGCGGCGGGCGGTGTATTCCAGGCGGGCGAAGTTGTCGGCCAGGTCGGCGATGGCCTCGCCGAGGGCGGCGACGGTGGCCTCTTCGGCGCCGGCCATGGGGTTGGCGGCGACGGCGGCGTGGATCTCGGCCAGACGGGCATGGTGGTCGCGGAAGGCATCGGCGAAACGGCCGTTGCCGTCGCGCACGAACTGCTCGGCATCGACCTGCAGCATCAGACTCCCGCCCAGCAGGTCCGAGGCGAGGTCGTCGAGGCGGCGGAACCCGTCCTCGGCCGCAAGCGCCCGGTCGATGCGCCAGGACGCCCACAGGTTGACCCCGGCGAACGAGGCGGCGCCCACCAGGGCGAGGCCGACCAGCAGGGCAATGCGCAGACGGATGGACATGAGGCGGCGCCCCTTCAACCGTGGAACAGGTCGGTGAAGCGCGACAGCGCGATCATGCGCCCGACCTCGCCGCCGGCGCCGTGCAGTTCGGCCCTGCCGCCCCGGGTGCGCACGGTGTCGCGGGCGACCAGCAGCAGGCCCAGCCCGGCGGCGTCGATGTGCTCGACCTGCGACAGGTCGAGGACGACGCGGCTGGGCGCATGGGCCTCCAGGCGGTCGACGACCCGGCGGAACTTGCGGTGCTCGGCGAAGGTCAGCGGCCCTGCCAGGCGGACATGGGCGATGTCGTCGGCATGGTGGATGTCGTAGGGCATCGGAATGCTCCGTTCAGGCGGTGGCGAGGTTGGCCAGGAACTGCTCGGCCACCGCCGTCCACGAGAAGCGGGCGGCGTGGGCCTGGCAGCGGCCGGGGGGAATGGCAAGGGCGGACAAGGCCGCAGAGCGCAGGTCGTCGGACAGCACGCCGGCGTCCGAGCCGCCCAGCACGTCCAGCGGCCCGGCGACGGGAAAGGCCGCCACGGGCACGCCGCAGGCCAGCGCTTCCAGCATCACCAGGCCGAAGGTGTCGGTACGGCTGGGAAAGACGAAGGCATCGGCGGCCGAGAAATAGCCGGCCAACTGCTCGTCGCCTTGGGCGATGATGAAATGGGCGTCCGGGTAGCGGCGCATCAGGGCGTCGCGCGACGGGCCGCTGCCCACCACCACCTTCGAGCCGGGCAGGTCGAGATCCAGGAATGCCGGCAGGTTCTTGTCGACGGTCACCCGGCCGACATACAGGAACACCGGCCGCGGCAGGTGGTCGAAGGCGGCCTTGCCGCGGGGGCGGAAGACGGCGGTGTCGACCCCGTGGCTCCACTGCCTCAGGTTGGCGAAGCCCCACGCGTCCAGCTCGGCCAGCACGGTGGGCGTCGGCACCAGCACGCCGGCCGAGGGCGCGTGAAAGCGGCGGACCAGCGCCACCGGCAGCGCCAGCGGCAGCCCGGTCCGGGTGCTGACGTACTGGGGGAACTTGGTGTGGTAGGCGGTGGTGAAGGGCCGGCCGCGCTTGACGCACCAGGCCCGCGCCGCCCAGCCCAGCGGTCCCTCGGTGGCGATGTGGACGGCGTCGGGAGCGGTCTCTTCCAGCCACCGACCTGTGCCGCGGCGGGGAAACAGCGCCAGCGGGATCTCAGGGTATGTCGGGCACGGCACGGTGCGGAAGCGGTCGGGCGACAGCACCTCGACCCGGTGTCCGCTCGCACCGAGCTCGCGCACCAGGGTCGACAGCACGCGGACCACTCCGTTGGGCTGCGGGTGCCAGGCGTCGGTGACGATCGCGATCTTCAGGGGGGCGATCTTCACGGCACCACCAGGTCGATGGTGCGGTCCGAGACCGATATGTCGACCGGCAGCATGCCCACCAGGTCGCCGTCGGCCTGCAGCGGCGCGGGCCCCGCCAGGCGCAGGCGGTGGGCGGCGATGATGCGCACGTCGGGCTGCAACGCCAGCCGTCCGGCGGCCAACGCGGCGCCGTAGCGTGCCAATGCTCCCAGCCCGCGCCCCTGCAGCAGCACCACCTGCAGCCGGTCGTCGGACAGGTCGGCCTGGGGCGCGGCCAGGAACGGGCCGCCGTAGCAGCGGGCCTTGCACACCACCACCATGCGGGCGGCATGGTCGACGCCGTCGATGGTGGCGGTCAGTTCGGGGAACGGCCAGGCCAGGGCCTGGCGGACCGCCTCGATGCCATAGGCAAGCTTGCCGGTGGCCCGCTTCAGCGCCAGGTCGACGCCCTGGACCACCGCCGAGTCGAGGCCAGCGCTGGCCATCAGCACGAAGTGCCGGCCCTCGGCCAGGCCCAGGCGGATGGAACGGGTGCGACCGGCTTCGATCATCGCCACCACCGCGGCCGGTGTCGGCGCCAGCCCGATCTCGGCGGCCAGCACGTTGGCGGTGCCCAGCGGCAGGAAGGCCATCGGCACCGGCGCGTCGGAAGCGGCCAGGCCGTTGGCGACCTCGTTGACGGTGCCGTCGCCGCCGGCGGCCACCACCAGGTCGAAGCCGTCCCGACCCGCCGTCCTCGCCCCGTCCTCGGCGTCGCCGCGACGCTCGGTGCGCAGCAGGGCAGTGCGGCAGCCGTGGCGGGCCAGCCCGTCCAGCACCGCCTGCATCCGTCGCCGCCGGCGGGCACCGGCTGTGGGATTGTAGATGACCAGGGCGCGGCCGAACCGCAGGGAAGAGCATATGCCGTTCATGGCCGCCGGTATGCCTCGGGCCGGAGTGAAAATGGATGAAGAATTCATGAAAGCTATTGTTACAGTTCGATGAATTCATATTTGAGTCATTTGACTTGGACTGCGGATTGGAGGAAGCGATAGGCCAGCGTCCACTTCGGAAGCAGACTGATGAACGCCGAAGTCCGACAAAGGACCTACCGCTCCATTTGGATTTCAGATGTCCACTTGGGGACGCGCGGCTGCAAGGCCGGCTATCTTCTCGAATTCCTGCGCACCGCCGAGTGCCAATACCTGTACCTGGTCGGCGACATGATCGACGGCTGGCGGCTGAAGCGCGGCTGGTTCTGGCCCCAGGCCCACAACGACGTGGTCCAAAAGCTGCTGCGCAAGGCGCGCAAGGGCACCCGGGTCATCTACGTGCCGGGCAACCACGACGAGTTCGCCCGCGACTACGTCGGCGACAACTTCGGGGCCGTCGAGGTGGTCGACCAGGCCATCCACCAGACCGCCGACGGCCGCCGCCTGCTGGTGGTGCACGGCGACCAGTTCGACGGGGTGGTGCGCTACGCCCGCTGGCTGGCGGTGCTGGGCGACCACGCCTATACCCTGGCGCTGGGACTGAACCACTGGTTCAACGGCATCCGGCGGCGGCTCGGCTATCCCTACTGGTCGCTGTCGGCCTATCTCAAGCACCGGGTCAAGAACGCGGTCGCCTTCATCGGCGACTACGAGAGGGCGGTGATCGATGCTGCCCGCGCCCAGGGCGTCGACGGAGTGGTGTGCGGCCACATCCACCACCCGGAATTGCGCGAGAACGACGGCTGCGTCTACGCCAACTGCGGCGACTGGGTGGAAAGCTGCTCGGCCCTGGTCGAGCACGCCGATGGCCGGCTCGAGATCCTCCACTGGGCGGCAAGCTTCGGCCTGTCGCTGGCCGCCCCGACGGAGGCCGCATGCGCATCCTGATCGTCTCCGACGCCTGGCACCCGCAGGTCAACGGGGTGGTGCGCACCCTGGCCGCGCTGGCTGCCGAACTGGAGAAGGCCGGCCGCGAGGTGGTGATGGTCACTCCCGAGCAGTTCCGCACCGTCCCCTGCCCGACCTATCCCGAAATCCGCCTGTCGCTGATGCCGGGCCGGCGGGTGGCCGAGATCATCGCCGCCAACCAGCCCTGCGCCATCCACATCGCCACCGAAGGTCCGCTGGGCTGGGCGGCGCGCCGCTTCTGCCTGCGCCGCAAGCTGCCCTACACCACCGCCTACCACACCCGCTTCCCCGAATACGTCCGCGCCCGCTTCGGCCTGCCGCTGGCGGTGTCCTACGCGGTGGTGCGCCGCTTCCACGCGGCCGCCAGTGCGGTGATGGTGGCGACCCAGACGGTCGAAGACGAGCTGGCCGGCCGGGGCTTCGGCCGCATCCGCCGCTGGACCCGTGGCGTCGACACCGAGCTGTTCCGCCCCGCCCGGGGCCCCGTCTACGACCTGCCGCGGCCGATCTTCCTCTATGTCGGCCGCCTGGCGGTGGAGAAGAACGTCGAGGCATTCCTGGCCCTCAACCTGCCGGGGTCCAAGGTCGCGGTCGGCGACGGCCCCCAGGCGGCCGAACTGAAGCGCCGTTTCCCCGACGTGCTGTTCCCCGGAGCCAAGACTGGCGAGGCGCTGGCCGCTCACTACGCCGACGCCGACGTCTTCGTCTTCCCCAGCCGCACCGACACCTTCGGCCTGGTGCTGCTGGAAGCCATGGCCTGCGGCCTGCCGGTGGCGGCCTATCCGGTGGCGGGACCGCTCGACGTGGTGGGCGACGCCCCGGTCGGGCACCTGGACGAGGACCTCGGCGCCGCGGCACGCGCCGCCCTGGCCATCCCGCGCGATGCCTGCCGCCGCCATGCGGAAAGCTTTTCCTGGGCGGCCAGCGCCCAGCAGTTCCTGGACAACCTGGCCCCCTTCGAGTGGAGAGACCGGACGTGACCCATCAGTTGATCGCCTCGGAGATCCTGCCCGTCGCCCTGCCCGAGAACGTCGAGGTTCGCCTGGCCCGCGACGAGACCGAGATCCTCGATTCCCAGGCGCTGCGCTACCGCGTCTTCTACGAGGAAATGGGCGCCAGGCCGGGCCCGCGCAGCCGCGGCTGGCGCCTGGACCGCGACGAGTACGATCCCGTCTGCCAGCACCTGCTGGCCCTGGCCGACGGAGTGGTGATCGGCACCTACCGCCTGATCGACCGCTGCGCCGCGGCCAAGGTCGGCCGCTTCTACTCGGCCGGCGAGTTCGACATCGGCGCCATCGAGGCCTTTCCCGGCGAGATCCTGGAACTGGGGCGGTCCTGCGTCGATGCCCGCTGGCGCAACCGCGGCACCTTGCAGATGCTGTGGCAGGGCCTGGCCGCCTATATCGTCGAGAACGGCATCGGCCTGCTGTTCGGCTGTGCCAGCCTGCCCGGCACCGACGTCCAGGCCTTGGCGCCGCAGCTGTCCTATCTGCACGACCACCACCTGGCGCCTGAAGAGTTGCGCGCCACCCCGCTGGTGCCCGCCGCCGAGGCGGCCGCACCCTACGATGCCCGGGCGGCGCTGCAGTCGCTGCCGCCGTTGCTGAAGGGCTACCTGCGGGCCGGGGCCTCGGTCGGGGCGGGTGCGGTGGTCGATCCCCTGTTCAACACCACCGACGTGCTGGTGGTGTTGCGCACCGATGCCATCACCGCGCGCTACCAGCGCCGCTACGACGCCGTGGCCGGCCGGGCCGCATGATCCTGGGTCCCGACCGGCAGCTTGCCGGCACCGCCATCCTCGCTCTTCCGGCCTTGCTGGCGCTAACGGGCCTGTTCGCCCCCGAGCGGATCGGGTTGATCGCCTTCGCCATCACCGCGGCCGCCGCGGTGATCGGGCTGGTTGCCTGGCGCTGGCTGGGCGATGCGCGCGCCTTGGCCGAGTTCATCGGCCGGCTGGGGGCGGGCACCATGCCGATGATGCCGCCAGTGTCCACCGAGGCCGCCCGGGCGGCGGCCCGGGCCTTGTCGCGGCTCAACGACGCCATGAACGCCCAGGCCCGAAACCACGCGGCCCTGGTCGCCTCCTACGAGGCCATGCTCGAAAGCGTGCCCGACCCGCTGCTGATGCTGGACGAGCGCCACCACGTCGTCGGCACCAACCTCGCCGCGAGACGCCTGCTCGAGCGCGTGCCCGCCGACCTGGACATCCCAGCCCTGCTGCGCACGCCGGCGGTGGCCGAGATGATCGACCGTGCCCTGGCCGGTGACATCGTCGATGCGGTCGAATCCTCGATGTCGCAGCCGGTGCCGCGCACCCTGCTGGTGCGCAGCCGTCGCCTGCCGGTCGAAGGGATCAACGGCGCCCGCCTGGCACTCGCCGTCCACGACATCACCGCACTGCGCCAGGGCGAGAAGATGCGCGCCGAGTTCGTCGCCAATGCCAGTCACGAGCTGCGCACCCCGCTGGCCAGCCTGCTGGGCTGCATCGAGACCCTTTCGGGCGCTGCCCGCGACGACGCCGAGGCCCGCGACCGCTTCCTGCCGCTGATGCACCAGGTGGCCAGCCGCATGGCGACCCTGGTCAACGACCTGCTGGTGCTGTCGCGCATCGAATACGAGGAGCACTCGCGCCCCACCGACGCGGTCGACGCCCTGGCGGTTGCCAGCGCAGTCGTCGCCGAGCTTCAGCCCCAGGCACAGGCACGCGGGGTCGACCTGCGCATTGCCGCCGAGAACGACCTGCCTGCGGTGCTGGGCCAGCGCGACCAGGTTGCACAGCTGGTGCAGAACCTGGTCGACAACGCCATCAAGTACGGCGGCCAGGCGGTCGAGGTGTCGCTGGGCCGGACCAACGGCCATGTGGCGGTCCGCGTCTCGGACCACGGAGAGGGCATCGCCGCAGAACACATTCCCCGCCTGACCGAGCGCTTCTTCCGCTGCGATGCCGGCCGCTCGCGCGAGATGGGCGGCACCGGGCTCGGCCTGGCCATCGTCAAGCACATCGTCAACCGCCACCGCGGC
>JBLNBU010000028.1:0-54644 GCA_050260215.1 Actinomycetota bacterium
AGGGTCCAAAGCCATGGCCAGCAGACCGGCGCGCCATTCCAGCCCCTCGTCGGCCGCCGAGCCGGCCAGGCCGCGCACCAGCGGGCCGTCGGGATGGAAGTTCCACTCGGTGGGGGCAAGGATCTGATAGCGGGTCACTCGGCCCTGTTCGACCTCGACGCGGTGGACCAGCAGGCCGCGGGCGGCGTCGGCGCGCCCCAGCCCGGTGCCGCTGCCGACGGGGGCGGGCGCGGCCGGGTGGTTGGCGCAATCATGCATCAGCAATGCAGCTTCATGCAACGTGATGTCGAGCTCGGCCATGCGGGCAGCCAGACGCGCGCCCACGCCCTTGCCGAATTCGGGATGGCGGGCCAGCGGGCCGGTCTCGTAGACCACGCCGCCGTGGCTGGGCCGCGCCACATAGGCGCCGTCGTCGGCGGCCAGGCGGGCGTCCAGGTCGGGCGGTCCGCCATGGGGCATGAACGGGCAGGGAGCACCGCCAAGGCCGGCCAGTCCGTCCGCCTCGATGCGCCGCGCCAGGCGCTCGGCCAGCGGCTGGGCGGCGTCGGCGGCGGCCTGCAGCCGGGACAGGGCCTGGGCGGCGTCGTCGGTGTGCGGGGCCAGGCGGCCGCCGCCCGGCCGGTGCCAGTCGCCGTCGGGATAGAGTGCCTTGCGCAGGGCCGCCAGGGCCGGCCGCACGCCCTTGGCGGCGCCGAGGTCGGCGGGCTCGCCAAGCAAGGCGGGGGCGTCGCGCAGCATGCCGACCGCGTGCTCGGCGGCGGTCTCGGCCAGCAGCAGCACGTTACGGGCGATCAGCTGGGCGGGGGCGGCACGGGTGTGGGTGGCGGCTTCGATGGCGGCCATGCCGGCGGCGGCCTGGGCAGTACCGCACAGGGCGAAGACGGTGGGCAGCAGGGGGGTCACCGTGGCCCCGTCGCGGCCTGCCAGCAGCCGGGCGGCGTCGGTGCGCCGGGTCGAGCCGACGCGGACGGCGGCGACGCGCCCGTCCAGGCGGGCCAGGGTGACGGTGATGGCCGCGTCCAGCGACAGCATCAGGCGCGGCCGTCGGCCAGCACCTGGGCAAGGAAGGCCAGCGCCTCTTCGGCCCGCTCGGGCTCGACCTTCTCGGCGGCGAAGTTGCCGCCGGCGCCGAGGATGACGTAGTCGCCCACCGCCACCTCGTCGGCCAGCAGCATCAGGCTGGTGGTCCGGGTGACGCCGAAGGCCTCGACGGTGGCGACCCCGTCGGTGATGGCGACGATGCGCGACGGCACGGCCATGCACATGGGATCACGCCGCCTTCCGGCGCGGAGCAAAGCCAAGCGCCGCCAACTCGTCGACCAGGGCGTCGACCAGGGCGGGCAGCCGCGCCTCGATCTCGGGGCTGAGCTCCATGGCGGTGGCGAACGACTTGGGCTGCATGCCGAACAGCACCACGCGGCGCGGCATCATGCCGTGCAGGTTCAGCGTCGCCAGCACGTCGGACAGGCCGACCTGGTGGGGCGACAGCTTGGTCTTGAAATGGGCGGCCAGTTGGTCGTGGTCGACGCGCTTCAGCGTCCCGGGCTCGGCGCCCGAGCGCATGGCGTCCGCGATCAGGAGGTGGTCGACCTCGGCGATCTGGTCCAGGCAGTCCATGCCCGAGGTGCCGCCGTCGATGACGGTGACTTCGGGGGCCAGGTCGTAGAGCCGCTCGAGCTCTTCCACCGCACGAACCCCGACGCCCTCGTCCGTCATCAGGATGTTGCCGACGCCCAGGACCACAACGCGCATGGTTTCTCCACTGCGAAAAACGCCCCCTTCCAGCGGGAGGGGGCAGGGGTGAGGGAGAGATGCTTCCGCCGGTGCAGGCGGCGGCATCTCTCCCTCACCCTCCCATCCCTCCCTCTCCCGCTGGGAGAGGGAGGGCTAAAGGAGGCTACTACAGTGCCTTCACCTGGACGACCTCTTTGTGCTCCTCGTCCACCACGTGGATGGCGCAGGCGATGCAGGGGTCGAACGAGTGGATGGTGCGCAGCACCTCGAGCGGCTGCTCGGGGTCGGCGATGGGGTTGTCCAGCAGCGACGCCTCGTAGGGACCGGGGACGTCGTTCTCGTCGCGCGGGCCGGCGTTCCAGGTCGACGGCACCACGCACTGGTAGTTGGCGATCTTGCCGTCGCGGATGACCGTCCAGTGGGACAGCAGGCCGCGCGGCGCCTCGTGGAAGCCGTAGCCGACCACCTCGCCCTTGGGGAAGGTCGGCTTGTTGAAGGTCTTGGTGTCGCCCTTGCCGATGTTGTCGATCAGCATCTGCCAGTTCTGCTGCAGGATATCCATCATCACCGCGCAGCGCACCGCACGCGCCGCGTGGCGGCCGATGGTCGAGTGCAGGGCGCCGATGCCCACCTTGGCCCCGGCCAGGCTGGACACGGTGTCGAGCACCTTGTTGACATAGCCCATGGTCGGGGCGTGGCCGGCCGCGACCGCACCCAGCACGTTGGCCAGCGGCCCGACCTGGGCGCGCTTGCCATAGAAGGTCGGCGACTTCAGCCACGAGTACTTGCCGTCGTCCTGGAAGTCGGTGTAGTGCGGCTTGGTCTCGCCCTTGTAGGGGTGCAGCGGGCCGGCGGCCGAGTACTCGTACCACGAGTGCTTGACCGACTCCTCGACGCCCTTGCCCAGGAAGTCGTCGCCGAAGCTCTTGATCGGCTGGTACTTGGTCAGGTCGCCGCCGGGGATGTACCCGCCCGGATACATGAACTGGGTGCCCTTGGTGTCGGTGGGGAAGTCCGGGCAGGACAGATAGTTGGTGACGCCGGCGCCGTACTTGGTCCAGTCGGCATAGAAGGCGCCCACCGCCGAGATGTCGACCAGGTAGACCTGGTGGATGAAGGCGGCCAGCGCGTCGATGTGTTCCTTGATCGCCAGCAGGCGCTCGACGGTCAGCACCGACTGGCTGTCGGTGGCGATGGGGTTGGCGACGCCGCCGACGGCCAGGTTCTGGATGTGCGGCGACTTCGACCCCAGGATGGAGACGATCTTGTTGGCGTGGCGCTGGACTTCCAGGGCCTGCAGGTAGTGGGCGACGGCCAGCAGGTTGACCTCGGGCGACAACTTCATCGCCGGGTGGCCCCAATAGCCGTTGGTGAACGGACCCAGCTGGCCGGTGCCGACGAAGCTCTTGAGGCGCTCCAGCGTCTGGGTCATCACCGCCTTGTTGTTCATCGGCCAGTCGGACAGGCTTTCCGCCAACTGGGCGGTCTTGACCGGATCGGCCTTCAGCGCCGAGACCACGTCGACGAAGTCGAGCGCGGACAGGTGGTAGAAGTGCACCACGTGGTCGTGGATGGCATGGGCCGCCGAGATGATGTTGCGGATGAACTGGGCGTTCACTGGAACTTCCAGGTTCAGCGCGTTCTCGACCGCACGGACCGAGGTGATGGCGTGCACGGTGGTGCACACGCCGCAGATGCGCTGGGTGATGGCCCAGGCGTCGCGCGGGTCGCGGCCGAGCAGGATCAGCTCGACGCCGCGCCACATCTGGCCGGATGACCAAGCCTTGTTGACCTTGCCCCCGTCGACCTCGACGTCGATGCGCAGGTGGCCTTCAATCCGGGTGATGGGATCGATGGTGATTCTCTTGCTCATGACTTGGCTTTTCCTTACTCAGCGGCCGAGGTCGTGTGGGGATGGCCGGGAAGAATGGGGAACTTGCGGACGAAGACGATGTAGGCCAGCACCTCGATGGCGATGATGCCGACGGTGACCAGGATCTCGGGCGCGGACGGGAAGTAGTGCCAGCCCGGCCCGGTGTCGTAGGCGACCAGGAAGGCGTCGATGCGGTAGATCACCGCACCCAGCAGCATGCTGGCCGCAGCCGGGAACAGCTTGCTCATCTTCTTGCGGTTGGCGGCCTTGGACAGCACCACCACCGGGTAGACGAACAAGACGGTCTCGATCAGGAACATCACGCTCTTGACGCCAGAGGTGAAGATCTTGCCCAACGCGCCGCGGACGGCCAGGTCGCCGAAGCGCAGCACCAGGAACACCACCAGGATGCCGGCGATGATCTTGCCCAGCTTGGCCAACAGCGGCATCTCGTGGTCCAGCTCGCGGTCGAAGCCGACGGCGGCCAGGGTCGCTTCCAGGATCACCACCGCAAAGCCCATGCAGGCCGCGGTCAGCAGGAACAGCAGCGGCAGCAGGATGGTCTGCCACAGCGGGTGGATCTGGTAGCCGAACACCACCAGCAGCGAGCCCAGCGAGCTTTGGTGCATGGACGGCAGCAGGACGCCCAGGCCGATGAAGAAGAACATGACCTTGGACAGGCCCTTCTTCGCGCTCCGCATGCCGAAGTGCTCGAGGAAGGTCGGCGAGAACTCGATCCACAGGACGACCACGTAGAGCGAGATGCAGGCGGCCACCTCGAACATCACCGAGCCGGGCTGGGCGTAGCCGGGCCACAGGATGTGCCAGAAATTCCAGTAGCGGCCGAGGTCGATCAGCACCGAGGCGCCGCCCAGCGAATAGCCGAACAGCGAAGCGGTCAGCGCCGGGCGAACCAGCGGGTGGTATTCGCCCTTGTTGAGGATGTAGGTGACCAGGGCCATGGCATAGCCGCCGCAGGCGAACCCGGTGGCGATGACCACGTCCCAGACCACCCAGATGCCCCAGGGGTAGCCGTTGTTGATGTTGGTGACCGCGCCCAGCCCGTGCATGAAGCGCTGGGCCAGGAAGTAGAAGGCGACGGTGATCAGCGCGCCCAGCACGAGGGTGACCGGGGTGATCACGGAGCCGCCCAGCGCCTTGGGCAGATGGGGCCGGTGGCGCTTGGCGACTTCGCTGGGAAGGGTGACGTTAGTGCTCATGGGTCGCCCCTCCTACTCGTCGTCGTGATGGTTCTGCGAGCCGCGCCAGGCCGCGCCGACCAGCCCGGCCAGCACCACCGCCGGGGCGATCAGGCCGCCGTAGAGGGTGTGCTGCAGGGTCTCGGACTGCGAGGCGTAGGACCGCTCGGGCAGGTCGACCGGCAGGGCCAGCTTGTCGAAGGGCACGCCGGCCAGGTAGCGGACCTGGGTGCCGCCCACTTCCTTCTCGCCGTAGACGTGGTCGACGTACTCGGCCGCGGGACGCGCGTGCTCGTCGCCCGAGCCCGGCATCTTGCGCGGGAAGACCTCGACCTGGCCGGGCTTCATGGCACGGCGGCGCTCGATCTCGGCGTCCAGCTGCTTGTAGGTGCCGAACAGGGTGGCGCCGGTCGGGCACTGCTCGGCGCAGGCCGGAATCTTGCCCTCGGCCAGGCGGTGCTTGCACAGCTGGCACTTGGCGATCTGCGGGGTGGGCGTGTCGTACTGGAACTGCGGCACCCCGAACGGGCAGGCGGCGACGCAGTAGCGGCAGCCGATGCACGCGTCCTTGTTGTACTCGACGATGCCGTTGTCCTTGTTCTTGGTCATCGCCGAGACCGGGCAGGCCGACACGCAGGACGGGTCGGCGCAGTGCAGGCACTGGCGCTTGATGTGGGCAAAGCCGTTCTCGGCCTTGTCCTTATTTTCCATGGTGCCGTGCTGGTAGACCTTGATGACCGTGTAGGTCTTGCCCGACAGCTCGAGGGGGGTGTCCCACAGCTTCTCGCCGATGGTGTCCTCGAGCGGCAGGGCGTTGGCCTCCTTGCACGCCGACATGCAGGCCTTGCAGCCGATGCACAGCGTCGAGTCGTACAGCAGGCCGACGGCGTTCTCGGGCACGGGGCTGTTGCCCCGTGCTTCCGCCGGCGTCGGGGCCAGCGCCGCGCAGGCGGCTGCCGCCGCCGTGCCGCCCGCCGCCCCGCGCAGGAAATTGCGTCTGGAGATGGTCATGGCGGCTTACCCCTGCTTCTTGTCGGAGTCGCGATCCTCGCTGGACTTCAGGTTGCCGGTCAGCTTGTAGCCGGCACCCGCGGCCAGGCCGCCGACCGCGGCCAGGGTGGCGACGGCGCCGATGCTGGCGCCGGTGCCCTGCTCCTCGACCACGCGCGGATAGCCCACCGGCGGGCGCTGGTTCTGCAGGTCGGCCAGCTGGTGGATCGGCTTGGTGAAGCCGACGCCCTTCTCGGTGCAGCCGATGCACGGGTGTCCGGTGCCCACCGGCCACGAGCCGTTGTCGACGCCGCCGAACAGGATCGACGGGCAGTTGGCGTAGGTCTCGGGGCCCTTGCAGCCCAGCTTGTACAGGCAGTAGCCCTTGCGGTGGCCCTCGTCGCCGAACTCCATGGCGAAGCGGCCGGCGTCGAAATGGGCGCGGCGCTCGCAGTTCTCGTGGATCAGGCGCGAATAGGCGAACTTCGGCCGGCCCTTGTCGTCCACCGCCGGCAGGGTGCCGAAGGTCAGGAAGTGGACGACGGTCGACAGGAAGTTATAGGGGTTGGGCGGGCAGCCGGGGATGGTGACCACCGGCTTGCCCAGGATCTCGCCGACGCCGGTGGCGCCGGTGGGGTTGGGCGGGGTCGACGGCATGCCGCCCCACGACGCACACGAGCCGATGGCGATGACCGCGGCGGCGTCGGCGGCGGCTTCCTTGACCAGCTCAAGGGCGGTGCGGCCGCCGATCTTGCAGTAGATGCCGTTTTCCTTGGTGGGGATGGCCCCTTCGACCACCAGCACGTACTTGCCCTTGTTCTTCTCCATCGCGGCCTTCTTGGCGGCCTCGATCTGGTGGCCGGCGGCGGCGAACAGGGTCTCGTGGTAGTCGAGCGAGATGATGTCGAGGATCAGCTTCTCGAGCGTCGGGTGCTCGGCGCGCAGCATGGATTCGGTGCAGCCGGTGCATTCCTGGAAGTGCAGCCAGATGACGCTGGGGCGTTCCTTCGAGGCGATGGCGTTGGCGATCGCCGCCTCGGAGCCCTTGGGCAGGCCCATGGTGGCGGCCATGGCGGCACAGAACTTCAGGAAGTCGCGGCGCGACAGGCCGAAGCGGTTGTCGGTCTCGATGTCGTTGGCGGTGATCGTGTCGTCGTACATTGTCCCCCACCTCTCTAGGGCGCATCGGTGGCCGAATGCCGGGCGGCGGGACGGGGTGGCCGTCGGGGATCGATGTTCCCCGGTGGTCGCTCCTGGACGCCTCTCTCCCGGTATTCTTCTTGTTGTGCACCGCAGGTACCGCAAGCGGCGTGCCAACTCGTTCGGGTGGGCGTGGGCAATGGATCGAAAGGGTATGGGCTTAGCGCTTGCGGCTACTTCCACCGACGGATGGAACGGTTCCAATCCGTCCGGTCGGCCGGTCGGGTGAAAAGTATATTTCCGATGGTGGAAAGTTTGTTTCCACTGCGGCCGATCGCCGCAGTGGGGTCACTCGGCCGAGATCTCTTCCTCGGTCGGGGTCTCGCCGAAGAAGCAAAAGCCGTTGCGGCCCGAGCGCTTGACCCGGTACATGGCGATGTCGGCGGCCTTGCAGACCTCGTCCATGGTGTAGCCGTCGTCGGGGAACACCGCCACGCCTATGGACGCGCCCACCGTGCAGGGCGTGCCGTCGACGTCGACCGGCTTGGCCAGGATGTCGATGATCTTGCGCGACACCAGGGCGGCCTCGGCCGGCCGCGCGATTTCCTCGATCACCACCACGAACTCGTCGCCGCCGACGCGCGCCACCGTGTCCGAGCCGCGGATGCAGTCCTTCAGGCGGCGCGCCACTTCCTTCAGCACCATGTCGCCGGCCTTGTGGCCCAGGGTGTCGTTGATGGGCTTGAACTTGTCGAGGTCGACGTAAAGGACCGCCATGCGCCCGCCATGGCGGCGCACGCGGGCCAGCGCATGGTTTATGCGGTCGTTCAACAGGTTGCGGTTGGGCAGCCCGGTCAGGTTGTCGTGATGGGCCAGGCGCTTGATCCGATCCTCGTTCTCCTTGCGCTCGGAGATGTCGCGGACGATGCCGGTGAACAGGCGCGCCTTGCCGTGGCGCAGCTCGCTGATCGAGATCTCCATGGGAAACAAGGTGCCGTCGTGGCGCCGGCCCATGGTATCGACCGCGCGTCCCAGCAGCGCGCTGGACGGCCCGGCCAGCAGGCGGGTGAACATGCGCTCGTGGCGTTCGCGCAGTTCCTCGGGCATCAGGGCGCCGATGGCGATGCCGGCCAGCTTGCCCGGCGGGAAGCCGAACATGCGCTCGGCCGCCGGGTTGGCCGACTCGATGAGGCCGTGCTCGCCGATGGTGACGATGCCCTCGGCCACCGAGGACAGGATGCCCTGCAGCCGCTCCTCGCGCTCGCGCAGGGCCTCGGCCGAGCGCAGCGCCTTCGAGATGTCGCGGCCCTCGATCAGGAAGACGTCGTCCGAGGCGACCCGGCGCACGCGGACCTCGGCCTCGAACATCGAGCCGTCGACGCGCTGCAGCTTCAGCGGCAGGAAATCTTCCTCAGCCAGCAGGTCCCAGCCGGCTTCCAGCAGGAAACGGTAGTCGGCCTCGATGAATTCGTCGAAGGGGTGGCCGGCGGCCTGGTCGGCTGATTTCAGGCCCAGAATGCGCACTCCGGCCTGGTTGATGAAGTCGATGCGCCCGCCGCGCAGCAGGCAGACCAGTGACGACACGAGCTCGAGCAGCTCGTGATCCAGCACCACAGTAGCTGAATAGGCAGACATGGCCTGCGGCACGTCTTCCCCCGTTGACATCCGGGGATGGTCCGCCTATTGCCCCGCCATTGTCAATATCCGCGAATAGTTGAGAACCGGTCAAGCGACCGTCAACCGTCCTGCCACCTCGGCCAGCCGTCGGAAGGGCGACTCGCCCAGCCGCAGGGCAAGGTCGCCGGCACGGCGCACGCCGTCTCGGCCGAAGCGCTCGCGGACGGAGTCCACCAGCCAGCGGGCGGCCTGGTCGTGGCGGGCGGAAGTCAGCCGACCGCCTTCGGCCAGGTGGGCGAAATGGGCGTCGATGCCGGCCACCAGCTCGTCGATGCCGTCGCGGCGCGCGGCCGAGACCAGCAGCACCGGCACCGTCCAGCCGTCGCGCTCGTCGTCGCCGGCCAGCGACAACGCGCCCAGCACGTCCGCCCGGGCTCGGGCGGCGGCCGCTTCCATGTCGGCCTTGGTCACCACGACCAGGTGGGGAATCTCGGCGATGCCCGCCTTCATGAACTGCAGCGAATCGCCCGAGCCAGGCTGGACGCAGAACAGCACCGTGTCGGCGACGCCGGCCACGTCGGTCTCGCTCTGGCCGACGCCGACGGTCTCGATCAGCACCACGTCGTACAGCGCCCGCATCAGCACCATGGCCGATACGGTCAGCCCCGCCAGCCCGCCCAGGCGGTCGCGTGCCGCCATGGAGCGGACGAAGATGCCGCTGTCCTCGGGGTCGGTGGTCAGGCGGGTGCGGTCGCCCAGCAGCGCGCCACCGGAGCGGCGCGACGACGGGTCGACGGCGATGCAGGCGACGCGGCGACCGCGGTCGCGCCACGCCTTGATCAGCGCGTTCATCAGGGTCGACTTGCCCACGCCCGGCGGGCCGGTCATGCCCACCACCTGGGCCGCGGGTTCCGCATAGGCCGCGTCCAGCAGTGCCGCGGTCTCGGGCGCGTCGGGGGCGCTTTCCAGCCGGGCCAGCGCCCGGGCCAGCGCCGCCTTGCCGCCGGTGCGGATGGCGTCGAGTGTCGTCTCCATCCGTCGGGAAATGGCAGATCGGGACGTGGTGGTCAAGCCGCGGCGGCGGCGCTATGATCCGCCGCCATGACGACCCGACCTCTCTCGATCCTGGTGTTGGCGGCCTGCCTGGGCGCGCTGGTCTCGGCATTCACCGCCCAGTACGTCTTCGGCCTGCAGCCGTGCAATCTGTGCCTGATCCAGCGGGTGCCGTTCGCCCTGGCCGCGCTTCTGGCCGCCGCGGCACTGGCCGCGGGGCCGCGCAGCTCCGGGATCCTGCTGACCCTGGCCGGGGCGTTGCTGGTCGCCAACGGCGCCATCGCCGTCTATCACGTCGGCGTCGAGCAGCACTGGTGGGCGTCGCTGGTATGCAGCGGCGGCGACGTTGCCGCCATCGACGTGGCCGACCTGGCCGCCCAGATGAGCCGCCCGGCCGAGGTGTCGTGCGACCGGCCGCAGTGGTCGTTCCACGGCATCACCATGGCCGGGCTGAACGTGGTCTATTCGACCGGCCTGGGCGCGCTGACGCTGCTGCTGGGCCGGCGCATGGGGGGAATGGCATGACGACGATGACGGCCCAGGACCGAATTCCCGGCGACCTCGACCGCGACCGGCTGGTCGCCCGCTTCCTGCGCGTCGACCAGGCGGGGGAACTGGGTGCGGTGCGCATCTACCAGGGCCAGAAGGCGGTGCTGGGCAAGGGGCCGGCCGGCCCGCTGCTCGACCGCATGGCCGAGCAGGAGCGCCATCACCTGGAAACCTTCGACAAGCTGATCGCCGAGCGCCGGGTGCGCCCGACCGTGCTGTCGCCGCTGTGGCATCTGGCCGGCTTCGCCCTCGGGGCGGGCACGGCGCTGCTGGGCGAGCGCGCCGCCATGGCCTGCACCGTGGCGGTCGAGGAGGCCATCGACGAACATTATGCCGCCCAGGCCGAAGCCCTGGGCGAGGACGAGGCCGAACTGAAGGCGACCATCGAGGCCTTCCGCGCCGACGAGTTGGAACACCGCGACATCGGCCTGGCCCACGGCGCCGAAAGCGCCCCGGCCTATCCCCTGCTGTCCGCCGGCATCAAGGCCGGCTGCCGCCTGGCCATCTGGCTGTCGGAACGGTTCTGATCACCCTTTTCCGCCCTCTCCCTTGAGGGAGAGGGCTTCCTTCATCGGCCTCAATGGCTCATCAGGCAGGGGATCGCCGCCTGATGCAGCACGTGGCGGGTGACGCCGCCCAGGATCATCTGGCGCAGGCGGGAATGGGTGTAGGCGCCCATCACCAGAAGGTCGGCACCGGCGTTGGCGGCCTCGCGCAGCAGTTCCTCGCCGGCGTGCTTGCCGGGCGCGTGGATCAGCCGCGGCGTCGCGGTGATGCCGTGCCAAGCCAGGTAGGTGGCCAGCTCGGCGGCCGGGGCGGCGCCGGTGCGTTCGTTCTCGGCCACCGACAAGATGGCGACCGTCTCGGCGGCGGCCAGCAGGGGCATGGCGGCGGCGACGGCGCGGCCGGCCTCAGCGCTGCCGTTCCAGGCGATCACCACCCGGCGGCCGAAGCCCTCGACCGGCTCGCCCGGCGGGATCAGCAGCAGCGGGCGGCCGCTTTCCATCAGGGCGGCGTTGAGCGTCATCAGCGACGGGATTTCGTCTTCGGCATCCGGGCGGCCGATCACCACCAGGTCGGCCAGGCGGCCGCGGCGGGCGACCACTTCCTCCTCGCGGCCGGTGACGTCCAGCCATTCGGTGCTCAGGCCCTCGGCGGGCGGCACGTCCTTGACCGGCACGCCGTGGCGGGCGACGATCTCGTCGAACACCACGCGGGCGGCGGCGGCGCGCTTGGCAGCCTGGGCCTCGGCGATGTTCATCATTTCCTCGACCATGGCGCCCGACATGCCTTCGCCGACCAGGGGCACGGCGGCGGTGGGGTCGGTGCGCACGTGCAGCGCCACCACGTGGCTGCCGAAGCGGCCGGCCATGCGGAAGGCGGCGTCCAGCGGGCCGGCGCCGGTCTTGGCGTCGCTCACCGGAACCAGGATGCTCTTGTACGCGGCCATGACCGTTCTCCCGGGTTGTCGTCCAAGGAAATTATGCGCCGGAACGGGGCGCTTGGAAATCGGGTGCGAAAGGATACCTCTCATACGCCAAGGGCGTTGCGCCCGGCCGCCAGCACCGCGTCCTTGGGCCCGCCGGTATCGATGCGGGTCCAGGCGATGGGGCCCAGGTCGTAGCCCAGCTGGGCTTCCAGCACGGCGACGGTGGCGTCCGAGGCGTTGGCGCGCCGCTTGGCAATGCGCTTGGCCGCCACCTCGTGCGCAGCCTCCAGCCACAAACCGTCGAAGGGCACGCCGGCGCGCCTGGCCACCTGCTCGATGGCCTCGCGCTGGTGGGGCTTGGCGAACACCGCGTCGGCCACCGCCGAGTGGCCGTCGGCCAGCACCCGGGCGCAGGTGTCGTAAAGGGCGTCGTAGGTGCGCTCGCCGGCTTCGAGGGTATAGCCCTCGGGGCCCAGGCGGTCGTGGATGGCCACTCCCATCAGGTGCTTGCGCAGCACGTCCGAGCGCACCACCGCGGCGCCGGGCACCGCCAGGAAGGGCGACAGCTCGCGGCCCATGCGGCTCTTGCCGCTGCCCGACAGTCCACCCACCGCCAGCAGCCGTGGCGGCGGCGGCGCCAGATAGCCCCGTGCCGCCTCGAGATAGGCCAGGGCGTCCTCGGCCAGGCGGTCGCGCTCGGGCCCCGTCGCGTGGGCGGCCATGGTGGCGCTGACATGGGCGCGCACCCCGGCGCGCAGCGACAGGAACAGGGGCATCGGCCCCACCGCGGCGAAATCGCCGGTCAGGTCCAGCCAGTGGTTCAGCACATAGGCGGCAAGCCCGCGGGCGCCGCGGCGGTCCAGGTCCATCAGCAGGAAGGCCAGGTCGTACGCCACGTCGACGCAGGCGATGTCCTCGCTGAACTCGATGGCGTCGAACAAGGTGGGCTTGCCGCCGAACAGGCAGATGTTGCCCAGGTGCAGGTCGCCGTGGCACTGGCGCACCAGCCCCCCCTCGCGGCGCTCCTCCAATCGCGCCGTCCACCGCGCCAATGCCGCCCCCGAGGCCTCGGCCAGCTCCTCGACCTGTGCTGCCGGCAGCAGGTCGGAGGTGCGCATGGAGGTGCGGTTGGTGTCGATGGTCCAGCGCAGGCCCGCAGCGCCGCCACGGTCCGGTCGCACCGGGGCAGAGGCGTGGAAGGCGGCGACGGCCTCGGTCAGCTCGACCATGCGGTTGCGGTCAAGCCGTCCGCGGCGGACCAGACGGTCGAACAGGGTGTCCTGGTCGAAGCGGCGCATCTCGACCAGCCAGTCGACCACCTCGCCGTCGCCGTCCAGCGCCAGCCCGGCGGGCCCGCGGGTTACGGCGCGCAGGCCCAGATACAGCTGGGGGGCGGCCCGGCGGTTGATGGCCAGCTCGGCCTCGCAGGCGGCCCGGCGGGCGGCCAGGGTCGAAAAGTCCAGGAACGGCAGCCGCACTGCCTTCTTAAGCTTCAGCACCCGCCCGCCCGCCAGGAACACGGTCGAGATGTGGGTGTCGATGCGCTCGGGCGCCTCGCCGCCATGGGTGGCCGGCTGGGACAGCCAGTCGGTGACCTCGGCCTGAACGTCGGTCATCGACAGCCTACAGCCGGGGCAGGGTGACGCCCCGTTGCCCCTGGTACTTGCCGGCGCGGTCGCGGTACGAGGTCTCGCACACCGAATCGGCCTTGAGGAACAGGAACTGGCAGGCGCCCTCGTTGGCGTAGATCTTGGCCGGCAGCGGGGTGGTGTTGGAAAATTCCAGGGTGACGTGGCCCTCCCACTCGGGCTCGAGCGGGGTGACGTTGACGATGATGCCGCAGCGGGCATAGGTGGACTTGCCCAGGCAGATCACCAGCACGTCGCGCGGGATGCGGAAGTACTCGACCGTATGGCCCAGCGCGAAGCTGTTGGGCGGGATGATGCAGACGTCGGTGTCGCGGTCGACGAAGCTTTGGTGCGAGAAATCCTTGGGGTCGACCACCGCCGAATCGACGTTGGTGAAGATCTTGAACTGCGGCGCCTCGCGGGCGTCGTAGCCATAGGACGACAGCCCGTACGAGATCACGCCCTCGCGCTGCAGCTTCTCGGTGAACGGCTCGATCATGCCGCGGGTGGTCGCCATCTCGCGGATCCAGGTGTCGGGCATCACGGGCATGGCTCAGGTTTCCTCGGGCGTTGGAGGCGGTTCGTCGGCGGGGGAGTCGGTGCGGGCGCGGGCCTGCGCCTTGCGCCGGGCCAGGTTGGCGCGCAGCGCCTCGGCCTGGCGGGCACGCCTGGCCTCGGCCTCGGCCCGGCCGGCGTCGCCCAGGGTGGGAGAATCCTTGCTCTTCATGGCCGCACTGTGGCGCCGCCCACACGATCCGTCAACGGCCCCGAAATGAGGCTTGCACCACGAAATCGCCTGTGGCATAAGGTCGCCCTCTTCGCCGGGGCGCCCACAAAGCCTCCCGATCCCGCGAATGGCGCTGCTGCCGTAGCTCAGTCGGTAGAGCATACCCTTGGTAAGGGTAAGGTCGGTGGTTCGATTCCACTCGGCAGCACCATCCATCCCCTTGAAATAAGTGATGTTTTGGCTGGCGGCCAGGCGTGCCGGCTACTGCGGTGCCGCTTTCAGCAGGAAGTGGACCGTGGTTCCGACACCCAGTTCGGAATTCACCCACACCTTGCCGCCCAGGCGTTCGACGATCTTGCGGGTGATGGCCAGGCCGACGCCCGAGCCGGGATAGGCCGAGGTGGGGTGGAGGCGGACGAAGATGCCGAACACACTTTCCAGGTAGTCCTGGCCGATGCCGATGCCGTTGTCGCGGACGGTGAAGTGGCGGAATTCGCCTTCGTGCCGCGCCTGGATCTCAATGACCAGGCGCCGCCCCGGGTTGGCGAATTTCAGTGAATTGGACACCAGCGCCACGAAGATCTGCCGCACCTCCTCGTCGGTGCCCAGCACCGAGGGCAGGGGGGCGATGCGCAGTTCGGCGTCGGCCAGGGCGATGCGGTCCTGGAATTCGCCGATGGCGTATTGCAGCGCCCGGGCGGTGTCGGCGGCCTGCAGCGGCCGGTCGGCGTGGCGGGTGCGGGCAAAGGCCAGCAGGTCGCTGTTGAGCTGGCGGATGCGCAGGGCGGCTTCGATGATGGTCTTGAGCAGCGAGCCGACCTCGCCGTCCGGGTGTTCGGCAAGGCGCCGCTCGAGCAGCTGGGCGAAGCTGACCACGGTGCGGATGGGTTCCTGCAGGTCGTGGGAATAGATCTCGTTGAAGCGCTCCAGCTCGATGTTGGCGTCGGCAAGCTGGTCGATGCTGCGATACAGGGCGATTTCCAGCTCGTCCTTGCGGTTTTCGGTCTCGATGCGGTCGAGGATGAACGAGATGTCCAGCGCCAGGTCGTCCAGCATGCGGATTTCCTCGACGCCGAAATAGTTGGCCTCGCCGCTGTAGATGGTCAGCGCCCCCACCGGCCGGCCCTGGCGGAACAGCGGGAAGGCGGCCGAGGCGCCCCAGCCGTACTGCTGGCCGCGTGCGTGCCAGGGAGCGGTGTGCTCGTCGTGCTGGAAGTCGTTGCAGATCACGTGCTTGCCCAGTCGCACCGCGGTCCCGGTGGGACCCAGCGAGGTGGGGGCGGCGGGATCGATGGTGATCACCAGGCCGTCCAGGTACTCGCTGCCGGCCCCGGACCAGCTCACCGGGCGGACGGCGTTGCCGTCGGCCAGCCCGACCCAGGCCATTTTCAGCCCGAATTCGGTGGCGATGGTGCAGATGCGGGTGAACACTTCGTCGGCGGTGGTGGAATGCAGCAGCGCCTGGTGGGCGGCGGTCACCGTCCGGTACAGCGCGGTCAGCCGAGTGATGCGGGCCTCTGCGGCACGGCGCTCGGAAATGTCGCGGATCAGGCTGACGCGGTAGCGCTCGCCCTTGAAGGTGATGACCCGGGTGCTGACCTCGACCGGGAACACGGCGCCGTCCTTGCGCTGGTGCTCGGTCTCGAAGGTCCAGGCGCCCAGTTCGCCGCTCAGGCGCAGGTCGGCGTCCAGGGTGGCCCGCGCCGCCGGGCTGCGCAGGGTCGCCACGGTCAGCGACGGCAGGTCCGCCGGCGCATGGCCGTACATCTCCCAGAAGCGCTCGTTGGCCTCCACCAGCCGTCCGTCGAAGGCGAAGACGGCCAAGGCGTCGTTGGCCAAGTGGGAGGCGTGCGAAATAAGCGACGACATGCCGGACCCGAAGCGAAAGCTATAGGCAATTATCGCGTCTGGCGGGTGCGCTGTCCAGCCTCGGTCGCGCTCAAGTTACTGAAAGTAAATATATTGTCATGTCTGTCATCGCATATGTTTGCGTATGCATTGGTCGGTGTAGCCTCCGGTTAGGCCCTTACGGCGGAAGGGCATATGACGATATTCATGGTTATGGACATTGGCATATCACGACGTTTCCAGGTTGAACGGCCGTTGCCTGCTCGTCATCGTCACCTCGGTAAGTACTTATCTTGCAGGAGGAAACGATGAGGATTGCCGTTGTTCTTGCCGCCGTCGGCATCGCCCTTGCCACCCCCGCGCTTGCCGAGAAGCCGGCCACTCCGCAGGCCGACGCGATGATCGCCGGGCAGAGCACGGATGCCCAGAAGATCGCCGCCGAGGTTCAGGGCGGCATTTCCGACTGGAAGGCCTTCTGCGCGAAGCCCAACGACGCCTTCGCCGGCAGCGCCAAGGAGGCCGCCATGGCGCTGAAGGGCCGCAAGGCGTTGGGCGGCTACGGCACCAGCGAGATCCAGGCGGTAATCAAGTATTTCTCGATCGGCTGTCAGGAGACCGGGGCGCGCAACTGAGGCCGCGGGGCCGCGCTGCCGGCAGTGCGGCCCTCTCCCCTCTGTGACGTCTTTCACAGACTTCCGCCCGCCTTCTGCGCTATGATGCCAACCGAACAGGATGGTGGGCGATGAGCATACAGGCCCTGGGCGGATTGGCTTCGGCGTTGACGGCGCAGGCTTCGGTGGCGAACCGGGCGGCGGTCAACATCGTCAATGTCAACACGCCCGACTTTGCCGCCCAGCAGGGCCAATTGGTGGCGCAGCAGCCGGCCGGAGTGGCCGACGTGGCGACGCCGCCGGCGGGCGAGGTCGACCTGGCCCGCGAGGTCACCACCCTGATGATGTCGAAGTCCGCCTATGGGGCGGCGGCCAAGACCTTCGCCACCGTGGCGCGAATGGATCAGGCGGTTCTCGACATCCTGGCCTGAGCTCGGGCACACTTCCCCCATGAGCAAGACTGACGAGACCGCCACCGAGCGTGGCCGGCGCGTGCGCCGCGAGATCATGGGCGACGCCCATGCCGACCGCATCGCCGCCGATCCCGATCCCTTCGTGGCGCCCTTCCAGGACCTGGTCACCCGCTACGGCTGGGGCGAGGTGTGGTCGCGCGACGGCATCGACCGCCGCACCCGCTCGCTGGTCACCCTGGGGATGATGGTGGCGCTGAACCGCGCCCATGCGTTCAAGCTGCACGTCAAGGGCGCGCTCAACAACGGCGCCTCTCGCGACGACATCGTCGAGGTGCTGCTGCAGGTCATGGTCTATTGCGGCGCGCCGGCAGCCGAGGAAGGGGTGCGCTGGGCCCGCGAGGTCTTCGCCGAGCTGGACGCCCCAAAGACGCCTTAGATCAGCCGCAATCGCGTGGTGTGATCATCCCCGTCCCATGAAGGGGGGCCGCCATGCGCATGTTCGTCGCCGCCATCGTCCTGATGCTTGCCGTCCAGCCCGTGCGCGCCGACGTCGAGGGGGACGGCCACCGCTTCGCCCCCGGCTTGGCGCAAAGCTGCATTTCGGAGATCCAGCGCCAGCTGGCCCAGCGGCGCTATTATGCCGGCCCGGCGGACGGACGGGTGTCGGCGGCCACCCGTGCCGCCATCCGCGACTATCAAGCCGATGTGGGGCTGCCGGTCGACGGCATCGCTGACCAGGCGGTGCTGAACATGCTGAATTTCGGCCCCAAGGTGGCCAAGGGCGCCCGCGTCGCCGCCGACCTGCCGCCGGCCCCGCCGGCCCCGCCCCCTGCCGTCACCGATCCCGGCCCCGAGGCCGGCGATCCGGTCAAGGCCCAGGTGGCCGGGCTGCAGCGCATGCTGGCCGACAAGGGCTATTACCGCGGCGGCGTCGACGGCGAGCTCAACGCCGCCACCATCGACGCGGCCAACCGCTGGCGCCGCGACAACGGCATGGCGCCGCCGCCGCCTGCTCCTCCGGCTGCCCGCGACGTGCCGCCGCCGCCCCAGGCTGCGCCGCGGCCGGCGGTGACCGAAGAGCGGTTGTAGGGGCCGCTATTGCCCGGTGAACTCGATGGCGCCGCCGGGCAGCAGGTAAAGTACCAGCGCCCGGCCGCCCTTGACGGTGGGGCGGTGGGCCGAGCCGGGCTTGAACACGCACCAGCCGCGGCCGTGGCCGTCGAAGCGGGCTGCCGGGTCGACCGGCATAACCAGGCAGATCTCGCCGTTGGGATGGCGGTGGTGGGGGCCGACGATCTCGGTCAGGTCGACCACGTCCACCGACAGGTCGCGGGTCTCCGGGGTGGCTTCGATCACGCGTCCGAACCTGCGGCCCTCGCCCCCGTGGGCGCACATCCAGCCGGCTGCAATGGCCTGGTGGCAGGCGGCCTCGATGCCCGTCACCACCGGGCCGTCGCCGGGAAAGGCGGCGTCCAGAACGGCCGCCAACTCGCGCTCGACGGGGCGGCAGGCGATGGTGTCGATGATGGGGTTCATCAGGGAGGTGAACTGCTCGGGCGTCATCGGGGCATCCGCTGGCTGTCTGGTCGGTCGGCCAGTATCGCACGGAAGGGCGAGCCCATCGCAAGAGGGAGGGCGGCGGCCCGTGCGGCTGCCTATCTGTCAGGCGACCACGGGGCGGAGGGTGCGATGCGCAAGATGGCGACGGTGGCAGTGGCGCTGATGCTGGCGGGGTGCGCCCAGACCGGCGGCGGCAATGCGCCCGGCGAATTCGGCGCCAACAAGACGACCGGCGGCACCTTGCTGGGCGCCATCGGCGGCGGCCTGGCCGGGGCGCAGTTCGGCCACGGCACCGGCAGTGTCGCCGCGGCGGCGCTGGGCACGCTGCTGGGGGCCTTCGTCGGGCACGAGGTCGGCACCTCGCTCGACCGCGCCGACCAGGCGGCGGAATCCCGGGCCGAGAAGACCGCCTTCGATGCGCCGCTCGGGCACTCGATCACCTGGAACAATCCCGACACCGGCCATTCGGGCACCATCACCCCGGTGCGCGAGGGTGCCGACGCCAGCGGCAACCCGTGCCGCGAGTTCCAGCAGCAGGTCACCATCGACGGCCGCAGCCAGTCGGCCTACGGCACCGCCTGCCACCAGCCGGACGGGTCGTGGAAGATCATCCCTTAGGGAAGGGGGGTCAGCGGAAGCGGCCGCGGGCCGCGTCGATCAGCACGCCGACCACGGTGATGGCGGCGATCAGCGAGAAGCCCCACATCTCGTCCAGGCCGGCGCCGGCCATCAGCACGACGCCGATCAGGGTGCCGATCAGCAGGGCGATGGGGAAGACGGGAAGGCCGCCCATCAGCGCCCCGCCTTGGGACGCATGGCGCCCCACACCAGCCACAGGGATACCGGCGGGGCCAGCACCAGCAGCATGCGGTCCAATACCCGTTCCATGCCCCAGCGTTCGCCGGCCAGCAGGATCTGCTGCTTGCAGTCGTAACGTTGGTGGAAACTGCCTTCGCACTTGCGCATCTGCTGCTGGACCGTCGGTGTGGTGTGGTTGGCGACCAGTTCGGTGGCGGGCTCGACCAACTGGGTCCAGCCGACCGCGCCCAACCAGCCCAGCGAGAACAGCACCACCAGCCAACCGGCCATGCGATGGCGCCGCACCGGGTCGGGGCCGTCGTCGGGGGCGTGGTCGGGAGAGGGCTGTACGGTCATCGGGCGCATGGGTTTGGTCCTTTGGGTTGCATTATCCCTCGGCTGCCCTTTCAAATTCCTTAAGCCCGCCGGTGGCCGGGGATTGCAATATGGATAGTGGCATTTTGCACCAATGAGGTTCGCGGAAAAATAGAGACAGCCGCGTGGCGAGGTGATACAAACGGGGTGGTCCGGCGGCAGGGAGACGGTGCATGAGCAGCAGGGGGCGGGGAAGGACCAGGGAAGGCATGATCAACCCGGTCGACGCCCATGTGGGCGCACGCGTGCGGTTGCGGCGCACCTTGATGGGGATGAGCCAGGAAAAGCTGGGCGAGGCCCTGGGCCTGACCTTCCAGCAGGTCCAGAAGTACGAGCGCGGCACCAACCGCATCGGTGCCAGCCGGCTATGGGACCTCTGCCGCGTCCTCGACGTGCCGGTGTCCTTCTTCTACGACGACATGCCGGTGGCGCTGGTCAATGCGCCGGTCGCCGGCTTCTTCGGCCTGGCCGAGGAGATGCCGCCCCTGCCCGAACGCGACCCCATGGTCAAGCGCGAGACCCTGGAACTGGTCCGCGCCTATTACGGCATCCAGGATCCGCTGGTGCGCAAGCGCGTCTACGAACTGGCCAAGGCGCTCAGCGGCGATCCCGCATCTGCCGGCGACCGGTGAGCCTGGACGTGCAGGCAGGCGGAGCCGGGCTCTAGTCGCGGTAGTGGATTACCCGCACCGTCGTCGCGGCCTGCTCCAGGACCGCGGTGACCGGCAGGCCCGGGGGCGGGGCCTGGACCAGGCCAAGGCGATGGCTGCCCCCGAACAACAGGAACAGCGCGCGCGTCGCCAACAGGCGCGACAGCGACAGGCTGATCCGGGCCGCAGGCGCCACCGGGGCGATGCCGGGCAGGCAGGGGGCGGCCGCGTCCAGCGGCTGGCCCGGGAACAGCGAGGCCACGTGGCCGTCGTCACCCAGCCCCAGCACCACCGCATCGAAGGGGCCACCCAGCCCCGCCAGACGTTCTGCCGCCGCCTGGGCGCCGTCGGAAGGGGTCGGTTCCGCGCCGGCCAGCGGCACCACACGGCAGCGCGCCCCCGCCAGGTGGCGGCGCAACTGTCCCAGGTTGCTGTCGGGCGAGTCCTCTGGCACCCAGCGGTCGTCGGTCAGGGTGACAGCGACGCGCTCCCACGGCAGCGCCTGGGGGAACAAGGCGTCGAAGAACGCCACCGGCGAGCGGCCGCCCGGAACCGCCAGCGTCGCCCGGCCGCGGTTGCGCACCGCCTCTGCCAGCAGCTGGGCGACCGTGTCGGCCAGCGCCATCCCGGCGCCCTCGCGGGTGGCGAACGAGGCGATGTCGACGGTCATGGCGTGCTCCGGCGGCGGGCGACCCAGCTGTCAACCAGGTAGACGGCGATGGCCGCCCAGATGGCGGCGAAGGTGGTGAGATGGGCGGCCGACAGGGGCTCGCCATAGGCGAACACCGCCAGCAGGAAATGCCCGGTGGGGGCCAGGTACTGGAAGAAGCCCAGGGTGGCATAGGGCATGCGCTGGGCCGCGGCGGTGAACCACATCAGCGGCAGCGCGGTGGCGATGCCGCCGGCCATCAGGATGGCGGTGGTGCCGAGATCGGGGCCCAGGGCGACGGGCCCGCGCCAGGCGAGATAGGCCAGGGCGGCGGGCACCAAAAGCCCGGTCTCGACCGCCAGGCCGATCAGCGGGGCCAGGGGCGCACGCTTGCGCAGCAGGCCGTAGATGCCGAAGCTGACGCCCAGCACCAGCGCCACCCAGGGCGGGGTGCCGGTGGCGATTGCGAGCACCACCACGCCGCCGCCGGCCAGCGCCACCGCCGCCCATTGCAGGGGCCGCAGGCGCTCGCCCAGCACCGCCACGCCCAGGGCGACGTTGACCAGCGGGTTGAGGAAATAGCCCAGGCTGCATTCCAGCACCCGGTTCTGCCCCACCGCCCAGACGAAGATGCCCCAGTTCAGGCTGATGCAGAGGGTTGACGCCAGAAGGGTAAGGATCAGGCGGCGCGAGGCCAGGATGGCCGTCAACTCGCCCCAGCGGCCGCGCCACGCCACCACCGGGGCCACCACCACCAGCGACCACACCACCCGGTGGGCCAGCACGTCGATGGCCGGCACCATGGCCAGCAGCTTCCAGAAGGCTGGGAACATCCCCCACGACCCGTAGGCCGCCAGGGCATAGGCGACGCCGCCGCGCTGGATCTTCATGGACTCATGCCTTGGGCAGGGTGACGGTGACGCGCAGGCCGCCTTTGGCGCGGTTCGTCAACCGGATGTCACCCCCGTGGGCGCGGACCGCAGCGCGCGCCACCGCCAGCCCCAGCCCGGTGCCGCCGGTGTCGCGGCTGCGCGAGCCTTCCAGGCGGACGAAGGGGGCGAACACCCGCTCGGCGTCGGCTTCCGCGATGCCCGGCCCGTCGTCGTCCAGGGCAACGACGGCCTCCAACTCATTGTCGGACAAGGAAACTCGTACCGCCCCGCCGTACTTGGCGCCGTTGTCAACCAGGTTGGCAAGGGCGCGCTTCAGCGCCGACGGCCGGGCTTCCATGACCAGGCTGTCGGGGCCCTGGTAGGTGGCCGGGGCCCCGGCGGCGGCCATGTCCTCGACCAGGCCCTGGACCAACGAGGCGACGTCGACCCGCACGCGCGGCTCGCGCGCCGCGTCGTCGCGGGCAAAGGCCAGCGTGGCGGCGATCATCGCCTCCATCTCTTCCAGGTCGGCCAGCATCTTGGCCCGCTGCTCGTCGTCGTCGACGAATTCGGCGCGCAGGCGCAGCCGGGTGATGGGGGTGCGCAGGTCGTGGCTGATGGCGGCCAGCATCTGGGTGCGGTCCTCGACGAAGCGGCGGATGCGGCCCTGCATGACGTTGAAGGCCAGCGCCGCCTGGCGCACCTCGCGCGGGCCGGTCTCGGGCAGGGGGGGCGAGGCGACGTCGACGCCCAGCCGCTCGGCGGCGGTGGCGAAGGCGGCAAACGGCCGGGTGGCGCGGCGGACCGCCCACAGCGCCGCCGCGGTCACCACCAGCAGCGCCAGCAGCAGCGGAGCCACGAAGCGGGGCCGCCACAGGGTGTCGCCGTGTTCCAGCGGGGCCAGCACGTTGAGCCAGCTGTCGTCTTGCAGCCGCACCGAGATGCGCAGCACCCGGCCGGCGAACGGCGCGTGCATGCCGCCGCCCATGCCGAAGCCCTGGCCATACCCGCCCTGGCCATAACCGCCCTGGCCCGGTCCGCGCCCGTGGCCACCACCCATGCCGAAGCCGGGCGCCGGGGGCGGCGGCGGCGATTCGGCGGCGATGCGGATCTCGCGGCCCTCCAGGCTGCGCTCCAGCACCGGGCGGACGATGGCGGCCAGGCCGTCGGTCTCGGCCTCGACCACCAGCGGGTTGGGGCCCCAGCCGACGCGGAAGCGCGGATTGTCCAGGTTGTGCAGGGCTTGGCGGCGCTGGTCGGGCGGGGTCTGCTCGGCCAGGGCGACCAGCCCGGCCACCCGCTCGGCGGCATTTCGCCCGCCCAGGGCCGCCAGGGCCTGGTGGCGGGCGTCGGCGAACAGGTACAGCGCCATGGCCAGCGATACCGCCAGGGCGCCCAGCAGCACCATCACCGTGCGGCCGACGATCGAGTCGGGCCAAAGGCGGACGCGGCCGGTCATAGCCTGTCAACCGCAGGAGTGAACAGATAGCCGCCGCCGCGCACCGTCTTGATCAGCTGCGGGTCCTTGGCGTCGTCGCCGATCTTGCGGCGCAGGCGACTGACCTGGATGTCGATGCTGCGGTCGAACGGCATGGCGGTGCGCCCGCGGGCCAGGTCCAGCAGCAGGTCGCGCGACAGCACCCGGCGCGGGTGCTCGACGAAGGCGGCCAGCAGGTCGAACTCGCCCGCCGACAGGGCGACGACCACGCCCTCGGGGCTCAGCAGGTCGCGACTGGACAGGTCCAGGGTCCAGCCGGCGAAGCGCGCCTTGGCGCCGGCCCGGGCCGGAGGGGCCTCGGGTGCCGCCTGGCCGCGGCGCAGCACCGCCTTGATGCGCGCCAGCAGCTCGCGCGGGTTGAACGGCTTGGGCAGGTAGTCGTCGGCGCCCATTTCGAGCCCGACGATACGGTCGGTGTCCTCGCCCATGGCCGTCAGCATGACGATGGGCATGGTCGAGCCGGCGGCGCGCAGCCGGCGGCACAGGGACAGCCCGTCCTCGCCCGGCAGCATCAGGTCCAGCACCACCAGGTCGATGCGGCGCTCGGCCAGCATGTGGTCCATCTCGGTGCCGTCGCGCGCGGTGGTGACGCGCAGTCCGTGGCGGGCCAGGAAGCGCGCCAGCAGGTCGCGGATCTCGCGGTCGTCGTCGACCACCAGGATGTGCGGGCCGGTGTCCATGCTGCCGTTATAGCGCCATCGCCGGCCCAAGTCGGCGCTTTTCAGGTAACCAAGGGTAACAGGGAGACGGTCCGTCATGGATCGGTGGGCAGGCATTGGGTATAATGTGTCAAAGGGGAAGCGGGCCTGAGCAACCAGGGGTGTAAATGAGAAGCCTGGCATGGACATCCGACCTGACGACCGGCGTCGGCCAGTTCGACGACGACCACCGTCATCTGTTGGGTATCTACAACGAACTGTTCGCCGCCTGCTTCGCCGGCCTGGCGTCGACGGTGATCGCCGATATCCTGGAGCGCCTGCTCAGCTACACCAACGATCATTTCCGCCGCGAGGAAGAGGCCATGCGCCAGACCCGCTTCCCCGGCCTGGCCGAGCACGAGGCCGCCCATGACGGGCTGGTGATGCGCCTGTCCGAGCTGCGCCAGTCGCTTCAGCGCGGCAGCATCGACAACCTCGACGTCGAAGCCCTGGCCTTCCTTGAGCACTGGATCGTCACCCACACGCTCGAGATGGACCGGGCCTACGGCGAGCACCTGAACAGCCACGGCTTCCACTGATCTTTTTCGCAGGCTGGCAAGCCGGAGCGAAACCGGGTAAACATGGCGTCCCGCCAAGAACGAGACGCTAGCGAAATCCCCGTGTCCACCGAAGACAAGCTGGTCATCGCCCTGCCCAAGGGCCGCATCCTCGACGAGGCCATGCCGCTGGTTCGCGCCGCCGGCATCGAGCCCGAGCCCGAATTCGACGATCCCAAGTCGCGGCTTTTGCGCTTTTCGACCAACCACGCCCATATCGACCTCATCCGGGTGCGTTCGTTCGACGTGGCCACCTTCGTCGCCTTCGGTGCCGCCCATCTGGGCATCGCCGGCAACGACGTGCTGATGGAGTTCGACTACCCCGAGATCTACGCGCCGCTCGACCTGGGCATCGGCAGCTGCCGCCTGTCGGTGGCCGAACCGGTCGACCTGGCCGCCTCCGACGATCCCAGGCGCTGGTCTCACGTGCGCATCGCCACCAAATATCCCGAGGTGACGCGCCGCCACTTTGCCGCCCGCGGGGTCCAGGCCGAGTGCGTCAAGCTCAACGGGGCGATGGAACTGGCTCCGTCCCTGGGTCTGGCCCGACGCATCGTCGACCTGGTGTCCACCGGCTCGACGCTGAAGGCCAACGGCTTGAAGGAGGTCGAGGTGCTCGCCCACGTGACCAGCCGCCTGATCGTCAACCGCGCCGCGCTCAAGACCCGTCCGGACGAGATGACCGGCTGGATCGACCGCTTCCGCGCCGCCTGCGAGGCCCGCGATGCCGGTTGAGCTCAACGCCAGCGCGTCCGGGTTCGAGCAGCACTTCGACAAGCTGCTCCACGCCAAGCGCGAGACCGACCAGGACGTCAACGACGCCGTCGCCGGCATCCTGGCCGATGTGCGCCGCCGCGGCGATGCCGCCCTGGTCGAGTACACCGCCCGCTTCGACCGCCTGGAACTGACGCCGGCCACCTTGCGCATTCCGGCGGCCGACATCGATGCCGCCTGCGCCTCGGTGGCCCCCGACCTGATGGCGGCGCTGCAGCTGGCGGCCGAGCGCATCACCGACTTCCACCGTCGCCAGGTGCCCGAAGACCAGCACCACACCGACGGGGCCGGCGTGCGTCTGGGCCTGCGCTGGACGCCGGTGCAGGCGGCCGGCCTGTACGTGCCGGGCGGCACCGCCGCCTATCCGTCTTCGGTGCTGATGAACGCCATTCCCGCCAAGGCCGCCGGCGTCGAGCGCCTGGTCATGGTGGTGCCCAGCCCGGGCGGCCGGCTGAACCCGCTGGTCCTGGCCGCCGCCAAGGTGGTCGGCGTCGACGAGGTCTACCGCATCGGCGGCGCCCAGGCGGTGGGGGCCCTGGCCTACGGCACCAAGACCATCGCGCCGGTCGACAAGATCGTCGGCCCCGGCAACGCCTATGTGGCGGCGGCCAAGCGCCAGGTGTTCGGAACCGTCGGCATCGACATGATCGCCGGCCCGTCGGAAATCCTGGTGGTCGCCGACGGCGCCAACGACCCGGCATGGATCGCCGCCGACCTGCTCAGCCAGGCCGAGCACGACACCGCCGCCCAGTCGGTGCTGATCACCGACGACGCCGAGTTCGGCCGCGCGGTCATGGGCGCCGTCGACCGCCACCTTGTCACCCTGCCGCGCGCCGACATTGCGCGTGCCAGCTGGGACGCCCACGGCGCCGTCATCGTGGTCCGGCACCTGGACGACGCGCTGCCCCTGATCGACCGCATCGCGCCCGAGCACCTGGAACTGGCCGTCGCCGACCCCGAGGCCATGGCGGCCAAGGTGCGCAATGCCGGCGCCATCTTCCTCGGCCGCTATACGCCCGAGGCGGTGGGTGACTATGTCGGCGGGCCCAACCACGTGCTGCCGACGGCGCGCTCGGCGCGGTTCTCGTCGGGGCTGGGCGTGCTCGACTTCATGAAGCGCACCACGCTGCTCGGCTGCGACGCCGCCGCGCTGGGGGCCATCGGCCCCGCCGCGGTGCGCCTGGCCGAGGCGGAAGGGCTGGGCGCCCACGGACTGTCGGTGGCGATCAGGCTGAACGTCGGGAGGGGCTAGCCCATGCCGCACCGCCAGCGGCTGGCTCACGTCCAGTTGGACGAGAAGACCATGGTGCGGCGTCTTCCCGAGGTCGAGCACGAGCGTGCTGTCGCCATCTACGACCTCATCGAAGAGAATTACTTCTGCCCCGTAGGGGATTACAGCGGCCCCTACAATCTCCATATAAGCCTCGAGGACAACCGCCTGATCTTCGACGTGCGCGACCAGGCGGACACGCCCTTGCTGGCGGTTCCGTTGCCGCTCAGTTCGTTCCAGAAGATCGTCAAGGACTACTTCATGGTCTGCGAAAGCTACTATGCCGCCATCAAGAAGGCGTCGCCGTCGCAGATCGAGGCCATCGACATGGGCCGCCGCGGCCTGCACAACGAGGGGTCCGAGCTGCTGCGCGAGCGCCTGAAGGGCCGCATCGAAACCGATTTCGACACCGCCCGCCGGCTGTTCACCCTGATCTGCGTGCTGCACATCCGGGGGTGAGGGTGGGCGACCTGCCATCGGCCGTCCTGTTCTGCTGCACGCTGAACGCCGTGCGCTCGCCGATGGCCGAGGGCCTGTTCAAGCGCATCCACGGCAAGCGCATCTACGTCGATTCGGTGGGCGTGCGGCCCGGCGTCGTCGATCCCTTCGTGGTGGCGGTGATGGACGAGATCGGCATCGACGTGTCGCGCCACCGCTCGAAGGTGTTCGAGGAACTCGACGACGACAGCTTCGACGTGGTGATCTCGCTGTCGCCGGAAGCCCAGCACAAGGCGGTCGAGCTGACCCGGGCCAACGCCTGCGAGGTCGAGTTCTGGCCCACCTTCGACCCGTCCCTGGTGGAAGGCAGCCGCGAGACGCGCCTGGACGCCTATCGGGCGGTGCGCGACGAACTGATGGCCCGCATCCGCCGCCGCTTCCCGCCGCTGGGGATCGCGCGCGAATGAGGGACCGGAAAGTGCTTGACCCCAATTCGTCTAAACTTCACCTTTCCGCCGATCATCCGCTTCAAGTGACGTCGTGACGAACTCCACTCCCACGCTGGTGCTGGCATCGGCAAGCCCCAGGCGGCTGGACCTGCTCGCCCAGATCGGCATCGTGCCGGCCGCGGTCGATCCCGCCCACCTGGACGAATCCCCGCTCAAGGGTGAGCTGCCTCTGCCCCATGCCGAGCGCCTGGCCGTGGCCAAGGCCCGCGCCGTCGCGCCGGCCCATCCCGGCGCCTTCGTGCTGGCCGCCGACACCGTGGTCGCCTGCGGCCGCCGCATCCTTCCCAAGGCCGAGGACGAGCGCACCGCCAGGCGCTGCCTGGGCCTGCTGTCGGGCCGCCGCCACCGGGTGGTCGGCGGCGTCTGCCTGATCACCCCCGATGGCCGCGAGCTGGTCCGCGTGGTCACCACCCAAGTGGTGTTCAAGCGCCTGTCCGCGGCCGAGACCGCCGCCTATCTGGCCAGCGGCGAATGGCACGGCAAGGCCGGCGGCTACGCCATCCAGGGTCGCGCCGCCATGCTGGTGCGCCAGATCGGCGGATCGTACTCCAACGTCGTCGGGCTGCCGCTGTTCGAGACGGCGGCGCTGCTGGCCGGCGCCGGATTCCCCCTGCATGGCTGACGCCGCCGAGGTCCTGGTCGCCTGGGGGCCGGGGCAGACGCGGATGGCGCTGGTCGAGGACGGCCGCGTGGTCGAATTCGCCCTGGACCGCCCCGACCTGCTGGCCGGCGCGCTGGTGCTGGGCCGGGTGGTCGAGGTGGCGCGGACCCTGGACGGCGCCTTTGTCGACATCGGCACCGATCGCCCCGCCTGGCTGCAGGGCGCCAAGGCGCTGGGGCTGTCGGTGGGCGGGTTGATCACCGCCACCGTGCGCAGCGATGCCCGCGACGCCAAGGGCGCCGTGCTGGCCGCCCCTGTCGCCCTGGCCGGGCGCTTCCTGACCTGGTTCCCCGGCCGCCCCGGCGTCACCGCGCCCCGTTCGCTCGACCCCGCGCTGGTCGAGGCCGCCGGCGGCCTGCTGCAGCCGGGCGAGGGCCTGGCCCTGCGGCCTGCCGCCCACGACCCGGGGCAGGTGGCCGACGAACTGGCCCGGCTGCGGGCCGACTGGGCCGGGACCCATGCCGTCTGCCGGGCCGGCCGCGCGCCGGCGGTGCTGTGGCGGCCCCATCCGCTGCTGCGCCTGCTGGCCGAGGCGCCGAGGGTGGCGCGCGTCTTCGTCGACGACCCCGCCCTGCTGGCCGAGTTGCGCCCCCTGGTCCCCGAGGCCCAGTTGTTGCGCACCGGCCCGGTGTTCGAGCTTTTCGACGCCGAGGACGCCTGGACCGAGGCCCTGTCGCCGACCGTGGCGCTGCCCGGCGGCGGCCGCCTGACCATCGAGCCCACCCAGGCGCTGACCGCCGTCGACGTGGATTCCGGGCCCGCCAACGCCGCCGAGGCCAACCACGCGGCCGTGGCCGCACTGGCCCGCCAGCTGCGGCTGCGCAACATCGGCGGCCAGCTGGCGGTGGACTTCGTCTCGACCAAGAAGGGCAGGGGGGCTCTGGCTGCCCTGGCCGCCGAACTGAAACAGGCGGTTGCCGCCGACCCGGTTCCCACCCATGTCTTCGGCGTCTCCCCGCTGGGCCTGGTCGAGCTGACCCGCGAACGGCGCGGCCACGCCCTGGGCGAGCTGCTGCTGGAAAGCGGCACGCGGCCAACCGCCGACACGGTGGCCCGCGCCGCCCTGGCCCGGGTGCTGGCCGAGGCCGCCCGCCGCCCCGGCCTGGCCCCCGCCCTGGTCGCCGCGCCCGACGTCGCCGCCCGGGTGATGGCCCTGGCCGGCCCGCTGGCCGAGGTCGAACGCCGCCTGGGCCGCCCCCTGGCGGTGCGCCCGGACGCCACCCGTACCCGCGACGATTTCATCATCGAGGAAGCCTGATGCCTGACGCCGACACACCCACCCCCCAGCCGGCGCGCCCCTGCCCGATCTGCGGCAAGCCCGCCACGCCCAAAAGCAATCCGTTCTGCTCGTCCCGCTGCGCCGAGGTCGACCTGCACCGCTGGCTTTCCGGCACCTACCGCGTCGAAACCGACGAAACCCCCGACCCCGACGAGCCCGCCTGAAAAAAGCGCCCAAGGGGGCTTGACCACCCCCCCGAATGTCCTCTATAAGCGCCCTCTCTTCGCCAGCGGCGACCGGTGCCCAGGTAGCTCAGTTGGTAGAGCATGCGACTGAAAATCGCAGTGTCGGTGGTTCGACTCCGCCCCTGGGCACCATTCTAAGCCCCTGAAAGGCAACGCCTTTCGGGGGCTTTGTATTTTTGGCCGCCATCTCTGGTCCACGGTCACTCGCCAATCCCGTTGCGCGAATAACTTGACATATTCATGGCATCTTCCGTTTAGACCGCGGCCTCACTATCCTTATGGGTGGCCGGGGGACGGCCGGCTTGGAGCGAGGTCCGCGGGGGGGGCCAAGTGATGCGGTTGGGGAAGGTATTTTTCGAGTCGTTGCTGAATACCGCGTCCGAGGGGGTCGTGGTGCAGGACCGGGACAGCCGGATCGTGTGGTGCAATCCGGCGGCCGAGGAGATATTGGGGCTCGATCGCAGCGACCTGCACGGGCGCACCTCCGACGATCCCGGCTGGAGCGCGATCCACGAGGACGGCTCGCCGTTTCCCGGCGACCGGCATCCGTCGATGGTCGCCCTGAAGACCGGCCAGCCCAGCCGCGGCGTGGTCATGGGGATCCACCACCACCGCCGGGGCAGGGTGTGGATCAGCATCAACGCGACGGTGGTCGAGTGGTCGGCGGGCGCGCCGTCGCTGGTGATGACCACCTTCGCCGACATCAGCGAGCGCAAGCACGCCCTCGACGCCCTGGCCTCGGCCAATACAGAACTCGAACGCTTCGCCTATGTGGCGTCCCACGACCTGCGCGAGCCGTTGCGCACCATCACCGCCTTCAGCGAACTGCTGCAGCGCCGCTTCGTGGCGGAAGGCGACGGCGAGGCACGGGAATTCGCCGGGCTGGTGATCGACGCGGCCAGGCGCATGGACGACCTGATCGGCGGGTTGGCCCATTATGCGGCGACCCACGGCAAGCCGGCGCCGTTCGCCCCCATCAACCTGGCCGACGCGCTGGAAATCGCCGAGGCCAACCTGCACCAGTGGATCGCGGAAACCGGTACGGTCCTACAGGTGTCCGACCTGCCCACCATCGACGGCGACCTGCTGCAGATGGGGCAGGTGTTCCAGAACCTGCTCGGCAATGCCATCAAGTTCAGCAAGCCGGGGGTGGCGCCGCGCATTGCCGTGACGGCGGCGTGGGCGGGCGGCCGCTGGCTGGTGAGCGTGGCCGACAACGGCATCGGCATCGAGAGCACCGGCCAGGACATCTTCGAGCTGTTCCGCCGGCTCCACGGCCACGGCAGCTATCCGGGCAGCGGCGTGGGGCTGGCGATCACCAAGGCGATCATCCAGCGCCACGGCGGCCGCATCTGGCACGAACCCGCCCCGGACGGGGCGCGGATCTGCTTCGACCTGCCCGGCGAACGGGGCTGCGGCGGTTGACCGGACGGCCTTCAGGCCGCCGCGGCTTCGACGCCCTTCAAGGCGACGCCCAGGCTGACCGAGAGCTGGTCGACGGTGCCAAGCGCGATGCTCTTGACCAGGAAGCCGTTGCTGGCCAGGTCCTTGATGTAGAACTTGTTGTAGACGAACGGGAAGAACAGGTTGCTGAGCCCCATGGTCACCACGGAGGCGATCAGCATGATGACGGCCCACTTCCAGTCGCTGCGCAACAGCGGAACGAAAAACCCGAAAAACAGCGTGGTCCACGAAAAGCCCACGGGAGCGGTCCGGATGTGAGCCGTGTGCGGATTCTCGAAGACAATGGAATTGCTGGCCATTCTTTCCCCCGATCAATGCTGTCCGGGGGCGAGCATATCACCTGCGGCCGGGTCGTCAACGGCCTCAACTGGTGCGTTTGGGCGCCAGGCGGACCAGGGTGAACCAGTATTCTTCGAGCACCTTGATGACGTCGATGAACTGTTCCATGTCGATGGGCTTGACGATGTAGCCGGCGGCGCCGGTGCGGTACGACGACACCGTGTCGCGCTCGACGTCCGAGGTGGTCAGGATCACCACCGGGATGGTGGCCAGATGGTCGTCCTGCTTGATCTCGGCCAGGAAGCGCCGCCCGTCCATGCGCGGCATGTTGAGGTCCAGCAAGATCAGGTCGGGCCGGGGCGCATTGCCGTACTTGCCCTGCCGCTGCAGGAATTCCAGCGCCTCGACTCCGTCGACCACGTGGTGCAGGTCGACGGCAATGTGGTTTTCCTGGAAGGCCTGGGTGACCAGATAGGCATCCGAGACCTCGTCCTCGACCAGCAGGATGGTGACCGGGGTCTGGCTGGTGCTGGGGCTGGTGTTCATGGCACTCCCGTGGGCAATTGCAGGACGACGGTGGCGCCGCCGCCTTCGGTTTCCTCGATCCAGGCCCGCCCGCCGGCATGCTCGACGATGCGCTGGACGATCGCCAGGCCGACGCCTGTGCTATCGTCGCCGGGCATGGGGTGCAGGCGTTCGAACATTCGAAAGACCTGCTGGCGATACTCGGGCTCGATGCCGCGGCCGTTGTCGGCAAAACGCAGCCGGATGACGCCTGCCGTCCAGTCTGCCGACACGTGGACGTGCAGCGGCACGTCGGGGCGGCGATAGCGGATGGCATTGTCGAGCAGGATGTCGAAGACGTTGACCAGGCGCCGGCGTTCCAGCGCCACCTCGGGCAGGGTGGAGGCCAGCGTGACCTCGGCGCCGATGGCCTCCAGCTGCTCGCGCCGGCCCTTCTCGGCCAGCACCAGGCCCATGGCCACCGCCACCGACTGGGGCGCAATCTCGTCGTTGGACTGGTCGACGGCCAGATAGAGCTGGATGTCGCGGATCAGCGCCCGCAACCGGCCGGCCTGCTGCTCGATATAGGTCAGCGAGGCGGCTGCGTCTTCGGGCAGGGCCTGTTCGCCCAGGGCGGTGCGCAACCGCCTTGAGAAGGTGACCAGGCGCCGGGACGGCTCCTGGAGATGATGGGCGGTGACCTCGGTCAGGCGCACCAGCTCGGTATTGGAGAACTCCAGGCGGTGGCGGGCGATGCCGGTGGCCTCGGCCATCTGGTTGAAGGCGACGATGACGCTGCGCAACTCGGGGCTGCCTGCTTCGGCCAGTCGCACGCTGAGGTCGCCATCGGCGATGGCCCGTGCCGCGGCCTCGAGCTCGGTCAGCGGGCGCAACCCGTTGCGCAATACCTGCCACATGGCGGCGAACCCCACCGCCAGGGCCGCCAGCAGGGCCCCCAGGTGGTAGACCAGCTGGGCGAAGATGTGGGCGATCTGGGCCTGCGCCGACAGCACCACGGTCAGCTCGCCATAGGGGCGGCCGCCCACGGTCACCGGGGCGGTGCCGGTGATGTCACCGATGCCCAGGAGGTGGCGGAACCAGCCGGGCACGTTGGCCGGCGGCGGCGCGTCAATGCTGCGCAGCATGACGCCCGATTGGTCGATGTAGTAGACCTCGGCGATGCGGGTGTCGCCGGCCACCCGGTCCAGCGTCTGCTTCAAGGTGGCGAAGTCGCCGACCACCACGTACTCGGCCAGCGCGGGGGGCAGGACCACCAGCTGGGTCTTCAGCTCCTCCTGCAGGTCGGTGCGGGCGTCCTCGGCGTCCTGGCGGGCCGAGATGCCCAGCATGACCGCCTCGGCCACCATCAGGCCCAGGCCCGCCGTCACCAGCAGCCGGCCGAGGAGGGGCGTCCGCTTCCAAAGAATGGCGCCCCGTCCGATCATGTCAGCGGAAGTCCTTCACCGTCATGTTGCGGTAGAAGTCTTCATAGTTGGCATAGTCCTTGGGCGACGCGGCAACAAAGCCCTCGGCCGAGGCCTGGCCGACCAGGGCGGCCGATGCCTGCAGCACCGCCATGCCTTCCGGGTCGGCCGACATGCCGGCCAGGGTGCGCTGGACCGCGTCGGCGGTGGCCTTGGCGACGCGCGGGTGCACGGCGATGGCCAGGTTGTGGTAGGGCTGCGATTGCCACAGCACCCGGTATTCCATCTTCTCGCGGCTGGCGAACTCGCGCATCACCTGGTCGTTGACGCCGGCGGCGATCACCTTGCCCAGCTTCAGCTGGGCCATGATGCCTTCCTGGTTGCCGCCGAACACCGGGGTGACGTGGACGCCGGCGCGGATCAGATGGTCCATGGGCACCCCGTAGCCGACGAAGGCGGTCACCGAGGGAAAGCCCACCTCGCGCCCCGCCAGCTGGTCCAGCGACCGGATGGGCGAATCGGCCAGGGTGACGATCTGGCCGCGGATCGGCGGCCCGTCGGGGCGGGCGACAACGCGATAGGCCGGCTCGCCAGGGCGCGGGTTGAAGATCTTGTTGGAATAGGTGAAGTCGTACTCGCCGGCGGCGATGGCGGCGTTGGCCTCGGGCGCGGTGCGCGGAACCTTGAGCGCCAGCTTCACCCCCGACTTGCGGGCGACGTAGTCCAGGATGGGGTTCCAGTACTGGGCGGTCAGCACCGGGCTGCGCTGGGTCAGTACGCCGAACGACAGGTCGTCGGCCCGGGCGGCCGTTCCCGGCACCGCCAGGGCGAGCACCGTCAGCAGCACGCAAAGCAAGCGGGTGGGTCGGGCCATGACGGGATCCGATGCGGGAATAACCGAAAGAGTAAGATAATACGACCTAGGTATGGGGGTAAAGGGGGCATTGCCCGCCCGCCGCCGGCACCAGGTGCGGGCAGCGGGCGGGGTCCCCCCCCTTTGTCCCATGGTCAGGCGGTGGCGGCCGCCTTGCCGACGCCCAGCACGAACGGCACCGCCACCGACTTGGGCCGGGCGACGCCCTTGGGCGCGTTGACCGTCGGCGCCTTGGCCTGCTGCGGCTTGGGTGCGGGTGCCGCTTCCTGGGTTTCGACGCCGCTGGTCAGCACGCGCCGGTACAGCGCCTTCATGGCGTCGAGGCGCGGCGGCGGCTCCTTGTGGGTGGCCAGATAGGCCATCCAGCGCCGCACCTCGAGGGTGCGGTCGGGCTGGGCGAAGGTGTGGCGGAAGCGCTGCGGCCCCAGGGTGGCGTAGGCCACCATCAGGAAGGCGGTGAAGCGGCGGATGTCGTGGCCCAGCACCGGCATGATCAACGCGACGGTGGCCGGGCGCACCGCGGCGACCAGCGAGACCACCGTTTGCAGGTCCTCGGCGGTCATGCCGGGGAACAGGCGCTTCAGGTCCATCTGCTGGCAGACCTTCCACAGCACGTCGGCGTCGATGGTCTCGGAATTCGGCACCATCAGGCGCTTGGCGCGGTCGAGCAGCAGCGGCGTCCGGTCGGGTTCGGTGCCCGAGGCCACGTGGCTGGTGACCGCATGCAGTTCCGCCGGTTCCTGGATGTCGAGCAGGCGGGCGCCCAGCTTCTCGACCACCCGCACCGGGATGGGGACGTAGTGGGGCAGCATGGCGGCCTGCCAGTCGAACACCAGGTGCTGGCGCATGGCCTGGTACAGGCGTTCGCCCGGGGACGGCCCTGCGGGGACGGCCTTGGCAGCCGCCGGTTCGGGGGCCCACAGGGCCGTCAGCCGCTGCCAGATGCCCTTGGGCGCCGGCTTGGCGACGCGGGCGGGCGGCGGCTTGAGCCGGGTGCGGAAATAGCGCCGCGCCGAGGCGCGCACCACCAGGGTGACCACTTCCGAGAGGCGCCGGCCGCATTGCAGCTGGTCGTCGTCGGCGGTCACCGGCCGGGACTGGGAATCGACGACCACCTCGCGGAACAACTCGGGCCTGGTGCGGAAGACGGCGAACGACTGGGCCAGCAAGGTCGGTTCGCCCAGGATGGCGTCATAGGCTTCGTGCCGGCCCAGCGCCTGCAGGTGTTCGATCTCGGCCTTCAGGATGTCCACCACGTCGCTGCGCAACGCATCGCGGATGACGTCGAGGTCGGTGCGTCCGTCGGCCACCACCCCGGTTCCACTCTGTCCTGCCATTGTCCGCATTCCAGCTCGGCTGTTGCCACGCTGCGGCCTGTTGGCGTCCGCCCCGGGCGGGGCGGGTCAAGCGGTCGCTGTTCGAATGCGCCCGGAGCCGCTTGGCTTCCTGCCGCATCCGGGATTTACCCTATTCCGTTTGTGGTAATTTGTCCAGGACAAACGTATAGGCTTGTCTTATGCGTTCGTGCATTCCCTTGCCGTGAAGCTTGGTATTATTCTTATGTCCAGGACGAAATAGGCAGGATTGACGTCGAGATGGCGGGCCGGAATCCCACATCCCCCGAGGCGGCGGGCCAGGCGGTGCCCGTGGCCGACATCGAGCAGGAGACCGGCCTGCCGCGCGAGGTGGTGCGCAAGTGGGAAAGCCGCTACGGCTTTCCCCGTCCCCAGCGCGACGGCAACGGCGACCGCGTCTATCCGGCCGAGCAGGTGCAGCAACTTCGCCTGGTCCGCCGGCTGCTGGGGGCGGGCATGCGGCCGGCCAAGGTGGTGGGCCTGGACATGGCGGCGCTGCAGGAGCTGGCGGCTTCGGTGCCGCCGGCCGACACCGCTCCCGGCGCGGACTTCGCCGGCGAGGTGCTGGGCGCCCTGGTCCGCCAGGACGTCGCCCAGCTGGCCCAATGCTTGCGCGCCCGGCTGGCCCGCGACGGCCTGGCCGACTTCGTCTGCGCCACGCTGGCCCGTCTGAACCTGGCGGTGGGCGAGGCGTGGCTGCGGGGCGACATCCGCGTCTTCGAGGAGCACCTCTACAGCCATGCCGTCGTCGACCTGCTCTATGAGGCGGTGCGGCCGATCACCGACCCGGCCGGCCAGCCGCGGGTGCTGCTGACGACCTCGCCCGGTGAAATCCACACCATCGGCCTGATGATGGCCGACGCGGTGCTGGCGCTGGAAGGGGCGCACTGCATCCGCCTGGGGGCGCAGACACCGTCCGAGGAACTGGCGGCGGCGGTGCGCGACTGTCGGGCCGACATCGTCGCCCTGTCGTTCAGCGCCGCCCACCCGCTGCGCGATGCCGCCCACTACCTGCGCGGCCTGCGCCAGTCCGTGGACCCGTCGGTGGAAATCTGGGTCGGTGGCGCCGGGGTGGAACGGCTGCGGCGCACCGCCGGCGTGCGCGTGGTCTGCCACCTGCCCGAGGCGGCGCAGGCGGTGCGCGACTGGCGCGCCACCCGGGGGTGAGGTCAGGGCGGGCTTGCCGCCTTCCAGGCGGTCAGGCTGTCCATCAGCGGGATCAGTTCGGCTTCCAGCCGCCCCAGCAGCACCAGCCCCAGGGCGGTGTCGCCGGCCTCGAGCGCGTCCTGCAAGCTGGCGGCGAGATCGCGGACCGGTCCGGCCTCGATCATGGCGGCGGCACCCTTCAGGCTGTGGGCGTCGCGGGCGGCGGTTTCCAGGTCGCCGGCCGCGATGGCGCGGCGCATGGGAACTATCAGGTCGGCCTGTTCGGCGAAGCGCTCTGCGGTCTTGACGTAGAGCGAGCGCATCCCGGCCATCCGCCGCAGGCCCTTGCGGACGTCGAGGCCGGGGATGCCCAAGGGCAGCGAATGGTCGGCGCCCTGCAACTGGGCGGCCACGCCGCTGGGCAGTGTTCCGGCGCGGCCGAGCCCGGTGGCCCACTTGCGGATGACGGCATAGAGCTGCTGGGGGTCGAACGGCTTGGCGACGAAGTCGTTCATGCCGGCGGCCAGGCAGTCGTCGCGGTGCTTGCGCATGGCGTTGGCGGTCATGGCGACGATGGGCAGGCGGGCGAAGCGCTCGTCGGCGCGTAGCTGCCGGGTGGCCTCGATGCCGTCCATCTTGGGCATCAGCATGTCCATCAGCACGATCTCGAAGTCGCCCGCCTTGACCTGTTCGACCGCGGCGGCGCCGTCAGGCGCGATGGTCACCTGCATGCCGGCGGCCTCGAGCAGGCCGGTGGCGACCAACTGGTTGGTGGGATCGTCCTCGGCCAGCAGCACGCGGGTACCCTGCAGCAGGGCCAGGTCGCCGCCCCGAGCTTCGGCATCGTCGGCGACGGGCGAGGCATCGGTGCCGCTGTCGTCGATGCCGACGTGCACGGTGAACCAGAAGGTGCTGCCGACCCCGGGCGTGCTGTCGACCCCGACGGTGCCGCCCATCATCACGGCAAGCCGGCGGCAGATCGCCAGCCCCAACCCGGTGCCGCCGTGGATGCGGGCGGTCGAGGTCTCGGCCTGCTGGAACGCCTGGAACAGCCGTGCCACCTGCTCGGGCGCCAGGCCGATGCCGGTATCCTGCACGGCGATGCGCAGGTCGTGGCCGGACATGGCCACCTCGATGCGCACCGAGCCCGATTCGGTGAACTTGACCGCATTGGCCAGGTAGTTGACCAGGATCTGGCCAATGCGCAGCGGATCGCCGACCAGGGAGTCGGGGACGTCGTGGGCGATCCATGCCGACACCACCAGGTCCTTGGCGCGGGCCGAGGGCGAAACGGTGGCCACCGCCTCGTCGATCACCTGGGGCAGGTGGAAGGGCACCGACTCGATGATCAGCTGCTCGGCTTCCATCTTCGAGAAGTCGAGGATGTCGTTGATGATGTGCAGCAGGCGGCGGGCCGAGTGGCCGATGGTCTCGACCTGCTGGCGCTGGCGGGCGGGCATGTCGCCGGCCAGCGCCAGGTGGACCATGCCCAGGATGCCGTTCATGGGCGTGCGGATCTCGTGGCTCATATGGGCCAGGAACTCGCTTTTCGCCTGGTTGGCCGCCTCGGCCTTCAACTCGGCCTGCTTGCGGTCGGTGATGTTGGTGTGGGCCACCACGGCGCCGCGGGCCTCGCCGGTGATCGGCGAGACGTCGACCTTGAACCAGCGGTGCTCGGTGGGCGAGTGGCAGGGGTATTCGAACGACAGGCCCGGGGCGTCGCCGTCGATGACCTCGCGGATGGCCTGTTCGGTCAGGCCGGTGCCGCCGCAGGCCGCCCCATACACCTCGCCGACGTGATAGGTGGAGGTATCGCCGCCGTTGGCGGCGGCGAAGTCGCGCCAGGCCCGGTTGACCAGGGCGATGCGGCCGTCGGCGTCGAGGATGGCGATGTGCTGCGGGATGCAGTCGATGAACATGCGCAGCCGGTCGCGGGCGGCGCGTGCGGCCTCGGCCAGCCGCTCGACGTCGCGGGCATGGGCTTCGCGCTCGATGGTCAGCTGCATGCGGCTGATGGCATAGCGCACCGCCCGCGACACGGTGGCGCCGTCGACGCTTCCCTTCATCAGGTAGTCCTGGGCGCCCAGGTTCAGCATCTGGTCGGCGAAGTCGGGATCGTCGTAGCCGGTCAGCACCAGGATCGGCAGTTCGGGGGCGGCCTGGCGCATGTGGCGCACGGCTTCGCCGCCGATGGCGTCGGGCAGCGACAGATCCAGCAGCATGACGTCGAAGGGCCCGTCCTCGGCCAGGGCCCGGCGGGCCTCGGCCAGGGTGGTGCGGTGGGTCACCACGAAGCGCGGCGTGGTGCAGTCGCGCAGGGCGTATTCCACCAGCGCGGCGTCGGCCTGGTTGTCCTCGACCAGCAACAGGGCGATGCGGTTGCGCTGGGGCATGGAGGTCTACTCCGCCGCCGAGGGCAGGGTCTTGGGCAGTTGCAGGCAGAAGCGGCTGCCCTGCTCGGGCGCTGCCTCGACCCAGATGTGGCCGTGGTGGTGCTCGACGATCTTGCGGCAGACGGCAAGGCCGATCCCGGTCCCTTCGTACTGGTCGGCGGTGACCAGGCGCTGGAAGATGCCGAAGATGCGTTCGCGGTGCTCGTCGGCGATGCCGATACCGTTGTCGGTGACCTCGACCTGCCAGGTGTCGCCGTCGTCGCGGGCCTCGACCCGGACCTGGGCGGGCACGCCGGGGCGGCTGTACTTGATGGCGTTGCCGACCAGGTTCTGGAACAGCCGCACCAGCTCGTTGCGGTCGCCGCCGACGGTGGGCAGCCCGGGGGCGACGGTGACGGTGGCGCCGGCGTCGCGGATGGCCAGCTGCAGGTTTTCCAGCGCCTCGGCCACCGCCTCGCCCAGGGGCACCGTCTCGTGGCCGAGCGCGTGGCGCCCGACGCGCGAGTATTCGAGCAGGCTGAGGATCAGCCCGTCCATGCGCTTGGCGCCGTTGACGGCGTAATCCAAGAAGGTGGTCTCGTCGCCTTCCAGCTTGTCGCCGGCCCGGCGCTTGAGCAGGGTCAGGTAGCTGCCGATCTGGCGCAGCGGCTGGCGCAGGTCGTGGCTGGCGACATAGGCGAACTGTTCCAGTTCGGCGTTCGAGCGGGCCAGTTCCTTGGCCTGGCCCTCCAGCCGGGCGTGGGCCTCGGCCAGGGCGGCCTGGGAGCTGACGCGCTCGGTGATGTCGTGGACGATGGACATGATCAGCGGGCGGCCCTGGATCTCGACCCGCGCGGTATAGACCTCGACGTCGCGGATGGTGCCGTCGGCCAGCCGGTGCCGGAACTGGAAATAGCCGCGCTGGTTGGTGACGGCGGCGGCCATGTTGGTCTGCTGCTGATCGGGCGGCAGGGTGTTGATCTCGGCCATGCGCATGCCGCGCAGGGTGTCCAGACCATAGCCGTAGAAATGCGCGGCCGCCGGGTTGGCGTCGACCACGATGCCGTCGGCGGGGTCGATCAGCAGCTTGATGGCGGCGCCGGCCTCGAACATCTGGCGGAACAGGTTTTCGCGCTCGACCAGCGCCTCCTGCGCCTGCTTGCGCGAGGTGACGTCCTCGACCACCCAAACGGCGCCGGCCGCAGGCTCGGCCACGTCGACCAGGCGCGCGGTCAGCGAACACCAGATGGAGCTGCCGTCGCGCCGGCGCATCAGGACCGTGTCGTGGAAGATGTCGCCGCCCTTCAGCAGGGGATAGGCGCGCCGGCCGATGTCCTCGTACTGCTCCTGGGTGCCGTAGAGGATGTCCGAACGCTGGCCGGTGATGTCCTCGTCGAAACCGAAGATCTGGCCGAACAGCCGGTTGGTCAGCAGCAGCTCGCGCTCGAAGCTCAAGATCGCCAGGCCGACCGGGGCGCTGTCCAGGATGGCCTGGAGGCGCCGCCGGGCCTCCTCGACCCGCCGGCGCGCCATGACCGCCTCGGTGATGTCCTGGAGGGTGCCGTCGCAGGTGGGCGGGTCGGTGCCGTCGCCGGCGGTCATGCGGCCGTTCAGGCGCGCCACCCGTTCCCCGTCGGCCAGGCGGACGTCCAGGTCGGTGACCTCTCCGCCATTCTTCATGCGGGCGAAGGCGTCCTCGACCAGGTGACGGTCGTCGGGGTGCACGGCCTCGGTCAGCCGGGCCAGGGTGAAGGATTCGACCGCGGCCACGCCTAAGATCTCGTCGACCTTTTCCGACCAGGTCATGTGCGGCTGGCCTGGCCGCCAGCGCCAGCTGCCGACGTTGGCGATGCGTTCGGCGTTGCGCAACAGGGCGCGGCTGTTGCGCTCCAGCCGATGATAGGACGCGCTCAGGCGGTGGACCATCTCGCGGATGGTGGCGCCCAGCTGGTCGACCTCGGCGGTGCCGCCCTGGACCTCGACCAGACGGGGCACTTCGGCGCCGAAATCCACCGCGGCGGCGGCGCTCGACAACTCGGCCAAGGGGGCGGCGAGGGTGCGCGCCATGCGCAGCCCGGCCAGCCCGACCAGGGCCACCACCGCCATGGCAACCAGGCCGATATAGGCGGCCATGGTCTGTAGAGGCTCGGACACCAGGTGCGGGTCGACGGTCGTGTGCAGGACCGGTGTCAGCGCCGCCAGTTCGCCCGAGACCTGCACCGGCGTCGACACCGTGGCCCCGTCGGCGGCCGGTGCGTCGGGGGCGGCGGGAAACACCAGCCGGTGGACGATGCCCTTGGAATTGGCCGCCAGCTCGCGGGTGCCCAGCTCCTTCAGCGGCACCGCCAGCACCAGCGCACCCTCGGCGGCGCCGGTGTTGGCGTAGGTGACCGGATCGACCAGCACCAGCGCCGCCGCATCGTCCACGGTGGCGATGCCGGCCCGGGGGTGGTCCTCGGCGATGGCCTCGGCGATCCAGGGCACCCCGCCGACCCACCTGTCGGTGCCGCTGCGGCCGATGGAGCGGCCGCGATAGTCGACCAGCGCGATGCGGCCCTGGACGCCGGTGATGCGGGTGAAATCGGCCAGGAAGGGCTGCAGGTAGGTCTGCCGGCCGACGTTGTCGACAAGCGAATTGGCCACGATGCTGTTGGCGGACAGCCCATGCAGGTTCGACGACAGCATGTCCAGGAAGCGGGTGATGCGGGCGGTGGCGTTGGCGGTTTCGACCCCGACCATCCCCTGGATGTTGGTGGTGACCACGTGGCGGACGACCACGTAGGCGCCGGCGCCGATCAGCAGCGATGCCGCCAGGGTCGCCTGGATGCCCAGCAGGGCGATGCGGGAGGAAAGGGTGTTCGCCCCCATGTCACCGGCCGCCCTTGCCCAGCGGGCGAAGCACCCCGTCGGGCCCATAGGCCGCCATGAACACGTCGTCCTGGTCGAGCGCGTCGTGGCGCGACGGGGTGAACGGCTCGGGCAGTCGCTTGACCAATCCGTCGTAGTCGCGCAGCCGTTCCAGCGCGTCGCGCACCTGGGCGCGGTCGGCGGTTCCGGCCTTGTCGATGGCGCGGGCCAGCAGGTGCACCAGGTCGTAGGCGTGGGCGATGCCCACGGGTGACGGCAGCCTCACCGGGTCGGCCGGCGGATACAGGCGGTCGTGGCTGGCCTTGAACGCCGCCAGCCGCGCCGGGGGCAGCCGGGTGAAGCTGAAGGTCTGCACCACCGCCAGGTCGACCTTCTGCAAGGCGTCGGCGGTCTGCTCGAACAGGGTGCCGCCGGTGATGCCCCAGTGGGCGGCGATGGGCAGCCGCCGGTCGGGTGGCAGGGCCGCCACCTCGCGCACCAGGGGCGCGGCTTCCAGGTCGTTGGCCACCAGCAAAATCGCCTGGGCGCCGGCGGTGCGCAGGTGCTCGTACTTGTCGATGAAGCTGCGGTCGCCCCAGTTGTACCATTCGACGGCGACGATGGCCGGCCCAAGGGCCTTTGCCGCATTTTCCGCCGCGGCATGGTTGGAACGGCCCCAACTGGTGTTGGGCAGCAGCAGGCCGACGCGGCTCGCCCCGTGCGAGCGGGCGTGGGCCAGCATCGCCGGCATGGCCAGGCGATCGCGCAGCGACAGGCGGAAGACGTAATTGGGCGAGTGCGACGACTCGACGATGCCGTCGGCCGCCGCCCACGGATCCAGCTCGACCAGCTTGGCGGCGTGGACGATGTCCAGGGTCTCCAGCACCAAGGGGCTGAAACGCCCGCACAGCACCGCGATCAGGTTGGGGCGTGCCGCCAGCTCCTCGAGATTGTCGCGGGCCCGCGCCGGCACCGACCGGTTGTCGGTGGTCACCAGTTGCAGCTCGCGGCCGCCGAGCACGCCGCCGGCACGGTTGATTTCGTCGATGGCGATGCGGGCGCCCTTTTCGATGGCCTGGGCGGACGTGCTGTTCTTCAGTCCGAACTCGGCATCCAGGCCGATCAGGACCGGAGGTTCGGCGGCGGCCGCGCCAAATGTTGCCAAGAGCAGGGCGAACACCGGCAGCAGCATGCGTATCCGTCGCAGCCGTTCGCCCCCATGCGGCAAGGGTATGGGCATCGACATCGGGACCCCCCCCCATTCGATCTGCTCCCTTGTCCTATATCTTTGGCATTGGGGCAAACGGTTGTCACGCATGGCTGACGAGCGGCGTGCGGGAGCGGTGGATCGGCCGTCGCGAGATTTTATCGCCATGGTTGTGCACAACCCTTGGAGGAGAAAGCTGCGGGCTTCGCCGTTGAGGAATGGCCGCCGGATACGGCAAAGACCCGATGTTGGCCGGTCCATGTAATGATGCGGCCGGGAAAGCGGTGCGCTGGGATCAAACCGCGGGTTCCACTCCCCTTCGTTCTATGCCATGCTTGCCGACGGATATATCCATACTTGGAGGGGACCCTATGAAGAAGTGGATCGTGCCCACGCTCGCTGCGGCGGCGTTTGTGTTCACCGCGGCCGGCGAGGCCAAGGCCGGCGGTATCCTCGGCCTGCTCACCTGCTCGAAGACCGGTGCCGGCCAGACCTACGTGATCTTCTCGAAGGCTCCGGTGTCGTGCACCTACGAGGGCGTGGGCGGTACGTCGAAGTACACCGGCACCGCCGGCATCGGGCTGGGCGTCGACCTGCAGTACGAGCAGGATCAGGTCGTGTCCTATCTGGTGATGGGTGGCGCCGGCAACACCGCGCCGCTGGCCGGCACCTATGTCGGCGCCAAGGCCTCGGCGACCTTCGGCATCGGCCCGACGGTGCAGGGCGGCCTGGCTGGCGCCGGCAACGGCTTCTCGCTGGTTCCGATCGGCCTGGGTGGCCAGACCGGCTTCGGCGCGGCCGGTGGCATTAGCTACCTGAACATCCAGTAAGCGGGTAAAACCGCTGGCGGATACGGCAGGGGAGGCAACTCCCCTGCCGTTTTCGTTTGAAGGCGCGGGAAGATGGGGTATCACCGCGCCAGGGAACACGGGAAGACAGGACAGGGGCATGGCGTCGATCGTTCTGGGGGTGACCGTCGGCCACGACGGCTCGGTGGCGGTGGTCAAGGACGGGCGGCTGGTCGCGGCGATCTCGCGCGAGCGGCTGACCCGGCGCAAGAAGGACCACGGCGTCACCAAGGCCGAGGTCGACTACGTGCTGGACCTGGCCGGGGCGCGCCTCGAGGACGTGGCCTGCGTCGCGTTCGCCACCTACACCTTTGCGCCGGACAATTTCCTCAAGGTCTACGACATGGCCGGCCAGGAAATCCGCCGCAACCTTTGGGACCATCCCCCCGGCCGCTACGTCGAGGAGGTCAAGGTCAAGCTGGGCCAGCACGCCACCCGCGGCGTGTGGGTGCAGCACCACCTGTCCCACTGTGCCTCGGCCTTCTATACCAGCCCGTTCGAGCGTTCGGCGGTTTTCAGCGTCGATTCCAGCATGATCAGGCCGGAGGTGTGCTCGCTCTACGCCTACGGCGACGGCAGCCAGATGTTCCCGCTGTACTGTCCGGGGGTGATGATCGGCAACGCCTATCACCAGTTCACCCGCAAGCTCGGGCTGGGCGACGGGCTGTTCAAGGCGGGCACCACCATGGGCCTGGCGTCCTATGGCACGCCGCTGCCGCTGGCGGTGGAGAAGTGGCGCGACTATGGGCGGTCCTGGTACGAGCGGCCCGAGCAGCCAGACGACCTGCGCCACATCGACCTGATGTGGTCCGAGTTGGCCCAGGTCGCCCCCCACGTCGAGTTCAGCCATGAGGAAAGCGACACGCGGCGGGCCATGGACCTGGCCGCCTCGCTGCAATACGTGTTCGAGGAAACCATCGTCGCCGCCGCCCAGGAGCTTCACCGGCGCACCGCGCACTACAGCGACGGCAAGCTGTGCCTGGCCGGCGGGTCGTTCCTCAACTGCAACACCAACTCGGCCATCCTCGCCCGCACCCCCTTCGACGACGTCCACCTGTTTCCCGGCTGCGGCGACGACGGCAATGCGGTGGGATCGGCGCTGTTCGTCGCCCACCATGTGATGAAGCAGCCCCGGCCGCGCTACGAGCCCCAGGACGTCGCCTATCTGGGGCGCAGCTATCCGACCCCGGACGTCGGCCGGCCGCTCGACCTCGACGAGGTCGCCGGCGCCATCGCCGCGGGCAAGGTGGTCGGCTGGTTCCAGGGGCGGGCCGAGTTCGGGCCGCGGGCGCTGGGCAACCGCTCCATCCTGGCCGACCCGCGCAACCCCGACATGCGCGACCACATCAACTTCAAGGTCAAGCGACGCGAGTGGTTCCGCCCCTTCGCCCCCATGGTCAGGGCCGAGGCCGCGGCCGACTGGTTCGAGTTCGACCGCCCCAGCCCGTTCATGCTGTTCACCGCCAAGGTCCGCCGCCCCGAGGCGCTGCCGGCCATCAGCCACGTGGACGGCTCGGCCCGCCTGCAGACGGTGACGGCGACCAGCAACCCGCGCATCTACGACCTGCTTGGCCGCTTCCAGGCCCTGACCGGGATGCCGGTGCTGCTCAACACCAGCCTCAACGTCAACGGCGAGCCGCTGGTCGAGACCCCCGAGGATGCGCTGCGGTTCTGGGACACCACCCCGGCCGACCTGATGGTGGTCGGCGACCGCATGCTGGTACGCTAGCCGCTCACACCTCGCACTGGTTGCGCAGGTGCTCCATGGCCTTGTCGCCAAAGCCCGGGATGTCGGCCAGGTCCTCGACGCTGTCGATGCGGCCGCCATGCTTGGCGCGGTAGTCGAGGATGGCCTGGGCGCAGTTGTCGCCGATGCCCTGGATGCGGTCCAACTCGGACTTGGAGGCGGTGTTCAGGTTGATCTTGCTGGCCATGGCTGATCTCCGTTCGCTGCTTGACGGGAAACAAGATGGGCGGGCCCAGGTTCCGCTAGACTGGCCGGCGAGCTTTCCTGGAAGGACGAATGCGATGCGGCGGATGATCATGGGCCTGGCGTTGGCGGCGGTGGTGGCGGGCGGGGCCGTGGCGGCCGAGGTGGTCGACCGGCCCAAGTGGATGGGCGCCGACAAGATCGCCACCTTCGACAAGGAGGCCGCGCGCCAGTCCGGTCCGGTGGCGCAACTGCTCGATCCCAAGGTGGCCGCCGACGACGACATCGTCCCCGGCGTGCTGTGGCTGGGTCCGGCGCTGGGCAACGTGCTGGTGGTGCGGTTCTCGGCCGAATCGTCCTGCGGCCGTTTCGCCTATACCTTCTTCGGGCCGGTGGTCGGCGACAAGCGGACGGCGCAGCTGTCGGCCTGTGCCGACGACCTGTTCCTGGCCCATGCGCCAGGCCGCAAGATCCCCGAGGTGCTGCTTCGCGGCGCCCAGCCCGAACGCCGGTTCGCCTACGAGAACGGCAGCTGGCAGCCGAAGTGAGGCGGTGCCGCCGTCCTGAAGATGTCATACCGGTGTAGGATTGCGGGCGGCCGGCCGGCGGCCTAGAGTGTCACTCCATGAGGTCCGCCCGACGGCGAAAAAGGGTGGGCCGGGAGGAACCATGGCACCCGTGGCAGCGGAGACCGGCGTTCGCGAGATCGACGCCGGCAATGAGGGGCTGAGCTACCTGCTCGCCCGCGTGTTCGATGTCGGCGTCGAATGCCGGCGTGGCCGCTCGGGGGCCTGCGATTTTCGCGAATGTACCAAGATCTCCGCCATCCTGCGCTATGTCGGCCGTCACTTCGCCGGCCAGGAAGCGGTGATGGCCGAGGCCGACTATCCGGCCGGCGGCGAGCACAGCCGCGACCACGCGGCATTGGTGCACGGGCTGGCGGCCATGCAGGACGCCTGCGTCTGCGCCGAGCGTGAACGCAGCCGCGTACGCGCCTTCATCGCCGAATGGCATGCCGACCACTTCGTCCGCTGCGACCGGCCGCTGGGCCGGTGGGCGATCACCCGCCGGGTCCTGCAGCCGGTGCGCTGACGGACCCCCGGGCTTGGCCCGGGGGTGACGATGAACGGCTAGCGCGAGCCGCCCGAGGTCGAGCCGCTGCCGGTGGCGCCGCCCGAACCGCCCAGGCTGCCGCTGGAACCGCTGCTGCTGCCGCTCGGGCTGTTGTAGGTGCCCGACGAGCTGCCCGAGCTCGAGCCCGGATAGGTCTGGCTGCTGCTGCCCGACGACGACCCCGACGAGCCGGGAAGCTGGGCGGTCTGGCATTCCGGCCGCACGTCGTTGGGGGTGCAGTCGGCGGGAATGTTGCCGGCCCCCTGGCTGCGCCCCAGCGAATCCTGGCTGCTGCCCGACGAACCGGGCGAGGTCGCTTCCGGGTTGCTCATGCCCGACGGGCTGCGCTGGTCAAGCGAGCGCTGCTGCTGGGACGACAGGCTGTCACTGCTGCTCGAGCCGCCGACGCTCTGGGCCATGACGGGCGTGGCGATGAGGGCGGCCATGGCGGCCGCGGTCAGAAACCGGATCATTTGTCCTCTCCCCGTGCTGGTTTGGGTCCTGCGACCAACAGCCCCCGGCGGGCGAGGTTCCGGCGCCTAGCCTTCGTCGTGCCTCAGCCAGCCCGGCGCAGCATCACCAGTTCGGGATCGTCCCAGTGGTCGACCAGGATGCGGCGCACCCGGTCCTGCCATAATTCAGCGAAGCGGGCGGCGTCGCCCTCGGCGGCGGTTCCGCCCAGCACCGCGCGCAGCAGCGGCGACATCTCGGGCGAGGAGGGCACCCGGCCGCCGTTGAATTCGGCGTAGACGGTGCCGCCACCGTCGGCGCGCGCATAGGCTATGGTCGTTCCCAGCGGCTGGTCGAAATCCAGCAGGCCGGCGCGGACGAAGTGCCCGCCGATGCCCTTGAAGCCGTCCTCGCCGCGTGCCCCGGTGATCAGGCCGGCCACCGCCGCGACTACGCCGGTGGTGCCCTCGGCGGCGCCGTCGGCCAGCGACACCCGGATCTCGCCGCGCACCGGGGTGGCGTCGCCGTACAGGGCGGCCAGGGCGCGGGCGGTCATCATGTAGGCGGCCGCCACCGTCGGGCAGGAATGCCCGGCCAGCTTCACCGCATCGGCATAGCCATAGTCGATCACCCCGTCGCCGGCGCCCAGGAAGGCGGCCAAGGGGTCGATCACGCGGATGGTGGGGACCTGATCGAAGAAGGCGGGAAAGGGCATGGGGGCTCCGGCGTTCGGGACGTCCGGGACCATGGGGCGGCGGGCGGGCAGGGACCTTGATCCTGCTCAAGCCGAGGCGGCAGGTGCTGCCGGGCAAGTCCTGCCCCGCGGCATTATTTGCCTATGGCCAAGGACATGGATCGTCGTTTCACGCTCGTGACTGGCGCTCGTCTCCGGCAATTGGCCGATTTCTTGCAACACGGCCGCCCAACGGCGGAGGACTTGAACCATGACCGTATCCAGCATCGCCGCGGCGATGGCCATGCTGCAGCAGCGCCAGACCACCGCGACCCAGGCGAAAGGCAGTCAGGACACCGCGGGCGCGGACCAGGCGACGCAGAACCCGGCCTATCAGCTGTCGCTGAGCCAGGAGGCGGCAAGCGCGCTGCTGGCCTATGGCCGCATGGGCAGCGAGGTGAAGAGTGCCAGCGACGCCCTGGCCGATATCGGCGGCCAACTGGCGGCCGGGCTCGGCCGCGACGGCGACGGGCATGTGCTGGGCGCGACCCACGACGTCGACGTGCAGCAACTGGCCCAGGCGCAGGTGCTGTCCACCAACCCCGAACCCGACCACGATACCACCAGCCTGGGAACCGGCACCCTGGTGTTCCAGTTCGGAACCGAGGACCCGCCGGGCACCTTCACCCCCTCCGCCGACCCGGTGGGCGTGCCGATCACCGACGGCAGCCTGGACGGCATCGCCAAGGCGGTCAACGACGCGGGCATCGGCGTCGCGGCCACGGTGGTAAAGGACGGCGACGGCCAGTACCGCTTGGAATTCCAGGGGCCGAGCGGGGCGGCCGGTGCGTTTTCCATGTCGGGCATCGACGCGCTTGCCCACGACCCGACCGCGGCGTTCTCGGCCGGGCTCAACGTCGACCAGGCGGCGCAGGACGCCGTCTACAGCGTCGACGGCGGCGCCGTCCAGACCAGCGCGTCCAACACCGTGTCGCTGGCCGAGGGCGTCAGCCATACCCTGACCGAGGTCGGCAGTTCGACGGTGACGGTGCCGTTCGGCCAGGACCGCGCCCTGGGCGCCGCCGAGACCCTGGTCGGCACCGTCGATTCCCTGCTGTCGGGCAACGACGCCTCGCCGGTGGGCGAGGAAGTGGTGAAGAAGCTGAAGGAGACCTTTCCCGCCCTGGCCGGCATCGGCATCACCGTGGCCGAGGACGGCAGCATGGTGGTGGACCGCGCCAAGCTGGAAAGCGCCTATCTCGGCGACCCCGAAGGGACCGGCTCGCTGCTTGCGGCCGCTGCCGACGGCGCCCGCCAGGTGCTGAACGCCGGCGGCAGCGCCATCCAGTCGCAGCTGCCCAGCCTGATCGCGCAGATGACCCAGGGCATGTCGCTGCTCAACTACCTCGACGGCTCGAACGGCAGCGGGTCCACGGCCGATCCCACCGCCGGGCTGATGTCGCTGATCAACCCGTCGCAGGGCCAGGCGGCGGCGTCGTCCTACCAGTCCGTGTCGTCCATGCTGGGCCAGGTCGGCGCCGGCCTGGCGGCCGAAGGCTGACGCCTACCCGCCGTTGCGGCGCCGGCGCGACAGGCCGTCGGGGCCGCCCTCGGCCGGAGGAATGCGCAGCCTGACGTTGCGGCCCGAGAACTCGGCCATGTCGGCCTCTTCCAGGCGGCGGATGCCGCGCGACACTCCTTCGGGCGAGGTGCCGATCATCGCCGCCAGGTCGCGCTTGAGCAGCGGCACGGCGAACTCGACGGTACCGTCCTCGGGCCGGGTCGGGCCGGCCAGCGAACACAGCGTCGAATACAGCCGCTCGGGCACCTCTAGCGTCGACAGGCGCATGATGTGCTGCTCGTAGGCATAGACCTGGGCCAGCGCCTGGCGCATCAGCGCCGCGCCCAGCCGGCCGTCGTCGCGCAAGGCACGCAGGAAGGCGGCCGCCGGGATGACCAGTACGGTGCACGGAGCCAGCACCTCGGCGCCGTTGCGATGGGCGCCGCCGTCGACCAGGTCCTGCCAGGCCAGCACGGTGCCGGCCTGCATGATGCCCAGGATGGCCATGCGGCCGTCCTCGTCCAGGCGTTCCAGGGCCACCGTGCCGGCGACCAGGCAATAGACCGCCTGGGCGGCGTCGCCCTGGTGGAAGATGTAGGCCCGCTTGCGGAAGCTGAGCGGTTTGGCGCACTCGGCCGGGAACAGCTCGTGCAGCAGGGGCGACAGCCCGGTGCCGGCGGCAGCGTCGGCGGGGGCGCCGGTCATCGGGAGCGCAGCCACTGGATGCCTCCCTTCAGCTCGACGACGTTGTCGCGGCGGCCGGCCAGTACCGGCAGGCGCACCTCGAAAAGGGTGCCGCGGCCCGGCCGGGTGACCGCATCCAGGCGGCCGCCGCAGCGGGCGATAATGGCGCGCGCCATGGCCAGGCGCAGGGTGTCGCCGCTCTCGCCCGCCACCGTGGCGAACCGCGACGAGAACACGCGCGCCAGGGTTTCCTTTTCCAGCCCGCGGCCCGAGTCGCCGACCTTCAGCACCAGCTGGCTGTCGGCGATCGACGTTTCCACCGTCAGCACGCCGCCGGTCCGGGCCATGGCGCCGACACCATAGGTGCACAGGCTGGCGGTCAGCTGCTCGATGTCGGCTTCGGCGGCGATCACCAGGGCACCTTCGCCGTCCAGGCGGGCGTCGACGACCACATTGGCCGGCAGGGTCGGCCGCAGCGCATCCAGGTGGCGGGCGACGACGGCGACCGCGTCGACCGGCTGGGGCGGCTCGCCGCCGCCGATGCGGGCGATGGTCTCGCCCAGCAGCTTGGCCTCGCGGGTGGCGCGCAGCATGGCCACCACGTCGCCATAGGCGGGCTGGTCGGGCCCGATGGCAGCGGCGATGCGCTCGCCGTGGCCGATGATCGGCTGCAGCAGGGAGTCGAGATCGCGGGCGATGCCGTCGGCCAGCTGGGCGGTGGAATGGGCCTGGGTGACGCGGTTGAGCTCGGCGGCGATGCGGGCCCGTTCCTCCTCGGCCCGCTTGAGGCCGCTGACGTCGAGCGCGACGCCGTCCCATACCAGACCGTCCTCGGCATGGGCCGGGGTGGCCAGCACGCGCAGCCAGCGGACCTTGCCGCCGGGGCCGGGACGCAGGCGGAATTCCATGTCCACCGGCCGCAGCCCGGCGCGGTGCAGGGCATGGAACACGGCGGTGCGGTCCTGGGGAAGCAGGATGCGGCGCAGCACGCTGCGCACCGGCATGTCGACCGCCTCGGCCGGGGACAGGCCGGTGATGTCGCGCAGCTTGTGGCTGACGCAGGACAAGAGGGCGCCGCCGGCCTGGGGTTGGACGATGCGGAACACCACGCCGGGTAGGTGGTCGGTGACGGCGCGCAGCCGCTCGGCGTTCTCGGTCCAGCGGCGGGCCTCGAGAAGGTCGCCCTGGACCAGGCGTTCCTGCAGCAGCTGGACCAGGCGGGCAATGTCGCCCAGCTCGTCGCGGCCGGCCAGGCCGGGGACGCGGAAGGCGCGCTCGCCCTCGGCCAGGCGGCGCACGGTGGTGCCCAGCCGGCGCAGCGGCGGCAGCACGGTCCAGCCCAGCCCGGCGACCATGGCGAAGCACACCAGCACCAGCGCCGCCAGCCCGAAGCCCAGCCAGGTGGCCCGCTGCACGGCGTCGTCCTGCAGCGCCTCGACGTCGGCCGACAACTGGGCGAACATCTGCGCCTGCACCTCGGCCATGCGGTCCATGCGTTCGCTGGTGGCCTCGAACCAGTCGGCGGCGGAGTAGCGCTCGGTCTCGCCGTTCTCCAGCGCCTTGCGCATGGGCCGCAGAGCGCCCGGCTCGGCAGCGGCGCTGAAGGCGGCGGCCAGCTCGGGCGAGGCCAGGCCGGCGAAGGATTCGGCCAAGGTGCGCTGCTCGGCCGCCAGTTCCTTGATGTCGCCGTTGCGGAAGCGCTGGGGCGAGCCCGGGGTCAGCAGTGCCACGCCCACGGCCCGCTCGCGTCCGGCCCGTTCCTTGGCCTCGAGCATCAAGAGATAGGCGAAGGTGTTCTTGCTGAATTCCGACGGCAGGATGATGCGCACCACGTCGGGAACCACCGCGGTCAGGTCGTCGATGGCGGTGGTGTAGATGTCCATGCTCTGGATGGCGTCGAAGCTGCGGTCGGCGACGTCGCCGCGGATCTCGGGGATGATGTCCAGCGACTGGGTCGCCGATTCGATGCGTTCGCGCGCCGGGCCAGGGGGCAGCCGGTCCAGCACCCGCGCCGCGGCCACGTCGAAGCGCCCGTGGGCCAGGTCGGTGCGGCGGATCTGCTCGTCCAGCAGCTGGCGGCTGGCGGTGCGGTCGCTCATGTACAGGGTCGACAGGCTGCGCTCGCGCTGCAGCTCGTGCACCAGGGTGCCGACCTGGCCGTTGACCTCGTTGAGCTGGTGGACCAGGCCCATGGAACGGGCGGTCTGCTTCATGTGGTCGAAGGCGACCAGCGACAGCACCGACAGGGCCACCAGCGGCACCGCCGCCAGTAGGGCGATGCGCCAGCGTACGGTGACGATGTCGAAGCGCAGCCAGCGCGGCCCGCGGGGGCGCCGGGCCAGCCCGCGCTGGGCGAAGAACCCGCGCAGGGGCGCATCCTGGCGCACCAGGTGATCGAGCAGCCAGGCATGGCAATAGTCGGCGACCTGGCCGACCTGTTCTGGATCGTCGTCGTCGGTGAGGGGATGGACACTGACCGGCGACTGGGCGGTCAGGTGCTCGGAACGCCGGCGCGCCACCTCGCGGTAGCCCAGGCCGGCGAGCAGGGCGTTCTCGTCGTCGACGTGGCGGGTGAAGGCGGCGAGGAAGTCGCGCAGCAGCCTTGCGGCGGCGGCGGTGTTGCCCGCGGCGCGGGCCGCCTGGGCGCGTTCGAGCAGGTCGATCAGGTGGCGGTGGGCGGCGTCGATGCTGTCGACGCCCACGACCAGCCCCTCGTTCCATGCCAACGGTGCCATGCGTCCCCCCAGCCTCCGGGAATGCTAGCAGACCGAAGGTGCCACGAAATCTATGCGGAAGGCCTGGTGCGACTCATTGACACCTGTCAAGGCCGCATGCGCCCGGGCCTTCCTAGACTGGCGGCCATCGGGAGATCGACTGCGAATCGACCATGAGCGTCCATCAGACCTGCCGGTTCCACGACCGGTGCCAACTGAACAAGTCGATGGGGGACGGCCCGTGCTGCCGCTTTGCCGGGCGCATGACCCTGGCCCGCGCAGCGCGCAAGGGCTTCCTGTTCCACGAGGGCGATCCGGTCAAGGGGGCCTTCATCCTGCTGACCGGCATCTTGGCGATGGAACGCCTGACCGAGCGCGGCGATCTGGTCATCGTCCGCCTGGTGCGTCCGGGCGAGCTGTTTCCCTATGTCGATCCCACCGCCGCCGAGGCCCATGCCAGCACCGCCCGCGCGCTGGGCGACGTCACCGCATGCTTCCTGTCGGGCGAGCGGCTGGCCGAGGCCATGCGCGAAGCGCCCCGCTTCAGCCTGGCCATGGTGCGGCTGGGCAGCACCCTGATGCGCCAGTCCGAGGACTCGGTCATGCGGCTGTGCAGTTCGGAATTCTCGGACCTGGTGGTGGCGGAACTCGAGGCGCTGGCCCTGCATCTCGGCCGGCGCAATCCCGACGGCGACTGGGTGTTCACCCTGCCCATGCCGTGGCGGGACTTCGCCGCCCTGGTGGGCATCACCCCGGAAAGCCTGTCCAGGCTGCTCAAGCGGCTGGGCAAGGCCGGCCGCATCCAGGTGCGCGGCCACGAGGTCACCATCGCCCCGGCCGCCGAGGGATGCGCACCCTGGGTCGCCCAGTCCGCCGGGGCGCGCTCGTTGGCCGGGTGAGCCTTCAGGCCCCCTCGGCCCCGCACGAGCACGAGCCGGCGATCTGAGCGTCGGGGCAGGGGGCGTCGCCATAGGCGCAGAACACGCAGCACTGCCCCGGCTGGGGATGCATGGCCTGGCCGCAGCCCTTGCACACCAGTTCCCACAAGGGACCCGGCATGGCCTCGGTCTGTCGATGGCCGCAGGCGGGGCAGGTGACGGTCGATGTGTCGAACCAGGTATCGGACATGGCTGTCAATATGGGCTGTCGGGCGCCGCAGGCGAAGGGACGATGCGTTCGAGCAGGCGGATCAGCATCTCGAAGTCGACCGGCTTGCTGGCGAACTCGTTCATGCCGGCGTCCAGGCAGCGCTGCGCGTCCTCGGGGAAGGCGTTGGCGGTGATGGCGACGATGGGCACGTTGCCTGCCGGCGGCGCCAGGGCGCGGATGGCCCGGGTCGCCTCCAGCCCGTCCATGACCGGCATCTGCATGTCCATCAGCACCACGTCGAAGTGCTCGCCGGCGGCCAGGCAGTCCACCGCGGCCTGCCCGTCGCCCACCACCTTGACCGTGTGGCCGCGCCGGTGGAAATAGGCGGCGACCAGCTTCTGGTTGACCGGATTGTCCTCGGCCAGCAGCACTTGGTAGCTGCGCCCGTTGGCGGCGGTGGCGGGCGCGCTGGCCACCCTGGCGGGCGGTTGGGCTTCGGGCAGGGGAAGCTCGAACCAGAAGGTGC
>JBLNBU010000029.1:0-19826 GCA_050260215.1 Actinomycetota bacterium
CGAGGCCGAGGAAGGTGTCGCCCGGCTCCAGCAGCCCCATGTAGACGGCGTTGTTGGCCTGGGCGCCGGTGTGGGGTTGGACGTTCGCGTGCTCGGCCCCGAACAGCTGCTTCGCCCGGTCGATCGCCAGCTGCTCGGCGACGTCGACCTCCTCGCAGCCGCCGTAGTAGCGCTTGCCCGGATAGCCCTCGGCGTACTTGTTGGTCAGCACAGAGCCCTGCGCCTCGAGCACGGCGCGCGAGACGATGTTCTCGGACGCGATCAGCTCGATCTGGTCCTGCTGGCGCTTCAGCTCCTTGGTGATGGCGGCGAAGACGTCGGGATCGCGATCGGCGAGCGGCGTGCGGAAAAACTTGTCGGTGCTGGACATCGAGGGTCCTTCTTTGGCGAGATTGGGTTGATCCTAGCGTTCGCCGGCGTCGGCCAGCTTGGCCACCCGGCGGGCGTGGCGGCCACCCTCGAACGGGGTGGCGAGGAAGATGTTGACGCACTCCTTGGCCACTTCCGGGCCCATGGTGCGGCCGCCCAGCACCAGCACGTTGGCGTCATTGTGCTCGCGGCACATGCGCGCGCCGTAGGCGTCGTGGACCAGGGCAGCGCGAACATGGGCGTGGCGGTTGGCGGCGATGGAAATGCCGATGCCAGTGCCGCACATCAGCACGCCGCGGCCGGCCTTGCCGTCCTTCAGCGCCTGGGCCATGACCGCGGCATAGTCCGGATAGTCGACGGATTCGGAACCTTCGGTCCCGAGGTCGAGCACCTGGAAGCCGGCCTTGACCAGTTCCTGCTTCAGGAACGACTTCATTTCCACACCCCCGTGGTCGGAGGCCAGAGCGATGGTTTCCGAGCTCATGCCGAACGTTTCCCAGTCATCTTATTTCTCCGCCGCTAGATACCATATCTCGGAGCGTCTTGCCAATCCGCCACAATTCCATGGGGCGTCCCCTGCCGGCGGCGGCAGCCGGGGGACATCAAAGACGGCCACGAAAGACAACCCCTCCTAAGTGCACAGACCATTGGGGTATAGGCTCTCCCTTCGGAGGGAGATTTACTGAAAACGGCACACTCACCAAGAACTCATTACTCATGAGCGCCAGAATCACATTGACAGTGAAATGGAAGCATGGATTCATTGACACAGCCTTCGCCCCGAACATCGGTCGGATACCCAGATGAACGAGATCGCCACCGAAAAGACCAACCGTGACGACATCCTGCGCATGGCCGTGGACGTCGTCGCTGCCTACGTCAGCAAGAACCCGCTGCCCGCCGGCCAAATCCCCGAGGTCATCCATACGGTCTACGCTTCTCTGTCGACGCTGGAGAGCGGCCAGCCGGAGGCCAAGTCGGAAATGCCGAAGCCTGCGGTGGCGGTGAAGAAGTCGGTGACTCCCGACTACATCGTCTGCCTGGAGGACGGCAAGAAGCTGAAGATGCTGAAGCGGCATCTGCGCACCACATACAATATGACCCCCGACGAATACCGCGCCAAGTGGGGCCTGCCGCCCGATTATCCCATGGTGGCGCCCAGCTATGCGGCGCAGCGCTCGGATTTCGCCAAGAAGATCGGCCTGGGCCGCAAGCCCGGCGAGGCCGAGGAAAAGAGCGGCCGCAAGGCCCGGCGCTAGCTTCTTCAGCCACACCAAAGAAAAAGCCCGGCCAAAAGCCGGGCTTTTTTATTACCCCCCACTCCCAGGGGGACAGGGTCGGGGTAAGGGGGAGCAGGATTTATCCCTGCTGCTTCGCCAGCACGTATTCCAGTTTCCTCAGCGCCGTCATCTTCATCTGCTGCTCGCCGGCCTTGGCCGGACAGGCGACCGAGACCTCGACCAGGGTCTGGGTGTCGATGGCACGAACCTGGACATAGGCACCGACCCGCTTGAACTCGAACAATACTTCCCGCACGGGCGTCCCCTTCCTTTAGGGCAGCGGCAACTCGTCCTCGCCCAGCAGCGGCGAGAAATAACCCTGGACGGTGCCGTCGTCCACCTCGGCCAAAGTCTCGGGCGACCAGGCAGGCGAGCGGTCCTTGTCGACCACCAGGGCGCGGATGCCCTCGTACAGGTCGCGGCCGGCCAGAAACCGGCACGCCAGCCGGTATTCGCGGCGGATGGCGTCGTCGAAGGACAAAGCGTGGCCGTCGCGCAGCTGCACCAGGGTGACACCGAGACTGGTGGGCGACTTGTCGGCGATGGCTTCCATGGCGTCCCAGGCCCATTCCCCCCCGTCGGCGACCAGGGCCGAGACGATGTCGCGCACGGTGGGCGCGGCGAAGCAGCGGTCGATGGCCTCGGCGCGGGCGGCCAGCACCGACGGCCCCGGGTCGCTGTGGGCGCGCGCCAGGACCTCGGCCACCGCGCCGTCGGGGTCGGTCGAATTCGCCGCTGACGCCAGCGCCGTCTTCACCCCGGGCAGGTCCTCGCTGGGCACATAGTGGGTCGCCAGCCCCGCCCACAGGGCGTCCGCAGGCCCGATGCGGGCGCCGGTCAGCCCCAGATACAGATTGATCCGCCCCGGACAGCGCCCCAGGAAGTGGGTGGCGCCGACGTCGGGAAAAAAACCGATGCCGGTTTCGGGCATGGCGAACTGGGTGCGTTCGGTGGCGACACGGTAGCGGCCGTTGACCGACACCCCTGCCCCGCCGCCCATGGTGATCCCGTCGATCAGGGCGACATAAGGCTTGGAATAGTGGGCGATGCGCCGGTCCATGCGATATTCGCGGCGGAAGATGGCGCGATTGGCGGCATGGTCGCCCTGGCGCCAGCCGTCGTAGACGGCGCGGATATCGCCGCCGGCGCAAAAGGCCCGCTCGCCGGCCCCTTCGATCATCACCACCCGGACCGCGTCGTCGTCGGCCCAGGCGGCCAGCTGGTCGTCGATCTGGCCGAACTGGTCAGGCGAGATGGCATTGAGAACCTTGGGCCGGTTGAGCACCACGTGCCCCAGCCCGCCGGCCGCCGAAAAGATGGTTTCCGCCTCGCTCACCGGGGCCCTCCGCAATTATCTAGTAGTTTACTCATCTTAATGCTTGACGAAAGCCGCATGGCAGTGTGAATTTTTTTCAATTGCCACATAGGGCCATCCGTTCGACCGTGGCGTCCGGATTTCGACAGCGAACAGGCCGACTTCCCCTCGGCATCCTACAGGAGCTTGGAGCCCATGACCGTGAAGAGCACCCATCCCGAGACCATCGTCCTTCACGCCGGCTTCCGCAGCGACCCCGGCACCGGCTCGGTGGCCGTTCCGATCCACCAGACCACCTCGTACCAGTTCCGCGACACCGAGCATGCCAGCAATCTGTTCGCGCTCAAGGAATTCGGCAACATCTACACCCGCATCATGAACCCGACCACCGACGTGCTCGAACAGCGCCTGGCCGCCCTGGAAGGCGGCGTCGCCGCGCTGGCGGTGGCGTCGGGCCAGTCGGCGGCGACGTTCGCGATCATGAACCTCTGCCAGGCCGGCGACAACTTCGTCACCTCGACCGACCTTTACGGCGGAACCTGGAACCTGTTTTCCAACACGCTGAAGCAGTTCGGCATCGAGGCGCGCTTCGTCGACCCGGCCGATCCGCAGGCCTTCGTCCGCGCGTCCGATGCGCGCACCCGCTGCTGGTTCGCCGAGACGCTGCCCAACCCCAAGCTGCAGGTGTTCCCCATCGCCGAGACCGGCAAGCTGGCCGAGCAGTTCGGCGTGCCGCTGATCGTCGACAACACCTCGGCGCCGGTGCTGTGCCGGCCGCTGGACCACGGCGCCCACATCGTCACCTACTCGACCACCAAGTTCATCGGCGGCCACGGCACCTCGATCGGCGGCATCATCGTCGACGGCGGCAAGTTCGACTGGGAGGCCCGCGGCGACCGCTTCCCGCTGCTGAATGCCCCCGACCCCAGCTATCACGGCGCGGTGTGGACCCAGGCGGTCAAGCCGCTGGGCCCGATCGCCTACATCATCCGCGCCCGCGTGGTGCTGCTGCGCGACATCGGCGCGGCGATGAGCCCGTTCAACGCCTTCCAGTTCATCCAGGGGCTTGAAACCCTGCCGCTGCGCATGCGGGCCCACTCGGACAACGCCGCCGCGGTGGCGCATTTCCTGTCCAAGCACGCCAAGGTCGAGAAGGTCATCTATCCCGGCATGATGCAGGGCGAGTACCGCAAGCGTGCCGACGCGGTGATGAAGCACGGCTATGGCGCCCTGCTCGGCTTCGAGCTGAAGGGCGGCATGGAAGCCGGGCGGCGCTTCATCGACAAGCTGCAGATGTTCTATCACGTCGCCAATATCGGCGACTCACGCTCGCTGGCCATCCACCCGGCCAGCACCACCCATTCCCAGCTGGCCGACGAGGACCAGTTGGCAACCGGCGTGACGCCGGGCTATGTTCGCCTCTCGGTCGGCATCGAGCACATCGACGACATCCTCGCCGACCTGTCCCAGGCCCTGGAGAGCGCATAAGCCGTGCCCCGTTTCCTGCCCCACGCCGAGTTTCCCCGCACCCGCATGCGCCGCGTGCGCCGCGACGAGTGGTCGCGCCGCATCGTGGCCGAGAACAGGCTGTCGGTCGACGACCTGATCTGGCCGCTGTTCGTGGTCGAGGGCAGCGGCGTGCGGCAGGCCGTGGCCTCCATGCCCGGGGTCGAGCGGCTGTCCATCGACCTGCTGGTCGAGGCCGCCCAGGCCGCGGCCAAGGTCGGCATTCCCGCCATCGCGGTGTTCCCGTCGGTCGACGCCGCGCTGAAGACCCCCGACGCCCGCGAGGCGGTCAATCCCGACAACCTGGTGTGCCGGGCGGTGCGCGCGGTAAAGACGGCGGTGCCCGACATCGGCGTCATCTGCGACGTGGCGCTGGACCCGTTCAACAGCGACGGCCATGACGGGCTGGTGGTCGACGGCCAGGTGATCAACGACGAGACGGTGGCGGTGCTGACCCGCATGGCGGTGGTCCAGGCCGAGGCCGGCTGCGACGTGGTCGCGCCGTCGGACATGATGGACGGCCGCATCAAGGCCATCCGCGACGCCCTGGACGCGGCCGGGCTGGCCCGGGTGCAGACCTTGTCCTATGCCGCCAAGTATGCCTCGGCCTTTTACGGACCCTTCCGCGACGCGGTGGGCTCGAAGACGGCGCTGAAGGGGGACAAGAAGGGCTACCAGATGGACCCGGCCAACACCGACGAGGCCCTGCGCGAGGTGGCGCTGGACATCGCCGAGGGCGCCGACATGGTCATGGTCAAGCCCGGCATGCCCTATCTCGACATCATCGGCCGGGTCAAGGAGGCCTTCGCCGTCCCCACCCTGGCCTACCAGGTGTCGGGTGAGTACGCCATGATGCGCGCCGCCGCCGACAACGGCTGGCTGGACTGGAACCGGACCGTGCTGGAAAGCCTGATGGCCTTCAAGCGCGCCGGCGCCGACGCGGTGCTGACCTACACCGCCCTGGAAGCGGCTCGGCTGCTCGGCAGCGATTGAACCGGGTAGAGTGGGCTGCCGCCCGCACCCGCTCGGGAGCCGGTTCCGAACCCTCAGTTCCTTTGTTCGTCATCACCGGGCTCGACCCGGTGATCCATGGATGGCCGGGTCAAGCCCGGCCATGACGTAAATAACATTACAATAATGTAATTAACCAAAGTCAACGCACGGTCTGTACCGCATCGCCATACTGCCTCTGCATTTCTACAGCGGAGCTGCTTCCATGCGTCACCTGTTCGTGCTTGGCCTCCTTCTCGCCGCCGCCCCGGCGCTCGCCAACGACAAGGAGACGGTCAATCCGTCATGCCGTCTCGAACCCGAGGCCGAGTGCGGCTGGGGCGAGTTGCGCAAGGTGGATGCCCACGGCAAGGACCTGCACGACAGCTCGTTCCAGGCCGCCCGCTTCGACGAGGCCAACCTGGAAAGCGCCGACCTCTCGGGCTCGCACCTGCAGCTGACCAACTTCACCAAGGCCAATTTGAAGAAGGCCAACCTGTCCTTCTCGCACATGCATGCGGTCAGCCTGGTCGGCGCCAATCTCGAGGGCGCCAACCTGGATGGGGTGAATTTCCTGGATGCCAACCTCACCGGCGCCAATCTCAAGGGCGCCAGTGTCAAGCGGGTGATCTGGACCGCCGCCACCCTGGATGGCGCCACCTGGGTCGACGGCCGCGTGTGCAAGCCCGGATCGAAGGGCGAGTGCCGCTGAGGCGACTCTGCCCCGTCATGGCCGGGCTCGACCCGGCCATCCACCGCCCCCCGGGTCAAGCCCGCGCGTAACCCGTCAACGGTTCTGCCGCTTCCACTCGGCCCAGAACGGCACCGCCATCACCAGCAGCATGGCCGACCACACCAGCATCTCGTGGTTGGCGACCAGCATCTCGGCCAAGAGCGGAATGCGCTGGGACCAGTCGGGATGCATCTTGACGAAGTCGTCGCCACGGGCCAGCGCGATGCTTTCCGACACCGGGGCGGCCAGGGCCGAGACCAGCAGCCAGCGCATCACCGTCTTGGCCGGACCGAAGCCGCCTTCGGCCTGCTTGCCGGCGAACAGGCGCCCGACTGCGAAGGCGTCCACCAGCCCTTCGCCGAACAGCGCCATGCGGGCCAGGCCGTAAGCGGTGATGCCGAGGCACGGCACCAGGAACTCGACGTTGGGGATGTCGCGGTAACGGCCGTTGAAGAAGATCAGCGCGGTCGAGGCGATGGCCATCAGGCCGTAGAAGCCGGTCAGGCGCTCACCCCAGCGGCTGGCGACCGGCCCGGCGCCGTCGACGAAGCCGCGGCCGGCCACCTTCAGGATGAGCACGGCAAAGGCGGCGTGGATGCCGATGCGGGCGAAGGCGTAGAAGTCCTCCAGCAGGTTGTAGCTGATGGCCAGCGCATTGACCGCCTGCCATACCGCCAGCCCGGCCAGCAGCTGGGCCAGGGCGGCGACGGCGACCAGGCCGCCGACCGAATAGCGTTCGGGCCGGCGCAGGAAGGCCAGCGCCCCTAAGGTGCCCAGCAGCACCGCGGCCGCCGCGTGCATCGGCCATTTCGGGCTTGGCTCGACCGGGCCGGACATGGCGAACTTGACCATGCGGTCGGCGTCGACCACGCCCCAGTTGGCGCCCACCGTGCCTTCCAGCTTGGCCTTCCACGGCTGGTCGAACGCCTCGACCACGTTGTAGTCGAAGCCGTTCTCCTTGGACACCTTGGCCAGCGCGCGCACGAAGCGGGCGCCGTTTTCCATGCTGGCCACCGCCGGCCCGCGCGAGCGCCCCCGCGTCGGCCAGCCCGCCTCGCCGATCAGGATCGGCTTGCCGGGGAAGGTCTGCTGGACGATGCGGTAGAACTTGACCAGATGCTCGGCGGCGTCCTCGACCGCCACCGGCTCGTCCTCCCAGTAGGGCAGGATGTGGATGGTGATGTAGTCGACCTCGGCCGCCAGCTCGGGGTGCTTCAGCCAGAACGCCCACACGTCGGCATAGGACACCGGCTGGTGGACGGCGGCGCGCACGCGGCGGATATAGCCGATCAGCTGTTGAGGCGTCAGATCGTTGCGCAGCAGCACCTCGTTGCCGACGATCACCCGCTTGATGGTGTCGGGGTGCTCGTTGGCCGACTTGATCAGGGCGGCCACTTCCTTCTCGTTGTTGTCGAGCTTGACCCCCAGCCAGGCCGAGTGGGTCACCTCCATGCCGTACTTGCCGGCGACCTCGGGCACGATGGACATGCCTTCCAGCGCGGTATAGGTGCGCACGCCCTTGGTGACGCCGGCGAGGCTTTTGAGGTCCTCCTCGATCTGCTTGGGCGGCGGATAGTCCTTGGACAGCGGGCTCTGGTTGCGGCGGAACGGCGCGAACGACACCGACGGAAACGGCTCGTCGAATGACAGCGCCACCGGCACCGGCCGGTTGAACCACCACCAGCCGGCGGTATCGATCGCCCCGGCGACGAGGATGAACAGGAAGGCGAGAACGGCCCTCATCGGCATCTGATCCTTTCGGCTAGGTCAGCCCTTGTCGCAGATGGCCGCCCGGTTCGGCAAGGGGTATGCGTGGGGATGGGGCTATCCCCTCCCGGCGTCACCCTCGGGCTTGACCCGAGGGTCCACGTGGCGCCGCTGGACCACACCCCTTCCGAATACGTTCCTTGCGGACACGCATGGATGGCCGGGTCAAGCCCGGCCATGACGGAAGAAGCGGGTGGCAGTTATCACCGCGCCGCCCCGAAATCGATTTCGCCGGTCTGGTCGAAGGGGACGTTGCGGTTGGTCCAGCCGGGCACGAACAAGGTGCCGTGGACCCGATAGGCCAGCTTCTCGGACTTGGGCGCGCCCACGGCCTGGCGGACCAGGTCGGCGGTCGACACCGTCGCCGACGCCTCGCTGGTCGCCTCGCCCAGGCGCGGCACGGTGAAATTGTCGCTGCTCATGCCCTTGGCGAAGGGCTTGCCGTTCAGCTCGACGGCGAAACGATAGCCGTCGACCGAAATGGCGCCGTCGTTGGGATTGCGGATGCGCAATACCACCGCCATGCGCTGCTCGAACAGGTTGACCTCGACGGGCCGCAGGTCGACCAGCGACACCTCGGGCGGCTCGGTGATGGCGCCGGCGCAGGACGTCAGCACCAGGGCCAGCAGGGCCATGAACCAGCGTGCCATCAGATCTCCTCCACTTCCGCCACCCCCGGAATGGTCCTCAGCGCGCCGATGAACTTGGGCGTGATGGTGATGGGGCGCAGGCCGACCTCGACCTCGCGGGTGCCGAAGCGGGCAACGATGGCGACGCGGTTGCGGCCCTTGGGCTCGCCCTCGATCAGGCTGGCCAGCGGCTTGATCGGGGCCTCGTCGCGGATGACGATGCGCAGGCCCGCGGCGGCCTTGGCCGCCTCCTGGTCCAGCGAGGCGATGCGCTGACAGGTCAGGCGCAGCTGCTCGTCCTCCAGCCGGGCGTCGACCTCGATCAGCAGCGGGCCACCCTGCTCCATCAATTCGCGCGAAACGGCCAGGACCTCGGAGAAGCAGGTGACCTCGAACATGCCCGAGGCGTCGGACAACTGCAGGAAGGCGTACCGGCTGCCCTTGGCCGAGGTTCGTTCCTGCTTCGACAGGATCGAGCCGGCCAGCTTGACCCGGCCCTTTCCGCCCGACTGCAGATGGCGGGTAAGTTCGGCCGATTTCAACACGTTGAGGCGGCGCATGCTCTTGGCATAGGCGTCCAACGGATGGGCCGAAAGGTAGAAGCCGATGGCCTCGAACTCCTGGCTCAGCTTCTCGTGCGGGCTCCAGTCGGGCGAGTTGTCCAACTTCAGCCCCGGCGCGTTGCCGCCGCCGAACATGCTGATCTGGTTGCTATCGCGCTCCTCGGCGGCGTTGGCGGCAAAGCGCAAGATGGTGTCGGCGTTCTTGAACAACCGGCCGCGCGCCTTGTCCAGGCTGTCGAAGACACCGGCCTTGACCAGGTTTTCCAGCAGGCGCCGGTTCATGGTCTTGGTGTCCATGCGCCGGGCGAAGTCGCCGATGTCCTTGAACGGGCCGCCGCGGTCGCGTTCCTCGACCAGGGCCCGCATGGCGCCCTCGCCCACGTTCTTCAGCGCCGCCAGGGCATAGCGCACCGCAAGCTGGCCGTCGGGCAGCCTTTCGACCGAGAAGGTCGGGCGCGAGCGGTTGATGTCGGGCGGCAGCAGCTTGATCTTGAGGCGGTCCAGCTCCTGGCGGAAGGCGTTCAGCTTGTCGGTGTTGGCCATGTCGTAGGTCATGGTCGCGGCCATGAACTCGGCGGTGTGGTTGGCCTTCAGCCAGGCGGTCTGGTACGCCACCAGCGCATAGGCCGCCGCGTGCGACTTGTTGAAGCCGTACTCGGCGAACTTGGCGACCTTGTCGAAGATCATCGACGCCTGGGCACCGTCCACCGCACGGCTGGTGGCGCCGTCGACGAAGATCTTGCGCTGGGCCTCCATCTCCTCGCGGATCTTCTTGCCCATGGCGCGGCGCAGCAGGTCGGCGCCGCCGAGCGAGTAGCCCGACAAAACCTGGGCGATCTGCATCACCTGCTCCTGGTAGACCATGATCCCGAAGGTCTCCTTCAGGATCGGCTCCAAGAGCGGATGCATGTAGTCCGGCTCTTCCTTGCCGTGCTTGCAGGCAATGTAGCGCGGGATCTGGTCCATTGGACCGGGGCGGTAGAGGGCCACCACCGCGATCAGGTCTTCCAGCCGGTTGGGGCCCATCTTGCGCAGCACGTCGCGCATGCCCGAACTTTCCAGCTGGAACACGCCGGCGGTGTCGCCGCGGGCCAGAAGTTCATAGGACACCGCATCGTCCAGCGGTATGGCCGACAGGTCGACGTGCAGCCCCTTGGTCTCGGCGATGTGCTTGACCGCGGTTTCCATCACCGTCAGCGTCTTCAGGCCCAGGAAGTCGAACTTGACCAGGCCGGCGGCCTCGACCCACTTCATGTTGAACTGGGTGACCGGCATGTCCGAGCGCGGATCGCGGTAGAGCGGCACCAGCTCGTCGAGCGGACGGTCGCCGATGACCACGCCGGCCGCGTGGGTCGAGGCGTGGCGGTACAGCCCCTCCAGCTTCATGGCCAGGTCGATCAGGTGGCCCACCGCCTCGTCGCGGTCGCGCAGTTCCTTGAGCAGCGGTTCGGTGTCCAGCGCCTGTTCCAGGGTGACCGGATTGGCGGGATTGTTGGGCACCATCTTGCAGATGCGGTCGACCTGGCCATAGGGCATCTGCAGCACCCGGCCGACGTCGCGCAGGACCGCGCGGGCCTGCAGCTTGCCGAAGGTGATGATCTGGGCGACCTGGGAGTAGCCGTAGCGGTCCTGGACGTAGCGGATGGTCTCCTCGCGCCGGTCCTGGCAGAAGTCGATGTCGAAGTCGGGCATCGACACGCGTTCGGGGTTGAGGAAGCGCTCGAAAAGCAGGCCCCAGCGCAGCGGGTCGAGGTCGGTGATGGTCAGCGCCCACGCCACCGCCGAACCGGCGCCCGAGCCACGGCCCGGACCGACGGGGATGCCGTGGGCCTTCGACCACTGGATGAAGTCGGACACGATCAGGAAGTAGCCGGGGAAGCCCATCTGCTCGATGATGCCCAGCTCATAGGCCACCCGCTCGCGATAGGGCTTGGCCGCGTGCTCCTTCTCCTCGTCGGTCATGCCGGGCTGGAAGACGTGCTTGTCCAGCCGCATGTCCAGGCCTTCGAAGGTCTTCTTGCGCAGCACCTCGGCCTCGGTCAGGCCGTCCATGCGGAAGGGCGGCAGGATCGGCTTGCGCTTGGCGACCATGAAGGCGCAGCGCCTGGCGATCACCAGGGTGTTGTCGCAGGCCTCGGGCAGGTCGGCGAACAGCTCGCGCATCTCAGCCGGCGACTTGAAATAGTGCTCGGGCGTCAGCCGGCGGCGCTCGTCCTGGGACACGTAGGCGCCCTCGGCGATGCAGATCAGGGCGTCGTGCGCCTCGTACATTCCCCGGTCGGGGAAGAACGCCTCGTTGGTGGCGACCAGCGGCAGGTGGTGCTTGTAGGCGAGGTCGACCAGTGCCGGCTCTATGCGGTCCTCGACCGGCAGGCCGTGGCGCTGCAGCTCCACATAGGTGCGCCCGGCAAAGGCGCGGGCCAGGCGGACCAGGGTGATTTCGGCCTTGTCGGCCTGGCCATCGGCCAGCATGCGCCCCACCGGCCCGGCGGCCGCGCCGGTCAGCAGGATCAGGCCGTCCGAGCGGCCCTCCAGGTCGTGCAGCGTCACCTGCGGGGTCTCGCCCGCGTCGGTTTCCAGGAACGCCTTGGACACCAGCTTCAGCAGGTTGGCATAGCCGGCCTCGTTCTGGCACAGCAGCACCACCCAGTCGGGATCGGGCTTGCGCCCGTCCTTGGACGGCGGCGCGTCGTCGCGGCGCACCGCCAGCTGCACCCCGATGATCGGCTGGATGCCGGCATCGGCGCAGCTGGTCGAGAATTCCAGCGCGCCGAACAGGTTGCCGGTGTCGGTGATGGCCACCGCCGGCATGCCCATCTTGTCGCACTGCTTGACCAGCGCCTTGATGCGGATGGCCCCTTCCGACAGGGAATAGGCGGTGTGCAGGCGCAGGTGGACGAAATCGGCGTGGCCCATATCGGCTTGCGGGGGCATCAGCCGCCCTCGCCCGCCACCGCCTTGGCGTGGCAGGCGTCGATATGGGCCTTGAGGCGGTCGACCACCTCGCGGTCCAGCTTGCCGGCGAACACCATGCCGTCCAGGACGCCGGCGATCTCGGTCGTGCCCAGGGGCTGGCGATAGGGCCGGGTCTGGGCCAGGGCCTGGAAGACGTCGGCGACGGCGACGATGCGCGCGCCCAAGGGCAGTTCGTCACCTTCCAGGTGGAAGGGATAGCCCTGCCCCGACACCGCCTCGTGGTGCATGGCTGCCCAGCGGGCGATGGACCCGTCGCCGAAGACGTGGCGCAGGATTTCCCAGGTGTCGAAGGCGTGCCGGGCCATGCGCATGCGTTCTTCCGCCGTCAGCGGGCCCTGCTTGTCCAGCAATTCGTCGGGAATGCGCAGCTTGCCGAGGTCGTGGAGCATGCCGGCCATTTCCAGGCAGTCCAGGTCGTCGGCGCCCAGGCCGAAGATGGTGCCCAGCTCGCGCGCCACCGCGGCGACGCCCAGGCTGTGGCGTTCGGTGTACGGGCTTTTCGCATCGATGATGCGGCCGAACATGGCAGCCAGGCCGCGGATTTCCACAAGGTCGATGGGGGCGCGGCTGCCGATCTCCAACCGGTCGGTCAGTCCTTCGTGCAGGGCGGGCTCGTCCTGGACGAACCAGAAGGCCTCGCGCCGTGCCACTTCGTCGAGCACCGCCACGAAGTCGGGATTGAACAGGTCGGGATAGCGGCGCAGCACCGCCACCACGTCGCGGCCCGGAGCGACGCCGTGGGCGCGAAGGGCGTCGACGCGGTCGCACAGGTAGATCAGGTTGGCCACCGTCGCCACCTGGTCGTCGACCCGGCGCTTGCGCATGTCGATCCAGCGGGAATGGTGCTCCAGCACCACCGGGGCCAGATGGGCCAGCATCGGCACGTCTGCCAGGTAGACAGCGCCGCGGCTGCAATGGGCCGGGGCCTCCTCCCACTCCAGTTCGTTGACCAGGCTGCGGTGCTCGCGGGTGGTCGACACGCCGCAATCGTGCAGCAGGCCGGCGCGCACCAGCTCGTGCACCTCGGGCGTTTCCCACCCCATCTCCTCGGCCAGGATGGCGGCCATCAGGGCGACACGGTGGCCATGGCCGACCTTGTCCACTCCGACCAGGTCAAGCGCATCGGACAGCGCCAGCACGGCGCGGTCGAGATCGAGGGTGAGCGGCGCGGGAGCAATCATGGCGATAGTCTACCTTACCCCTCGCTCCTAGACCAGCCGTCCCTCCTCCAGGCGCACCACCCGGTCCATACGGCGGGCCAGTTCGGGATTGTGGGTGGCGATCAGGGCGGCGACGCCCGACGAGCGCACCAAGGTCATCAGCTGGCCGAACACCGCGTCGGCGGTGTGGGGGTCCAGGTTGCCGGTGGGCTCGTCGGCCAGCAGCACCTTGGGGTCGTTGGCCAGCGCGCGGCAGATGGCGACGCGCTGCTGCTCGCCGCCCGACAACTGGCCGGGACGGTGCTCGGCCCGCTTGGCCAACCCCATGCGGTCCAGCAGGGCCATGGCCTTGGTGCCGGCGGCCTTGCGCGCCGTACCGGTGATCATCTGCGGCAGCACCACGTTTTCGAGGGCCGAGAACTCGGGCAGCAGGTGGTGGTACTGGTAGACGAAGCCCAGGTGCAGGCGGCGCAGGCGGGTACGCGCGTCGTCGCGCAGGCGCCCGCAGGCCTCGCCGGCCAGCCACACCTCGCCGTCGTCGGGGCGTTCCAGCAGGCCGGCAATGTGCAGCAGCGTCGACTTGCCGGCGCCCGAGGGCCCGACCAGGGCGACGATCTCGCCCGGGCGGATGGCCAGCTCGGCGCCGTTCAGCACGTGCAGCAGCTCCTTGCCCTGGGCGAAGCTGCGGCGGATTCCTTGAAGGCGAAGGCCGTCATTCATAGCGCAGCGCCTCCACCGGATCGAGGGTGGCGGCCCGCCACGACGGATAGACGGTGGCCGCGAACGACAGCCCCAGCGCCATCAGCACCACCGCCACCACCTCGCCGGTGTCGACGCGGGCGGGAAGCTGGGTCAGGAAGTAGATCTCGGCGGCAAACAGGTCGCGGCCGATGATGCCCTGGATGAACTGGCGGATCTGCTCGATGTGGGTGGCGAACTCGACGCCCAGAAGGGTGCCGAAGGCGGTGCCGACCACGCCGACCGACGCCCCCGACAGGAAGAAGATGCGCATGATCATGCCGCGCGTCGCCCCCATGGTGCGCAGGATGGCGATGTCGCGCCCCTTGTCCTTCACCAGCATGATCAGGCTGGAGATGATGTTGAACGCCGCCACCAGGATGATCAGCGTCAGGATCAGGAACATCACGTTGCGCTCGACCTGGATGGCGTTGAAGAAGCTGGCGTTGGCCTGCTGCCAGTCGTAGATGCGCACGCGGCCCGCGGCCAGGCCGTATATGGCGCTGCGCGCCTCGGGAACCTGGTCGGGGTTCTCCATGAACACCTCGATCTGGGTGACCGCGCCCGGCAAGCGGAAATAGGTCTGGGCGGCTTCCAGCGGCATGAAGACGAAGCCCGAATCGTACTCGTACATGCCGACGTTGAAGGTGCCGACGATGCGGTAGCCGCGCATGCGCGGCACCGTGCCGAACGCGGTGGCGTTGCCCTTGGGCGAGATCAGCGTGATGGTGTCGCCGACCCGGAGGCCCAGCTTCTCGGCCAGGCGATAGCCCACGATCACCGCATCGTCGCCGCCGAAGTCATTGGGATTGCCGGCGAAGTTCTTGCGCACCACGGCGCGGGCCAGCAGGTCGTCGGGACGCACGCCGCGAACCACCGCCCCCGAGGCGCCGGCCTGCGAGGTGGCCATCACCTGGCCCTCGACGGTGGGGACGGCGCGCACCACGCCGTTGATGCTGCGGATGGCCTCGGCCAGCGGGTCGAAGTCCGTCAGCCCGCCCGACACCGAGGCATAGACGCCGATATGGCCGTTCAGCCCCAGGATGCGCGACAGCAACTCCTGGCGGAAGCCGTTCATCACCGCCATCACCACGATCAGGGTGGCGACGCCCAGCCCGATGCCCAGCAGCGAGAAGCCGGCGATGACCGAGATGAACCCTTCCTTGCGCCGCGCCCGCAAGTAGCGGAAGGCAACCATCCTCTCGAAGGCGTCGAAGACCATTCGTTCCCATCCCCACGAAAGCCCTCTCCCGCCGGGAGAGGGGTCATATCACCCCGCCAGCCGGGCCAGCGCGGATTCCACCGACATTTCCTGCTTGTCGCCGGTGGCGCGGCTCTTCAGCTCGACCACGCCGGCGGCGACGCCCTTGGGGCCGACCACCAGCTGCCAGGGCAGGCCGATCAGGTCCATGTCGGCGAACTTGACCCCGGCCCGCTCGTCGCGGTCGTCGTAAAGAACCTCGACGCCCTGCTCGGACAGGGTGCGGTAGACGTCCTCGCACACCTTGTCGCAGGCGGCGTCGCCGGTCTTCAGGTTGACCAGGCCGACCTTGAAGGGGGCCACGGCTTCCGGCCACTTGATGCCGCGGTCGTCGTGGTAGGCCTCGATGATGGCGCCGACAAGGCGCGACACGCCGATGCCGTACGAGCCCATCTCGACGGTGACGGTATCGCCGCCCGGGCCGGCGACCACCGCGTTCATGGCCTTGGAGTACTTGGTGCCGAAATAGAAGATGTGGCCGACCTCGATGCCGCGGGCCTGCTTCAGGCGATCGGGCGGCGGCACGTTGGCGGCGTTGGGGTCGTGCTTCTCGTCGGTGGCGGCATAGAGCCGGCCCAGGGCTTCGAGGTCGATCTCGCCCTTGCGCGCCAATTCCTCGTAGGCGACGTCGTAGAACACGCCCGATTCGCCGGTGTCGGCCAGCACGTGGAACTCGTGGGTCAGGTTGCCGCCGATGGCGCCCGAATCGGCCTGCATGGGGATGGCGGTCAGACCCATGCGCTTGAAGGTCTTCAGATAGGCAGTGAACATCGCCTCGTAAGACCGCTTGGCACCTTCAAAATCCAGGTCGAAGCTGTAGCTGTCCTTCATCAGGAACTCGCGCCCGCGCATGACGCCGAAGCGGGGCCGGACCTCGTCGCGGAACTTCCACTGGATGTGGTAGAGGATCTTCGGCAGGTCGCGGTAGCTTTTGACGTTGTCGCGGAACAGCTGGGTGATCAGTTCCTCGTTGGTGGGGCCGTACAGCATCTCGCGCTCGTGGCGGTCGGTGAAGCGCAGCATCTCCTTGCCGTAGGCGTCATAGCGGCCCGATTCGCGCCAGATGTCGGCCGACTGGATGGTCGGCATCAGCAGTTCCTGGGCGCCGGCGGCGTCCTGCTCCTCGCGGACGATCTGCTCGATCTTGCGCAGCACCTTCCAGCCCAGCGGCAGCCACGAATAGATGCCGGCGGCCGACTGACGGATCATCCCGGCGCGCAGCATCAGCCGGTGCGAGGCGATCTGGGCCTCGGACGGGGTCTCCTTGAGCGTCGGCATGAAAAAGCGGGACAGGCGCATGGGTGCTTCCTCGGGGGCTGGGAGCGCCGGGCCGGACGGCCCGTGGGCGAGGCCTGAACTCTAGGCAATGCGCGGCCCGAACACAACCCCACCAAGCACTTACTTGATGCCTCTCTTGGCACAGGCCTCGGCGATGGCCTGCTGCTCGGCGGTGCCCAGGGGCTCGCCGTTGATCAGGAACGTGCCCTTGGAGATGTCGTACTTGATGGCGGCGACGTTCATGGTGGCGTTGTCCATGCCCTTGCCCGACAGGCTGGACTGCTTGCCCTCGATCCCCGCCAGTTCGGCGCGCAGGCTGGTGTCGGTGGTGGGTGCCGCGTCGACGATGGCTTGCTGGCGGATCAGTTCGGCCGAGGTCGAGGTCAGCGAGGCGTTGGCGGTGTCGTATTGGCTTTGCAACGAGGTCAACTGCTTGGCCTTGGCCTCGTAGGCGAAGATGTCCGGCGCACTGTGGGTGGTGTTGGCGGTGGCCTTCAGCGCCGCCACCACCGGGCTCATGGCGTTGATCTGGTTGGACAGGTCGCTGACCGTGGTCTGCAGGGTCGACTTGGTGGCGGTCAGGGTCGTCACCTGGGTCTTGGCGGCCTGCTTGGACGTTTCGTTGGACGCGATCGACGACTGGGTGGTGGCCTTCTGCTTGTTCAACGACTTCGACTTGGCCCAGGTCACCGGGTTGATGGGAATGTTGAATTCCAGCACGTCGGGCAGCAGGTTCAGGCTGTTGCCGCTGCCCGGCAGGTCGGCCGGGGCCACCGGCTTGCCGTGCACGTCGACGCCAGGCTTGTAGGCGACGTCGGCCGAGGGGGTGTAATGGACCAAGCGCGCGCAGTCCTGCTTGGTCACCTGCACGGCGACGTCCTCGGCCCAGGCGGGGGCGGCGGTCATCAGCGCGGCGGCGATTCCCAGGGTCGTACGGAACATGGCAAGCCTCTCGGGCGGCGGTTTGTAACGATCAGCGTGCCCGATGCGGACCCACGCATCAAGCTTGCGTCATTGTGCACTGCAGCGAAACATTTATGAAAAAATGTGATGACTGCCAGAACGAAATTTCATACAGTGACGACCGTAGGCCGACAGAATGGTCCATGGCAACAGAGGACCGCACAAAAACGGCTCGAGTTTAGGGAGGAGGACGCCGCCGGTGCATGCCGGTGTGCGAGGAGACGCAGAAAGAATGGCAAGACCGGGCGACTGGTCTTGCCGTTTTCGTTTCTGCGCCCAGCCTCAGCTTCGTTCCAGACAGCGGGGATTGGCCGCCGCCACCCGGGCCTGGACCGGGCAGTCGTCGCGGTGAGCACCGGGCAGATAGCCGATGCTCATCAGGAACTCATTGACGACCTCGCCGCCCATGAAGACGAAGGTCTTCTTGAACAGCTTGACCCATTCGTCCTTGGTCCGCGGATGTCCGGCCTCGATCCAGGCCGCGAACGACCCGTGGCTGGCACGGATGGCCTGCAGGCGCCGCGCGTTCTCGATCACCGCGTCCACCTTGCGCCGGTTGCGGATGATGCGCGCGTCGGCCATCAGCCGGGCGATGTCGGCCTCGCCATAGCCGGCGACGGTGTCGACGACGAAGCGGTCGAACGCCTCGACCAGGGCGGGCCGCTTCTTCAGCACGATCAGCCACGACAGCCCCGCCTGGAAGATTTCCAGCGACAGGCGCTCGAACAGCGCCCGCTCGTCGTCGAGGGGAAAGCCGTATTCCTGGTCGTGATAGGGCCCGTGGACCGGATGCCCCGGGGCGACGTCGCAGTACCAGTTCATGAGGCCTCCAAATCCCTCCCTCTCCCAGCGGGAGAGGGAATTCTTGTCACGCCTGCTCCAGCTCCACCAGGGTGCCCACGAAGTCCTTGGGGTGAAGGAACAGCACCGGCTTGTCGTGGGCGCCGATCTTGGGCTCGCCGTCGCCCAGCACTCGGGCGCCGCTGGCCTTCAGGCGGTCGCGGGCGGCCAGGATGTCGTCGACCTCGTAGCAGACGTGGTGGATGCCGCCGCTGGCGTTCTTGGCCAGGAAGGCGGCAATCGGCGAATTGTCGCCCAGGGGATGGAGCAGCTCGATCTTGGTGTTGGGCAACTCGACGAACACCACGGTGACGCCGTGGGCCGGCTGCGGCACCGGGTCCGACACCCGGGCGCCCAGGGTGTCGCGATAAAGCGCAGTGGCCGCGGCCAAGTCCGGCACGGCGATGGCGACGTGGTTCAGCTTTCCGATCATACTGGTCCTCGGCTGCGTTGAAATCCGGGCAGGAGCTATAGCACGAGGCGGCCGGCCGCCACAAACGCGCCCCTCGCCGGGCAGCCCCCATACGGACGCGCAGGGCGGTTTAGGCTTGCGTCCGCCCCACCCGGATATTAGGACATGAGGGCGACGGGTAGGCCCGTCCCGCCCCCCGACGAAAGACCAGCGATTGCACCAGGACCCGCGCGAGCCCACGGACAACCGCAACGACGCCCCCATCGGCGTCGAGATGAGCCACAAGGCCAAGATCCTCAACGCCGTCGTGCTGTTGACGGTGCTGATGGCCGCGGTTGCGTTCCTGTGGGTGATGAGCTCGCTTCCCTATATCGAGGGCAATGTCCCGGTCGCCGGCCTGGAACAGCCGGTCACGGTCGCCCGCGACCACCAGGGCGTGCCGCGCATCACCGCGCGCAGCCAGCACGACGCCTATTTCGCACTGGGCTACGTGCACGCCCAGGACCGCATGTGGCAGATGGAAATGCAGCGTCGCCTGGCCACCGGCCGGCTGGCCGAAGTGGTCGGCGACAAGGGGCTTTCCAACGACCGCTTCATGCGCACCCTTGGCATCGGCCGTGCCGCCGAAGCGGGCTTGGCCGGGCTCGACCAACCCACCCGCGACGCCCTTGAGGCCTATGCCGCCGGCGTCAACGCCTGGCTGGGCACCCACCGCCACCGCCTGCCGCTGGAATTCCGCCTGCTGGGCTACCAGCCCGAGCCTTGGCGCCCGGCCGATTCGCTGGCCTGGGCCCGGGTGATGGCCTTGCAGCTGTCGGGCAACTGGCGCGACGAGCTGGCCCGCATGGAACTGGCGCGCGTGCTCGACCCCAGGCAGATCCGCGAGCTGTGGCCCCCCTACCCCGCCGAGGCGCCGGTCACCGTGCCCGGCCGCACCGCCGCCCTGCTGCGCGAGATTACCCCGGAGGCGGCCGAGCCGCGCCTGGCCTCCAACGTCTGGGTGGTCGCCGGCACCCATACCCGCAGCGGCCGCCCGCTGCTGGCCA
>JBLNBU010000030.1:0-3322 GCA_050260215.1 Actinomycetota bacterium
TTGAACGTCCAGGCCTGCCCCGGCTGGGCCAGGATGGCCACGTCGGTACCGGAGCCGCCGTCGATGGGGCGGTCATTGGGGTCGATGAAGAACACGTCGTTGCCCGCCCCGCCCGACAGCCGGTCGATCCCCGGCCCGCCGGACAGGAAGTCGTCCCCGCCCCGCCCGAGCAGCCGGTCGTCGCCGCCCAGGCCCGAAATGATGTCGGACTGCTGGGTACCGAACAGGGTGTTGTCCTGGGCATTGCCGGTAATGACGGGCATGGCGCTTTCTCCCTTCGGGTGGCTTGCGCCCGGAGATGGGAAATCCCGTCAAGAGGGCGCACGGGAGCAAAGGGGGGAGGGGCGAATGGGAAAAGGACCACCCCAATGAAAAACCCCCGGCGGTGTCCCGCCGGGGGCAAGGTTTGAGCGCTCTTCTTATTAAACCGTCAGACCGAGACCGTGGCCGCCACCTCGGCGAAGGCGGGGATCTGGTCGAAGTTCATGTAGCGGTAGATGTCGGCCGCCTTCTGGTTGACCACGCCGACCTGCTCCAGGTACTCGGCCGGGGTCGGGATCTTGCCCAGCAGCGCGCAGACGGCTGCCAGTTCGGCCGAGCCCAGGTAGACGCGGGTGTCGATGCCCAGGCGGTTGGGGAAGTTCCGCGTCGAGGTCGACATGGCGGTGCTGCCCTTGCGGATCTGGGCCTGGTTGCCCATGCACAGGCTGCAGCCGGGGGTCTCCATGCGCGCGCCCGACTTGCCCAGGATGCTGTAGTAGCCCTCCTCGGTCAGGATGGTCTGGTCCATCTTGGTCGGCGGCGCGATCCACAGGCGGGTGGGGATGTCGGACTTGCCGTCCAGCACCTTGGCCGCAGCGCGGAAGTGGCCGATGTTGGTCATGCAGCTGCCGATGAACACCTCGTCGATCTTGTCGCCGGCGACTTCGGACAGCAGACGCACGTCGTCCGGGTCGTTGGGGCAGGCAACGATGGGTTCCTTGATGTCGGCCAGGTCGATCTCGATGACCGCGGCGTATTCGGCATCCGTGTCGGGGGCCAGCAGCGCCGGCTTGGCGATCCACGCCTCCATGGACTTGATGCGGCGCTCCAGGGTGCGGCGGTCCTGGTAGCCCTCGGCGATCATCCACTTCATCAGGGTGATGTTCGAGCGCATGTACTCGATGATCGGCTCGGGCGCCAGGCGCACGGTGCAGGCGGCGGCCGACCGCTCGGCCGAGGCGTCGGACAGCTCGAACGCCTGCTCGACCTTCAGGTTGGGCAGGCCCTCGATCTCGAGGATGCGGCCCGAGAAGACGTTCTTCTTGCCCTTCTTCTCGACGGTCAGCAGGCCGGCGCGGATGGCGTAGAGCGGGATGGCGTTGACCAGGTCACGCAGGGTCACGCCCGGCTGCATGGTGCCCTTGAAGCGCACCAGCACCGATTCGGGCATGTCGAGCGGCATCACGCCGGTCGCGGCGGCGAACGCCACCAGGCCGGACCCGGCCGGGAACGAGATGCCGATGGGGAAGCGGGTGTGCGAATCGCCGCCGGTGCCCACGGTGTCGGGCAGCAACAGGCGGTTCAGCCACGAGTGGATGACGCCGTCGCCGGGACGCAGGGCGACGCCGGCGCGGCTCGAGATGAAGCCCGGCAGCTCCTTGTGGGTCTTGACGTCGACCAGCTTGGGGTACGCCGCGGTGTGGCAGAACGACTGCATCACCAGGTCGGCCGAGAAGCCCAGGCAGGCCAGGTCCTTCAGCTCGTCGCGGGTCATGGGGCCGGTGGTGTCCTGCGACCCCACCGTGGTCATGCGCGGCTCGCAATAGGTGCCGGGACGGATGCCCTTGCCTTCGGGCAGGCCGCAGGCGCGGCCGACCATCTTCTGGGCCAGGGTGAAGCCCTTCTTGCTCTCGGCCGGCGACTGGGGCAGGCGGAACAGGGTCGAGGCGGGCAGGCCCAGGGCCTCGCGCGCCTTGGCGGTCAGGCCGCGGCCGATGATCAGCGGAATGCGGCCACCGGCGCGCACCTCGTCGAAGATGACGTCCGACTTGACCTTGAACTCGGCGATGACCTTGCCGTTCTTCAGCGCCTTGCCCTCGTGGGGGCGCAGCTCGACCACGTCGCCCATCTCCATCTGGCTGACGTCGAGCTCGATGGGCAGGGCGCCGGCGTCTTCCATGGTGTTGTAGAAGATGGGCGCGATCTTGCTGCCCAGGCAGACGCCGCCGAAACGCTTGTTGGGGACGAAGGGGATGTCCTCGCCGGTGAACCACAGCACCGAGTTGGTCGCCGACTTGCGCGACGAGCCGGTGCCGACCACGTCGCCCACATAGGCGACCAGGTTGCCCTTGGCCTTCAGCGCTTCCAGCTGCTTGACCGGACCGCGGGCGCCGGCCTCGTCGGGCTCGATGCCCGGGCGCGGGTTCTTCAGCATGGCCAGGGCATGCAGCGGGATGTCGGGGCGGCTCCAGGCGTCGGGGGCCGGCGACAGGTCGTCGGTGTTGGTCTCGCCGGTGACCTTGAAGATGGTCACGGTCAGGCTGTCGGGGACCGCCGGGCGCGAGGTGAACCACTCGGCGTCGGCCCAGGACTGCAGCACCGCCTTGGCGTTGGCGTTGCCTGCATCAGCCAGTTCCTTGACGTCGTGGAAGTAGTCGAACATCAACAGCGTGGTCTTCAGCCCCTGCGCGGCGGCGGCACCGCACTCGGCGTCGGCCAGCAGGTCGATCAGCGGCTTGATGTTGAAGCCGCCCAGCATGGTGCCCAAAAGCTCGGTCGCCTTGGTGCGCGAGATCAGCGGGCACTTGCGGCTGCCGGCGGCCACCGCCGCCAGGAACTCGGCCTTGACCTTGGCGGCGTCGTCGACGCCGGCCGGCACCCGGTAGGTGATCAGCTCGACCAGGAAATCTTCCTCGCCCTTGGGCGGCGCCATCAGCAGGGCGACCAGCTCCTCGGTCTGGGCGGCGGAGAGCGGAAGGGCCGGGATGCCGAGGGCGGCGCGCTCGGCGACGTGCTGGCGGTAGGCTTGAAGCAAGGGACGTCCTCCGCTTGGGTCGAGGTGGGCGAATGGCAGGCCCAGAAGAATGGGCCATTTGCGCTCGCGCTTACACCATAAAATTCGTGCGGAGTCCAGTCCGACTATCCGTTCGGGTTGGTCAAGCACCACCCATCGGCCGGCACAAAAATTCGCCACATTCGGGGCCATGATGGGGGCACCCACCTCCCCGCGCCTGTCATCCCCCGACGGCGCGGGCCGCGGGGGGGGGGGGGGGGCCCCCCCAGCCCCCCCCCCCCCCGTGGCCCCCCCGCCCCCCCCCCCGCGGGGGGGGTGGGGGGGGGG
>JBLNBU010000031.1:0-6643 GCA_050260215.1 Actinomycetota bacterium
AGCAGGGCCTCGCCATAGCGGCGCAGGACCGGCACGGCCTGTTTGAGCGCCGTGCGCTCGGCCTCCCAGTCGCCGCGCTCGACGATCTCCTTGCCGCGATAGACCACCGGCGCCGCCTCCGATACGTCGCAGGCCCAGCCCTTGCGCGGCATCAGCATCTCGGCCTGGTCGGCCTCCTCGGCATAGGGGAAGAAGGGCATGGTGCGGCAACGCAGCGGCTTATCGGCATGGATGGCGCACCGGCCATCGGCGGCCAGCTCGGGGCAGGCCTGCGACGGCGGCAGATAGGCGACGGGGATGATGCGCACCGCCGCCTCGCGCCGGCCGGGCAGCCGGATGGTCGTGCCCAGCCGGGCAGTCAGGGCGAATGCCTTGTGGCCCTGGCGGACCGGCGTCCACACCATGGCCAGCGGGAAGCGATGGGCGTGGGCCAGCGCGTCGTCGACGGTCAGCGGCAGCCAGCCGTAGCAGCAGCGGCCGCAGGCGGTGCAGGCGAAACGGCGGGCCGTCATGTCAGGCGCCGCAGCACTTCTTGTACTTGCGGCCCGATCCGCACGGGCACGGGTCGTTGCGCCCGACCTTGTCGGCGTGGCGCTGCGGCGGCCTGGGCGAAACCTCGCCGTCGACATAGAGCCAGCGGCCGTCCTCGCGGCGGAAGCGGGCGCGCTCGAAATGGGGATGGTCCTGGCCGCGGACACGGAAACGGGCGATGTAGTCGACGCTGGCCTGGTCGCCGTCCTCGGTGGTGGCCAGCACCTCGAAGCCGCGGCCTTCCGCCTCGCGAGCCGATGCCTCGACCTCGACGCGGTCGAATTCGGCACGCTTCTCGGCCGCCAGCGAGCTTTCGAGGAAATCGAGCTCGCAGCGCAGGAAGGCAACATAGCGGGCACGCATCAGCGCTTCGGCCGAAACGGCCGGCGCGCCGGCGATGATGGGGCCGCAACAGTCGTCGAACGGACGACCCCGGCCGCAGGGGCATGGATCGGTCATAGGACCGACTATGCCTTCGGGCCTGGCATTCGTCTAGAACGCCTGTCCGAGACTGACATAGATCTGGAAGGGATCATCCACTCCCGATCGCCGGCGCATGGGCACGGCGACGTCGGCACGCACCGGGCCGAAGGGGGTGATGTAGCGAAGGCCAAGGCCGGGCCCCCAGAACAGCTGCCGCGACGGGTCGGGCAGCGCGCCGTCATAGGCGCTGCCGGCTTCGACGAAGGGCACCACGCCGATCTCTTCGGACGCGCGGATGCGCAGCTCGGCCCCGAAGGCCAGCGCCGAGCGGCCGCCGATGGGGGCACCCGAGGCGTCGACCGGACCGGCCATCTGGTGGCCATAGGCCCGCACCGAGCCGCCGCCGCCCACATAGAACCGCTTGTCCGCCGGCACGGCGAAGGCCCCTGCCCCCTGGATGGCGCCGAACTCGGTCCAACCGGCCAGCACCACGCGGGGCTCGTCCAGCACCTGCAGGTACTGGCTGTCGCGGACCTCGGCACGGGTGAAGCCCAGCGACGATCCCAGCTCCTGGGGGAACGGGCGCACCGCCAGCAGCAGGCGGTTGCCGCGGGTGGGGTCCAAGAGGTCGTCGCTGTCGTCGCGGCGGGCCTGCAGCGGCACCGAGACCAGGGTGAACTGGCGATGCTGCAGGTTCTCCTCCTCCCGGGTGCGCTCGATGGCGCCTGCGGCCGACACCCGCCACTCGTCGGACACCCGCCATTCGAACCCGGCCTGGCCGCCGGCGGTGTCGGTGACGAAGGCCGGCGTGCGCCGCTCCTCGATGGTGGCGCTGGCCACCAGGTCCTGGTCGGGCCGGCCGAAATCGGGATTGCGAAAGGTCAGGTCGACGGCGTTGCGGATCTCGCTGGCAACCAGCGACAGGCGGGTATGCTCTGCCCCACCCAGGATGTTGCGGTCCTCCCAGAATGCCTCGCCGCCGAGCCCTTCCGCCGACGACCAGGTACCGCTGAAGCCCACCGAGCGGCGGTCGCGCTCGGCCAGGGTGATGGTGATCGGCAGGCGATCGCCGTCGATGGTCTGGTGGGCGGTGGCCAACTTGACCGACGAGAACAGGCCGCTGGTCACCAACAGCTTGCGCAGCTTCTCCAACTGGCCGACCTCGAACGGGTCGCCTTCGTCCCACGGCAGGCGGTTGAGCACGAACTGCGGATCCAGCCGCGACAGCCCCTCGACCGTCACCGGACCGAAGCGGGCGCGCGGGCCGGTGGCCACGTCGATCTCGACCCGCATGCCGTGCGCGGCATGGTCGACGACCACGCGCCTGTCGGTGACCGTGGCCAGCGGATAGCCCTGCTCGGCCAGGGCGCGCAGCAGCTTGGCCTGGGCGTCCAGCACCGGCTTGGCCCGCGCCCGGGAGCCCAGCTCGACGTCCAGGGCATCCAGGGCGACGGGCTGCGGGGCGGGCGATCCGGGCGGCGGGTCCAGGCGCACGTCGAAGTCGGTCAGGGTGAATTCCGGCCCCGGCGTCACCGCCAGCACCACCGCCAGCGGCCGGGCGGTCTCGTCCAGGCTGGCCTTGGCGGTGCCGTCGTAATAGCCCTCGGCTCGCAGCACCTCGGCCACGCGCCGGGCGTCGTCGTCGGCCCGCCGCTGCAGGGCGACGACGCTGGGCGGTGGCTGGTCCTTCAGCGAGACCAGACGCGACTGCGCCTCGACGGCGCCCCGCAGGTCGTCGTCCTCGATGCCGGTGACCTCGACGGTGTAGGGAACAACCTCGTCGGCCCAAGCCGGTGCGGCCATTGCCAGCACTGCCACCACTGCCCAAGCCGATCGGCCCATGCCTGCTCCATCCCACGTCCGGGGTCGGAGTGTAGGCAGGGGCGGAAGGGGCGGAAACCGGGCGAAGGGCAGTGGCGGAACGGCCTACAGCCCCCGCATCCACCGTGGCCGCAGGTTCACCGCGCCGCCCAGGGCGGCATCCAGCTGGGCCAGCAGGCGCGGTTTGTCCTTGGGCAGGGTGCCGGCCAGGGCCAGCGCGTTGCTGGCGTGGTTGGAGCGGAAGATCACCGGCGCCGGCGGGTCCAGGCGCTCGACCAGCCGGTGCAGCTCGACCAGCACGGCGTGGTCGTCCTGCCAGGCGAACTCGGGCCAGCGCTTGAAGAAGCGGTCGGTGACCCCGGTGTCCAGGCCCAGCTGCAGGGTCGACAGGTAGGTGGGCGGGGCGCGGTTGACCAGGGCGGCGGTCTCGTCCACATGGGCCTGCCACAGCTCGCGCCCGCCCAGGCCGTTGATGACGGTGGCCGACACCTTCAGCCCGCACTCGCGCGCCTTGACCAGCGCCGCTTCCAGCTGTTTGGCCGACCCCTTGGCGATCTTCTTCAGCACCGCGTCCGATCCGCTTTCGATGCCCAGATACACCAGCCCCAGCCGCTTTTCCTTGAGCCGCGCGATTTCCTCCGGGCTTTTGCGCAGGATGTTGAACTGGGTGGCATAGGCCGAGATGCGGGCCAGCGCCGGCAGCCGCTCGGCCAGGCGGTCGCAGATGGCCGCCAGCGTCTCGGTCGGCAACCCATAGGCGTCGCCGTCGGCCAGGAACACCCGGTTGGCGTCGGGCCACTCGCGCGCCGCCTGGTCGATGTCGGAGAACACCTCGTCCAGCGACCGCGCCCGGTAGCCCTTCTCCTTGTACATGGAGCAGAAGGTGCAGTGGTTGTACCCGCAGCCCAACGACGCCTGGATGATCAGGTTCGAGCCTTCCGACGGCGGACGCCACAGGGGGAATGAATACTCCAACATCAGAAATCCGCGTCCAGCACCACCCGGTAGCGGGCCCTGCCGGCGTCCAGGTGGGCAAGTGCGTCGTTGACGCGGCTCATGGGGAAGCGTTCGACCTGGGGGGCGACGCCGTGGCGGGCGGCGAAGTCGAGCATGGCGGCCAGCGTGGTCGGGCTGCCGGTGGGGCTGCCCGAGACGCTGCGCTCGCCGCCGATCAAGCTGAAGGCGGACACCGGAATGGGTTCCAGCACGGCGCCGACCACATGCATGCGGCCGTGCGCCGCCAGGGTCGACATCAATGCCGGCCAGTCCAGCGGCACGTTGACGGTGACCAGCAGCAGGTCCAGCGTCCCCTTGATCGACTTGATCTGGGCGCTGTCGCGGCTGGACACCACCTTGTGGGCGCCGAAGCCGCGCGCCTCGTCGGCCTTGGCCGGGGTCGAGGTCAACGCGGTGACCTCGCAGCCCCAGGCGCGGGCGAACTTGACCGCCAGGTGGCCCAGCCCACCGATGCCGACCACGCCGACCCGGGCGGTCGGCTTGAGGTCGAACACCAGGAAGGGCGCGAACACGGTGACGCCCCCGCACATCAGCGGGCCGGCGGCGGCGGGGTCGAGGGCCTCGGGCAGCGGCAGCGCCCAGGCCCAGTGGGCGCGCACCCGCTCGGCGAAGCCGCCGTGGTGGCCGACGATGGTGCCTTGCGCCTCGTCGCACAGGTGCTGGTGGCCGGACAGGCACTCGCGGCAATGCATGCAGCTGTCCGCCGTCCAGCCCAGCCCGACCCGCTGGCCGACGGCAAGGCCCTTGGCGTGGGCCCCGAGCGCGGTGATGCGGCCGACCACCTCGTGGCCGGGAACCAGCGGGTACTGGGCCATGCCCCACTCGTCGTTGATCATCGACAGGTCGGAATGGCAGATGCCGCAATGCTCGACGGCGATCTCGACCTCGTCGTCGCCAAGCGGGCCCGGATCATAGGTCCAGGGAACCAGCGGCTGCTTGGGGCCCATGGCGGCCCAGGCACGGATCGCGGTCATGGCTGTTGCTCCGAATGGGCGAGCGCCACGATGGCGCCCGCGGCGGTGTCGAAATCGGCGAAGTCCCGCCCGCCCCGGGCCGGTGTGCCGCAGCCGCACGTTTCCTCGCGCTTCCACCAGAAATCAGTCCAGCAGCCGGGCGCAACCTCGACCAGCTTGAAGGTGCCGGTGGCGTCCTCGGCGGTCCAGGCGTCGCCGTCGAGCCGCCAGGTCAGGCCGGCAGCCATGCGGTTGTCGGTCATTCGTCGCACTCCGGATTGGGGTCGGGACGGCGGTCGCGCAAGGTGACCAGTTCCTCGGCGGCGGTGGGGTGGATGCCGATGGTGGCGTCGACCTGGGCCTTGGTGGCGCCGCACTTCACCGCCACGGCGAAGCCCTGGACGATCTCGGGAGCGTCGGGCCCCACCATGTGCACCCCCAACACCCGCTGCGAGGCTCGCTCGACCACCATCTTCATCACGGTGCGCTCCTCGCGCCCGGCCAACGTGTTGCGCAGCGGCCGGAAGCGGGTCTGGTAGACGTCGATGCAGCCGTAGCGCTGCCGGGCCTTGACCTCGGACAGGCCGACGGTGGCCACCGGCGGCAGGCTGAACACCGCCGACGGCACGTCGTCGCGATCGGCGGCGGTGACGCGGCCGTGAATGGCCGTCTCGACGAAAGCCACCGCCTCGGCCAAAGCGACGGGCGTCAGGTTGATGCGGTTGGTTACGTCGCCCACCGCCCACACCCCGTCGGCGGTGGTGCGCGAATAGTCGTCGACCACCACGGCCCCGCGGGCGTCGACCGCCACGCCGGCGGCCTCGAGCCCGAGACCGTCGGTGTTGGGGACCCGCCCGGTGGCGTACAGCACCAGGTCGGCGTCCAGGGTCTCCTCGCCCGACAGGCGCAGCGAATAGGACCGGCCCAGCCTCTCGATGGAATGCACCTGGGTCTCGGCGCGCAGCTCGATGCCCTTGCGGATCATTTCCTCGGCCAGGGCGATGCGCAGGTCCTGGTCGAAGCCGCGCAGGACGGTGTCGGCACGCACGACCTGGGTGACCTTGGCCCCCAGCGCGTTGAAGATGCCGGCGAACTCGACGGCGATGTAGCCGCCGCCGACGATGGTGACCCTTTCCGGCAGCTGCATCAGGTCCAGCGCCTCGTTGGAGGTGATGGCGTGCTCGATGCCCGGCACCACGGGCAGGTGGGGACGCCCCCCGGTGGCGATCAGGATGGTGGCTGCGGTCATCCGCCGCTCGCCCACCGCCACCGTGCGGTTGTCGAGCAGGCGGCCGCGGCCTTCGATCAGGGTGACGCCGGCGTCGCGCAGCATGCGGGTGTAAACGCCTTCCAGCCGCGCCAGTTCTGCGTTCTTGGCCGCCACCAGCCGCGCCCAGTCGAACGACAGCGAGCCGAAGTCCCAGCCGAAGCCGCGGGCATCGGCGATGTCCTCGGCGAAATGGGCGCCGATCACCAGCAGCTTCTTGGGCACGCAGCCCCTGAGTACGCAGGTGCCGCCGACGCGCCCTTCCTCGACCACGGCGACGCGCGCGCCGGCCTGCGCGGCCAGCCGCGCCGCGCGCACCCCGCCCGAGCCTGCGCCCAGCACGACAAGATCGAATTCGGACATCCGCGATAAGCCCTGTTCCGCCACGGGGTCCAGAGGTTAACAGACGCCGCGGCCGGCCGGAACCCGGCTACAGAGCTGCGATGGCGCCGGCAGTTTCCTCGAACGCGGCGTCCATCGGGCCCAACAGGCTGGCGGCGGCGGCCAGGTCGCCACGCGCGCAGGCCTTCTCGATCTCGGCGCACAGCCCGGCGAAGCGGTAGGCGCCGGCAGAGTTGCCCGCTCCCTTGGCCGAGTGCGCCGCCTCGCGCCCCATCTCGGCATCGCCGGC
>JBLNBU010000032.1:0-14936 GCA_050260215.1 Actinomycetota bacterium
GGACGCCGAGATGGCGCTGCAGGTCGGCCGAGGCGCACGGCTCGGGCGACATCAGCTCCATGGCCCTGGGCCGTATGTCCATGGCCGCCTGGGCCATCCTGTGGATGGCTTGGCGCTCGGAGGTCAGCAGCGTGAACGGGTTCTGGGGCGCGCTTGCCGCCCCGGTGGTATTCGCTGCGGTGTTTGCCGACTTCCCGATCGTGCGGGGCTGGGCATTGTCCTGGAAGAGGTAGAGTCCGCTCATGGTCAGTGCCCCAGGTCGCGAATGGCGGAACCGGCGAATTCCAGCACGATGCCGGTCAATCCGCTGAGATCGACGTCGTCGACGGCGATCTGCCACTGGCTGAACGGCGTCGGCTGGAACAGGCAGTAGCGGGTCTCGACCTCGACCGAGCCGTCCAGCTGGATCGACGAATCGGCCGCCATCGGCCCCTGGTAGCGGAACGACCGCTGCATGGGCGCGGCATTGAACGAGAAGGTCTGGCCGCCCAGGCGGTCCTGGAAGTAGCCGGCGGTGCTGATGTCGACGGTGACGGGCGCGGCGTCGGCCGGCACGCCCTTCAGCCACACCCGCATGGTGTTGAGGCGCACCCGGCCCAGCCCGCGGAAGGCCGGCTCGTTCATGCCGATGGTGACCACCGCCTTGCGCTGGCTGCGCAGGGCGGCGACCACCCCGGCATAGCCGGGAGTGTTCTCGTCGATGACGATCTTCAGGTGGGCGAAGTCCTGGGGCGGCGACTTGAAGCTGCTGAGCGCCTCGCCGTATTCCTGCTGGATCCGCGCCAGGTCGTCCTTCAGCTGCGAGATCGGCGTGATCATCGACGGCTTGACGCTGGACGGCCTGAGCGCCCAGTAGCGATAGGCATTGGCATAGGCGGCCACCGCCAGGAACAGCCACAGCCGCATGCTGAGCTGGCGGGCGAAGAAGATGTCGCCCAGCGCCGCCGCCGCCGAGGCGTCGTCGGACTGCTTGCCCAGATAGGTCTGGATGCGCGCCTGCTGCAAGGTATCGACCTTCTGCTGCAGGGTCAGGCGCAGCACCTCCTGCGCGGCGGCCACCGACGCCTGCTGCGCCGCTATCGAGGACTTCGAGTAGATGGCGAGCTTGGTCATGGCGTCCAGGTACTCCTGGGCGCCGTCGACGCCGCCGTCGATGGGCGCCTTCATCATCGAGGTGAAGTCGACCACGAAGGCGTCCCAGTCGGCGTCGCCGGTCTGCTGGGGATTGGTCGGCATGTCGACCTTGGCCAGGGCCTGGGCGTCGTTGGACGCCTCGATGGCGTTGATGATCTGCGGCAGGGTCTCGAACAGCTTGGCGGTCAGCTCGACCTGGTCCTTGATCTTGCCCAGTTCCTTGGCCGCGCCGCCGATGGCCTTGGAAATGGTTTCCATCGCCCCGCTGATCTTCTCGGCAGCCTTGGCCGCGGTGCCGGCCGCCTCTACGGCCTTGGCGGCCTTGGCGGCCTCCTCCCCGGCCTTGGCTGCCTTGGCGGCCTCCTCGCCGGCCTTGGCAGCACCTTCGACGGCCTTGCCGGCCTCGGGAGCGGCGGCGCCCTCGGTGGCGCAGACCGCTGCCACCGACGCGATGACCGAGGTGATGGCGCCGATGATCTCGAAGGCGGCCTCGATCGCCTTTTCGCGCGCCCAGATCTTGATCGCGTAGTCGAAGGTGATGGCGGCGTTATCGCTCGCCGCCCTCTGCTGGGTGACGGCGAAGCCGGCGGTGATCACCGCCGACTGGCTGTCGGCATAGTTCTGGTTGGCCTGGTCCAGCAGCTTGGCGTTGAACTCGGCGGTGTCGGCGTAATGGTCCAGCATCAGCTTGGCGGCGTCGGCGCGGGCCTTGGCGTCGTCGGCCTTGCCGGCATAGACCTGGTACTGGGTCTCGTAGGCCATGGCGGCGTCGGCGAAGGCCTGGGCCTGGCGCTCGTACAGGTCCTTGGACAGGTAAGGCACGAACACGGCGGTGCCGTCATTGGCCCGCAGGGCGGCGATCAGGCCGGCGGCCTGGGCATGCAGGTCGGTGGCCTCGTCGACGCCCGAGGTCACCCGGTAGACATAGGCGAACATCTCGCCCGCCACCGCCGGCTGGGTGTCGAAGCAGGCGGTGCCGTACTGCAGGATGGCCGTCAGCGACCGCCGCAGCGGGGTGTCCCAGTCGAAGGACGCCTGCAGGGCCGGAATGGTGACCTGCGACGTGGTGCCGCCGTCGACGGTGATGCCGGCACCGACGAAGCCGTCGGGCGGCGTCAGGTCGACGCTGCGCTGGCCGGCCTGGTCGGTGATGGTGACGGTCAGGGGGGCGGTCCACGCCTGGGCGACGAAGAACAGCCCGGCATCGGTGGCACCGGTGAAGTCGACGGTGATCGGGGCCTGGTATTCGATGCGGCGGGCGGCGATGGTCAGGCCGCCTTGGGCAAGGGCCAGCGAGACGGGGACGTCGATGCGCACCACGTCGGCAAACAGGGTGATCAGGGCGCCGTCGCAGCCGGCCGTTTTGGCCTTGGCCAGCACGTCGGCCAGCGACAGGTACAGGTCGCTGACCACCGCGCCCTTGGGGCGGAAGTCGTAGACCGGGCGGAACGGGATGCTGCCGCCCAGGGCGGTGGTGCGATAAAAGGCGGGCCAGTCGCTGGGCGTGGCCGTGGTCAGGGCATTCATGGTCATGCCTCGTGGTATCGAGTGAAGATCGGCAGGAGGTGGAAGGCGGTCGTCAGGCCGCCTTGGGAACGCCAAAGGCGTTGGGATCGGCTGCCAGCTTCGCCTTGACCTCGTTCAGTTCGAGGAATTCCACGAACGCATTGACCCGGAACTGGTCTGCGCCTGCAGCCAGGTCCTGCCACTCCTGGATCGCTTCCTTGATGCCCAGCTTCTGGATGAAGCGCGGCATGCCGGAGATGTCCTTGTCGATGGTGGCGACGATCAGGTCGATGTCCTTGGCCAGGGCGGTCCAGATGCCCTTCATCTTCTGGACCACCGGCAGCGCGTCGTTGAGGCTGGCGATGATGCCGTCCAGGCTCTTGTCCACCAGGTCGAGGTCGTGCGACAGCACGAGGGCGCTGCGCAGCCGCTCCTGGGCGCCGGCCAGCTTGTCCTGGTACTCGTGGACGTGATCCAGCGCATCCTGGGCCCGCTTGCCGTAGACGCCGGCGACCACCGCCGCGGCGATGGTGCCAACCGGGAACACCCAGGCATAGGTGGCGCTGGTGCAGGCGATGGTGACGTCCTTGCGGTATTCGTCGTTGAAATGGTCGATCAGGTCCGTGTCGTCCTGGATCTCGGTCCGGTACTGGGTGATCAGGCCCTGCTCGCCGTCGTATTCCTGCTTGTACTTGTCAAGAATCGGGGACAGCGTTGCCTTATCCTTGGTGGTCTGGTCGATGAAGTCGTTGATCTCGTCGCGGACCTTGTCGGCATCGGCCGCGAAATCCACGGCCGTCTGTCGCAGATTGGCCAGCACGTCCTTGAAATCGTTGGGGTCGGTGGCCTGGAGCAGCCCCGCGTAGAAGATCGGCGCCTTGTCGCGGCCGTATTCTGCCAGGCTGCCGGCCAGGTTGACGGTGTCGGGCAGGGTGGTCTTGCGAAAATCGGCACAGTGGTCCTGCACCTGCTTGTAGGCGGCCCACAGGTCGGCGAACTTGTCGGCGTCCTCCTGGGCGATGCCCATCTTGACCACCGCGTCGGCGGGGCTGGTGGACAGTTCCATGCCGGACTTCAGGTAGCACTGCAGCGAGTGCCAGCTTTCCTGCGACATGAAGAACGGCGAATTCGGGTCCGGCTTCACGTTCGGCGCCAGGGACGGCGTGGTGCCGTCGGCCGGCTGCGCGGTGTCGGCGCCCGCCGGAGCCGGAGTCGGAGCAGCCGGAGTCTGCGCGGCGTCGGCCGCGGTGGTGGTATCGGTCATCTGGTTTCCCCCCAATTGGTCCATGGATACCGTTGCAAAGACCATACGGCCAACACCGTATCGGTATCCCCTTGTATCGGCGATGATACCAAAAAGTGTAGAAACGCGAACCAACAATTTGGGAAAATAGCAAAGGCATGGCGCATGTCGCCGTGCGCACGTTGACACTTGGTCAATGCGCGTAAAAATTAGGGGTGAGGAGAGGCGCCCCTCAGGCGAGGAAGGCGCGCAGCTGGGCCAGCTGGTCGGGGGTGTTCAGTGCCGGCGCGTGGCCGCAGCCATCGACCGTGACCAGCCGGGCCTTGGGGCCGCGCCGGGTCATCTCGTCGGCGGTCTCGGCCAGCAGCAGGTCGGAGGTGGCGCCGCGCAGGCACAAGGTGGGGCAGGCGATGACGTCATAGACCGGCCACAGGTCCATGGGCGCCGCGGTGGCCTCGGCGAACACGCGCATCACCGCCGGGTCGTAGTGCACGGTCAGGCTGCCGTCGTCGCGCCGCCGCGACGAGGTCTCGGCCATCAGCCGCCACTCGGCGTCGGACAGGGCGCCGAAGGGGGCGTAGACGAAGCGCAGGAAGGCCTCCATCTCGGCCATGGTGGCAAACGCCGGGACCTGGCCCACATAGGCGCGGATGCGCTCGACCGCCTCGTGGTTCAGCACCGGGCCGATGTCGTTGAGCACCAGGCGCTCCATGCGCCCGGCCAGCGGCCCGGCGGCGGCCAGCATGCCGACCAGCCCGCCCATGCTGGTGCCGACCCAGCGCACCCGGTCGATGCCCAGCTTGTCCAGCATCTCGACCGCGTGGCCCACATAGGCCGGCACCGTGTAGTCCTGCTCGGGGGCCTTGGACCACGCCGACAGCCCGCGGCCGATGGTGTCGGGGCAGATCACCCGAAAGCCGTCGGCCAGCGCGCGCGCCGCGGTGTCGAAGTCGCGGCAGGTGCGCGCCAGGCCGTGCCACATGACCAGGGCGGGGGCATCCTCGGCCCCCCAGTCCAGCAGGTGGACCTCGTGGCCGCCAAGCGTGAGGTAGCGCGACCGAGCCGGTGCCGAAGTCATCGCGGTGCATGCCCTTTCCGTTGCCGTCGCGGCTGAGTATATCTTGGCGGACCCGATCTTTCTCCCATCCAATGGAAGCCCGCCCCATGCTGTCGCTCTCCGATCCGTCGCTGCTGAAAGTCAAAGCCTACGTGGATGGCGCCTGGATCGACGCCCGCTCGGGCGCCACCTTCGCGGTGACCAATCCCGCCGACGGCTCGGAACTGGCCCGGGTCGCCGCCCTGGGTACGGCCGAGACCCGCGCCGCCATCGATGCCGCCGAGCGCGCCTTCCCCGCCTGGCGCCGCAAGCCGGCCAAGGAGCGCGCCGCCATCCTGCGCCGCTGGTACGACCTGATCCTGGCCGCCCAGGACGACCTGGCCCGGCTGATGACGGCCGAGCAGGGCAAGCCGCTGGCCGAAGCCAAGGGCGAGGTGGTCTATGGCGCCGCCTTCATCGAGTGGTTCGCCGAGGAGGCCAAGCGCGTCTACGGCGACGTCATCCCCGAGAACGCGCCCGGCCGCAAGCTGGTGGTGACCAAGGAGCCCGTCGGCGTGGTCGCCGCCATCACCCCGTGGAACTTCCCCAACGCCATGATCACCCGCAAATGCGCGCCGGCGCTGGCCGCCGGCTGCACCGTGGTGGTCAAGCCGGCCGAGGACACCCCGCTGTCGGCCCTGGCCCTGGCCGAACTGGCCGAGCGCGCCGGCATCCCCAAGGGCGTCTTCAATGTGGTCACCGCGCTGGACCCGGCCGAGGTGGGGGGCGAGCTGACCGCCAATCCCAAGGTGCGCAAGCTGTCGTTCACCGGCTCGACCGAGGTGGGCAAGCTGCTGATGAAGCAATGCGCCGACACCATGAAGAAGGTCAGCTTCGAGCTGGGCGGCAACGCCCCCTTCATCGTCTTCGACGACGCCGACCTGGACGCCGCGGTCAAGGGAGCGGTGGCCTCCAAGTACCGCAACACCGGCCAGACCTGCGTCTGCGCCAACCGGCTGCTGGTCCAGGACGGCGTCTACGACGCCTTCGTCGGCCGCCTGGCCGAAGCGGTGGCGCAACTGAAGGTAGGGCCGGGGCTTTCCGGCGACACCCAGCAGGGGCCGCTGATCAACGCCCAGGCCGTCGACAAGGTCGAGCGCCACATCGCCGATGCGCTGGCCAAGGGCGCCCGGGTGATCATGGGCGGCAGGCGCCATGCCCTGGGCGGCACCTTCTTCGAGCCCACCATTCTGGCCGACGTCACCGACGACATGCTGTGCACCCGCGAGGAGACCTTCGGCCCGGTGGCCCCCATCGTCCGCTTCCGCACCGAGGACGAGGCGGTGCGCATCGCCAACGACACCCAGTACGGCCTGGCCGCCTATTTCTTCTCGCGCGATGTCGGCCGGGTGTGGCGGGTGGCCGACGCCCTGGAATACGGCATCGTCGGCATCAACGAAGGCATCATCTCGACCGAGGTCGCCCCCTTCGGCGGCATGAAGGAATCCGGCATCGGCCGCGAGGGTTCGAAATACGGCATCGAGGAGTTCCTCGAGGTCAAGTACCTGTGCATGGGCGGGCTCTGACAAGGCGGCGGGTCAAAGATAATCGGCCGTGCCGCATTCGCCTTGCGTTGCGGGTTTAAAAACCGATGGCTATTCTACCCCCTGGTATGCGGGGGAATGGATGGGCTCGGTCAAAACCAGTTTGCGGGTGCGCCTGACGCTGGCGGTGGTGGGGCTTCTGCTGGCGGGGCTGTGGGCTCTGGCGCTGCTGATCGCCGGCCAGCAGGAGCACCGCCTGCGCGCCCTGGTCGGCGCCGAGCAGCAGGCCATGGTCGGCTATGTGGCCACCGATATCGACTATGAACTGCGCCTGCGCCTGGACAGCCTGACCGATATCGCCGCCCATCTTGCCGCCATCGCGGTGGACGATGGCGACGGCGTCCAGGCCTATCTGCGCGAACGGCGCGCCATCTACAAGCTGTGCGACCTGGGCCTGATGGTGGTGCGCCGCGACGGCTCCCGGCCTGCCTGGGACTGGCCGCCGATGCCGGGCCGCCTGGACCATCCCCTCGACGACGACCTACTGCGCCGGGCCCAGACCGGACCGGCGGTGTCCGACCCGGCCATGGACGGGGTGGTCGGCAAGCCGGTGCTGCACTTCGCCGTTCCCATTCCCGGCCGCGACGGCGTCGCCGGCATCCTGGTGGGAGCGGCCACCATCGGCGGGCGCGGGGTGCTGGACCACTTCGGCCACGCCCGCGCCGGGCCGCTGGGCGACGTGGTGGTGGTGTCGCCGCGCTCGGGCACGTTCGTGACCGGGACCGATCCGTCGACGTCGCTGCGACGGGTTCCCGACGAGGAGGAAGACCCGGTGCTTCACGCCGCCCTGGCCTGGGGCGCCGGTTCCGGCACGGCAACCGACCGGGTGGGGGCCCAGTGGCTGGTGGGGGCGCATGTGGTGGCGTCGACCGGCTGGCCCGTGGTCGCCCGGCTTCCCGCCGCCGAGGCCTTCGCCCCGGTGCGCGAGATGTACTGGATGGCGTTCGGCGGTGCCGCGGTGCTGTCGCTGCTGGTCGGGCTGCTGACCGCCTGGTACCTGCGCGCGGCCCTTCGGCCCATGCGCGACGCCGCCCAGGCCATGGACGCCATCTCGCGCGGCGAGGCTGCCCTGCACACCCTGCCGCCGGCGGGCGAGGACGAGATCGGGCTGCTGGTGGCCTCGTTCAACCGGCTCGAGGCCAAGCTGGCGGGCGAGGCGGCGGCGCTGCAGGCCAGCGAGGCCAAGCTGCGCGGCCTCTACGAGCTGTCGCCGCTGGGCATCGCGCTGACCGACATGCAGGGGCACTACATCGAGTTCAACGAGGCCTTCCGCCGCATCACCGGCTATCCCGAGGACGAGCTGCGGGCACTGGACTACTGGGTGCTGACCCCGCGCCGCTACGAGGCCGACGAGAAGCGGCAGCTGAAGTCCCTCGAGGTTTCCGGGCGCTACGGCCCCTACGAGAAGGAATACCTGCGCAAGGATGGCAGCCTGGTGCCGCTGCGCCTGAACGGCGTTCTGGTCAGCGACAGCGACGGCTCGCTGCACATCTGGTCCATCGTCGAGGACATCGCCGAGCGCCGCGCCGCCGAACGCCACCTGAAAGCCAGCGAGGAGCGCTATCGCGGGCTGATCGAATCGCAGACCGACTGCATCGTGCGCATCGACCAGGACGGCCGCATCGCCTTTGCCAACGACGCCTTCGGCGCCCTGTTGGGGTTGCGCCCCGGGCAGGTGATCGGCTGCCAGTGGCATGAGTTCATCGTGCCCGAGGACCACGCCGTCACCGGCGCCGCCATCGGGGCCTTGCTGACGGGCGCCAGCGAGCGTGCCTCGGTGGAAAGCCGGGCGGTGGGCAGCGCGGGCCCGCGCTGGATGGCGTGGGAAGGGGCTGCGGTGCGCGACACCGACGGCCGGGTCTTCGAATTGCAGGCGGTCGGCCGCGACGTCACCGAGCGCCACGAACAAGCCGAGCGGACCGAGGCGCTGCTGCACGAACTGGAACTGTCCAACCGGGAACTCGAGCAGTTCGCCTATGTGGCCAGCCACGACCTACGCGAACCGCTGCGCATGGTCAGCGCCTATGTCAGCCTGCTCGAACGCCGCTACGGCCCGGCACTGGACGACGAGGCGCGCGAATTCATCGCCTTTGCCAAGGACGGCGCCGCCCGCATGGACCGCATGGTGCTGGACCTGCTGGACTTCTCGCGGGTGGGCCGGCGCTCGGACCCCATGGGAGACGTCGAATTCGCCGACATCCTGTCCGAGGTCATGGCCAACCTGGCGATCCTGGTCGAGGACACCGGCGCCGCCATCCGCCTGCCCGACGACCCGCCGGTGGTGTTCGGCTCGCGCGGGGAACTGGTGCGCCTGCTGCAGAACCTGATCGGCAACGCCATCAAGTACCGCGCCGCCGACCGGCCGCCGGAAATCACGGTGACCATCGCCGTCCGTGACGCCGACTGGCAGCTGTCGGTGGCCGACAACGGCATCGGCATCCCACCCGAGCATCGCGAGCGCGTGTTCGGCATCTTCCAGCGCCTGCACACCCGCGAGCAGTACGAAGGCACCGGCATCGGCCTGGCGGTGTGTCGCAAGGTGGTCGAGCACCATGGCGGGCGCATCTGGATCGAAGACGGCGAGGACGCCCGCGGCTGCATCGTCCGCTTCACCCTGGCCCGGCCGGTCCATTAGGGGGCTTCCTACGCCAGCTCGACCCGCTGGCGGCCCAGCCCCTCGACGCCGGCTTCCATGACCTCGCCCGGTTTCAGGAACCGCTTGCGGCCCAGTCCGACGCCGGCGGGGGTGCCGGTGCAGATGACGTCGCCGGGTTCCAGCGCCATCAGGCGGGACAGGTAGGACACCAGGAAGGCGACGCCGAATACCATGTTGGCGGTGGTGCCGTCCTGCATGCGGCTGCCGTCGACCGCCAGCCACAGGGGCAGGGCCTGGGGGTCGGGGATTTCGTCGCGGGTCACCAGCCACGGACCAAGGGGGGCGAAGCCGGGATAGGACTTGCCCTTGACCCACTGGCCGGTTCCCTCGATCTGCCAGTCCCGCGCCGAGACGTCGTTGACCACCGCATAGCCGGCGACGTGGGCCAGCGCGTCGGCCTCGGCCACCTGGAAGCAGGGCTGGCCGATCACCACCGCCAGCTCGACCTCCCAGTCGACCTTGGCCGAGTGCCGCGGCAGGGTCAGCGGGTCGGTGGCCCCGGCCAGGGCGGAGGCGTGCTTGGAGAACACCACCGGCTCGGCCGGCAGGGCCATGCCGGTCTCGGCCGCGTGGTCGCGGTAGTTGAGCCCGATGCCGATCACCGTGCGGATGCCGGTCACCGGCACCCCCAGGCGCGGGCTGCCGGGGACCGGCGGCAGATCGGCGGGATCGACCGCGGACAGCCGCGCCAGCCGTTCGGGGGCCAGCATGTCGGGGGTGATGTCGATGCAGTGGCCCGACAGGTCGCGGATGTGGCCGTCGGGGCCGACCAGCCCCGGCCGCTCCGCCCCGCGTTCGCCCCAGCGCACCAGCTTCATCCCGCCTTCTCCTTGGTCAGCACGGCAGGGCGTTCGCCGCGCGCCAGGAAGGCGGTCATCTCGGCCGCCGGCATGGGCCGGGCGAACAGGTAGCCCTGCAGGTAGTCGCAGTTGTAACGCGCCAGGAAGGCCGCTTGTTGCTCGGTCTCGACGCCGGGGGCGACCACCGCCATGTGCAGGCCGCGGGCGACGGCGAAGATGGCGGTGACGATCTCGGCGTCGTCGGTCTCGGTGCCCAGGTTGCGCACGAAGGACTGGTCGATCTTCAGCACGTTGGCGGGCAGCCGGCGCAGGAAGGCGAAGGACGAATAGCCGGCGCCGAAATCGTCGATGGCCAGCCGCGCCCCCAGCGACTTGACGCGGGCGAAGATGCCGCCGGGCTCCTGGCCCTTGTCGACGACGGTGCTCTCGGGCACCTCCAGCTCCAGGGCCTGCGGCGGCAGGCCGGCGTTTTCGAGCGCCTCGGCCACCGTCTCGATCAAGTCGGGGGCGCGCAGCTGGCGGCCCGACAGGTTGACGCACAGGCGCACCCGGTGGCCGGCGTCGTGCCAGGCCCTGACCTGCCGGCAGGCGGCGTCCAGCACCCAGCGCCCGATGGGCAGGATCAGGCCGGTCTCCTCGGCCAGCGGCAGGAACTGCTTGGGCATCACCAGGCCGATGTCGGGGTGGCGCCAGCGCAGCAGGGCCTCGACGGCGGCAACCTGGCCGGTGCGGGCGTCGAAGATCGGCTGGTAGAACAGCTCGAACAGTGCGTTCTCGACCGCGTGGCGCAGCGAGGTTTCGAGCGCCAGGCGCTCGAAGGCCTGGGCGTTGACCGTCTCGGAATGGAAGTGGCAGGCGTTGCGGCCCTCGCGCTTGGCCCGGTACATGGCGGCGTCCGCCATGGTGACCAGGCTTTGCGAATCCACCGCGTCGGCCGGATACAGCGCCACGCCGATGGACGAGCTGATATGGGCGGTGTGGCCGCACAGGTCGAACGGCTCGGCCAGAAGGTGCAGCACCTTGTGGGCCACCACGGCGGCGTCGCGCGGGTCGGTGATGTCTTCCAAGATGATGGTGAACTCGTCGCCGGCCAGGCGGGCGACGGTATCGCCCTGGCGGGTGACGCCCGACATGCGGTCGGCCGCCTGCTGCAGCAGGATGTCGCCGGCCAGGTGGCCCAGGGTGTCGTTGACCTGCTTGAAGAAGTCCAGGTCGACGAACAGCAGCGCCACCATGGCGTTGTTGCGGTGCGCGCGCGTCAGCGCGCGCGACAGGCGCTCCTGGAACAGGGTGCGGTTGGGCAGGCGGGTCAGCGGATCGTGGTTGGCCTGGTAGGACAGCCGCTCCTCGACCTGCTTGCGCGAGGTGATGTCCGAGAACACCGCCACGTAGTTGGTGATCTCGCCCTTGTCGTTGCGCACCGCGGCGATGTTCAGCCACTCGGCGAACATTTCGCCGGTCTTGCGGCGGTTCCAGATCTCGCCCTGCCACTTGCCGGTCTCGGCCAGCGACTGGTGCAGGCGCTCATAGAAGTCGGGGCCGTGGCGGCCCGACGACAGCACCTTGGGCGTCTCGCCCATGACGTCGTCGGGCAAGAAGCCGGTCAGTTCGGTGAAGGCGGGGTTGACGTGGATGATGCGGTGGCGGGCGTCGGTGACGAACAGGCCTTCGCCGGTGTTCTCGAACACCGTGGCCGCCAGGCGCATGTTGTCTTCCAGGCGCTTGCGCTCGGTGATGTCCTCGATGGCGGCGACGGTGAAGCGCAGCGCCTGCCCGTCGGCGTCGCGGCCGGCCGAAACGGTCAGCCGGCCCCACACCACCCGGCCGTCCTTGGCGACGAAGCGCTTTTCCATGTTGTAGCTGTCGCGCCGGCCGTCGATCATCTCGGCGCGCACGGCGGCGTCGGCGGCGGTGTCGTCGGCATGGGTCAGGATGGTGCAGTCCCGGCCCTTCAGCTCGTCCTCGCCATAGCCGACCATGGCGCAGAACGCCGGGTTGGCCTCCATGATGTGGCCGTCGGCATCGGCCAGCACCACTCCGATGCCCGCGCTGGCGAAGACGGCGCGGAAACGCGCCTCGCTGCGTCTCAGCGCCACGTCGGCGCCCGAGCGTTCGATGGCGTAGCGCACCGCTCGGCGCACCAGGTCGCCGCTGCCCTGGCCCTTGACCAGGTAGTCCTGGGCGCCTTCGCGCAGGGCGGCGATGGCGATGGCCTCGTCGGCGGTGCCGGTCAGCACCACCACCGGCAGGGTGGGATGGCTGGCACGCAGGCGCGACAGGGTGGACAGGCCGTAGGAATCGGGCAGCGACAGGTCGAGCAGGGCGACGTCGGCCGGCGACGAGGTCAGGGCCTCGAGCGCGTCGGCCAGGCAGGTGGCCTTGACCACCTTGAACGGATTGGCCGGGTCCTCGCGCAGGTACAGTTCCACCAGCCGGGCGTCGCCGGGATTGTCCTCGACGACCAGGACGACGGGGATGCCAGGCTCGGGTCGGGGTTGGTCCATCGCCGCCTCAGCGCGGCGGCAGCGTCACGACCGAGCACCAGTACTCCTCGATCGACCGCACGACGGAAATGAAGCGGTCCAGGTCAACCGGCTTGGTGATGTAGCAGTTGGCGTGGAGATCGTAAGTGCGCAGGATGTCCTGTTCGGCCTGCGAGGTGGTCAGCACCACCACCGGGATGCGGCGCAGCTCGGGATCGGCCTTCATCTCGGCCAGCACCTGGCGCCCGTCCTTGCGGGGCAGGTTGAGGTCGAGGAGCACCAGATGCGGGCGCGAGGCCTCGGCATAGCTGCCTTCACGGCGCAGATAGGTCATGGCCTCGACGCCGTCGACGACGACCTTCAGGCGCGAAGACATCCGCCCTTCCTTCAGCGCCTCTTGCGCCAGGCGTGCATCGCCCGGGTTGTCCTCGACCAGGAGGATGTCGAAATTCTCGACGTTACTGCGAAGGCTCACCTGCCTCTCCCGTCCCGCATCCGCGTGACTGGAACTATACGGATGTCATGGGGCGTTGAAAACCGACTTCGTCGCCGTTCCTATTCATTGGTCGCGGCTTTGTCGGTCGAAGCGGGGCGGAACGAAGGGATCGCGCATCTGTCCTCCGTTCCGCCCCGCGCGCCGCTCCCCCGTCGGGAGAGGCGGCGGTTCACATCCGGTCTTCGCCGGCGTGGCAGTATTCGCGCAAAAGCGCGATGTCGGCGATGGTGACGCTGTGGCCCTTGATGGCGACGCCCTGGTGCTTGAGCTGGGCGATCACCCTGGACAGGGTTTCCGGGCGCACGCCGATGCGCGCCGCGATCAGCCCCTTGTTGTGGGGCAGGCGCAGCACCACCCGGCCGCTGGTGGCGTCGGCCAGGTGCGACAAATAGAAGGCCAGCCGCTGGCCGGCCGAGCGCAGCTTCAGGTCCTTGACCTCGTGCACCAGGGTGCGGAAGTGCATGGCCAGCGAGGTCAGCATGGCGAACGACAGGCCGGGATTGGCGCGCAGGTCGCGGCGCAGCCGCTCGGCCGGCAGCAGCATCAGCCGGGTGGCCTTCAGGGCCACGGCGCCCATCAGGGCCGGCCGCCCGGTCATCACCGCGGCGGCGATGAAGATTTCGCCCGGCTCGAGGATCTCGACCACGGTATGGTCGCCCGACAGCGAGCCGGTCAGCCCCACCTCGCCTTCGAGCAGCACGTGCAGGTGGTCGGCGGGGTCGCCCTGGGCGAACACCACTTCGCCACGCTCATAGCGCCGCACTTCCGCCTCGGCGATGACGGCGGCCAGTTCAGCGGGGGACAGTTCCGAGAACAGCGGCACGCCGGCTACGGCGGCACGGTCCTCGGCGCTGGGCCCCAAAGGCATGGCGGCCGTCATTTTCCCCCCTCGAGACAGGACGATCCACCGGCCCAGGGTGGGGGGAGGGGCCCGCCTATCCTATGACATCGGTCAATTGCCGGGGGCGGCCCACGACTTTTCCACCCAGGCCTTGGCGGCCGGGCGGTAGTTCCACTGATGGACGATGGGGCACGGGCGGCCGTGGGGGCCCAGGATGCCGTCCGTCCCGATGCGGATGTCGGCGTCGGGCATCAGGCCCAGGGTGTGGATGTGGGTGCCGTTCTCGACCATGCGCGCCGGCACCGCGCCGGTATGCAGCAGGTAGTTGTGGATGCCCTGGTCGTGGCCCTTCCACCCCTTCAGCGACGCCATCAGGTCGGGCTTGGCGTATTTCAGCAGCAGTTCGATGTAATGCAAGACGGCGTCGTGGCTGCCCATGGTGGTGCCCGAGCACGAGATGGGCTTGTCCGCCAATTGGCCCAGTGTCTCGTCCCCGAACACCTGCTGGATCCAGGTGGCGTTGGGCTTGCTGGCGCCGATAGTGGTGCGCGGGTCCTCCATGAAGAACAGCAGGTCGCCGTCGGGGGCGCCGTGGAAGGGATCGCCCTGGAACATCACGTCGGTGACGTCGGTCAGCAGGACGCGGTCGTAGCGCTTGGGGCTTTCGCGCAGGATCTCGTAGTAGCGCACATAGCGGCCGACCTGGATGTGGGTGACCATCCACAGGGCGGTGTCGAAGAAACGCGGCACCACCCGCCGGGTCGGCAGGTAGTCCAGCAGGTCGGCGGGCCCCCGGCTGGTCACCACCAGCTGGACGTCGCCGTCGTAGTGGCGGCGCAAGGATTCGACGAAGATGCGGACATGCTGGGCGCCATAGCCGAACGCCGTTCCCAGCACCAAGGTCTCGCCCATGGGGTCCCCCTAGAACTCGATGCTCCGGTGTGCCGCGGGCAGGGGGCGGCCGTCAAGCCCTGAGGCCGGGAATGCGGAAGCGGATGCGCCGGCCGCCATCCTCGGAGGCCAGTTCGGAGCTGAGGTCGCGGATCATCGCTAGGCCACGGCCCGAGGACGCCTCGGGCTCGGCCGGCCGGGCCAGGGCGCCTTCCATGTCGAAGCCCGGGCCCTGGTCGGACACCG
>JBLNBU010000033.1:0-13412 GCA_050260215.1 Actinomycetota bacterium
GCGATTGCTGTGGAACAGCGTAGTGCGGGTCATCGGGAACCCCTTCGAGGCTGGGAGATGTTTAGTGTATATCCCGGCCGCAGGCGGCGCAACGGGAAACGGCGGGGCCCGGTGCCCGGGGCCGCCGGCCCCGGCCACCCGGCCCGCCCGTTTCCCGTTGCGCCGCCTGCGGCCGGGATATACACTAAACATATCCCAGCCTCGAAGGGGTTCCCGATGACCCGCACTACGCTGTTCCACAGCAATCGCAGCCAGGCCGTGCGCCTGCCCAAGGACGTGGCCTTTCCCGAGGGCGTCAAGGAAGTGGCGATCCTGCGCGACGGCAACCGGCGGGTGATCGTGCCAGCCAATGCCGTGTGGGACGACTTCTTCGCCGCCCCTGGCATCGACCTGCCCGAACGCGAGCAGCCGCCGGTGCAGGAGCGGGAGGCGTTCTGACGTGCTGCGCTACATGCTGGACACCAACCTGTGCGTGCGCGTCCTGCGCGACCGCCCGCCGGGCCTGCGCGAGCGCTTCAACGCCGAGGCCACCGGCCTGTGCATTTCGACGGTGACCTTGGCCGAGTTGCTGTACGGGGCGGAAAAGTCGGCCCGCCCGGGCGACAACCGCCGGCAGGTCGAGGGGTTCGCCGACCGGCTTTCCGTTCTGCCCTTCGACGAGGCGGCGGCGGCGCATTACGCCGACATCCGCGCCAACCTCGAACGCAAGGGGCAGATCATCGGGGCCTACGACATGATGATCGCCGGCCACGCACGCAGCCGCGGGCTGGTGGCGGTCACCGGCAACCTGGGCGAATTCACCAGGGTCGAGGGCCTGCGCGCCGAAGACTGGCTCCCCCCCGCCTGACCTACTGCCCCCAGGTGCCGAACGGCACCACCTTGTTGGCGGTGTCGTGGCCGATGTCGGCGCGGCCGAGCCAGGGGATGCCGGAGCGGGCGCACCAGTACTGGGCAACCTGCTCCTCGGTCATGGCGAAATCGGGGTCGTTGGGGGTGATGTCGCTGCAGCGGCCCAGCATCAGGCCTGCGGCGCCGCGGATGGCGGCGGTGATCTGGCCGAGCGCGCGGTCGATGCGGTACATGGCTTCCGACACCTCTTCCAGCATGACCACGTGGCCCGACAGGTCGGGCATGGCCGGGGTGCCGATCAGGTGGGACAGGATGGTGATGTTGAAGGCCGCGGTGGGCCGCTCCGCCACCGAGGGTTCCAGCGCGCTGGCGTCGCCGTCGACCAGGAACGACAGGGCGCGCACCACCGCCTCGTCGCCGCCCAGGCGGTTGAGGTCGTTGGGCATGGGGCCGTGGGCGACGCGGCCGACCTTGGCGCCGTACAGCGCCCCCAGCATGGCGCCGGCGTCGCTGTAGCCCATGTAGGTCTTGGCCCGCGCCGCCGCGTCCAGGTGCGGCAGCACCATGTCGACCAGGCGGAACGAGCCATAGCCGCCGCGGCCGAACCACAACACGTCGAAGGACGGGTCGTTGGCTACCTCGACGAAGGCCTGGGCGCGCGCGGCATCGGGGCCGGCGAAGTGGCCGGCCTGCTCGAAGCACTGGGGGTGGAAGACGATCTCGGGGGCACGCGCGCCGAAGGCCTCGGCCGCCAGTGTCGCCAGCCGCAGCGGCAGGTCCACCGGCACCCGGCAAGAGGGAGCGACCACGCCGATCCGTATCGCCCTGTGCTCGCTCAACTCGTATGTCCTTGTTATCGCTTGCCGGCGCCCGCGGCGGGATTGTAGCTTCCGCCGATGGAACGAGACAGGTCTTATTTCTTCTGCGGCATCGGGGGCAGCGGCATGCTGCCCCTGGCGATGATCGTCCACGCCCGCGGCGCCACCGTGGCCGGGTCGGACCGGTCGCTGGACCAGGGGCGCACCGCGGACAAGTTCGACTTCCTGCGCGCCCGCGGCATCTCCCTGTTTGCCCAGGACGGCAGCGGCCTGACCAGCCCCGACACGGTGCTGGTGACCTCTGCCGCGGTCGAGGAGACGGTGCCCGATGTGCGCGCCGCCCGCGCCCTGGGGGCGCCGCTGATGACGCGGGCCCAGCTGCTGGCGCGGCTGTTCAACGCCGCGCCGCGGGCGGTCGGCATCGCCGGCACCAGCGGCAAGTCCACCACCACCGGCATGGTCGCCTGGCTGCTGCACCGGCTGAACCTTGCGCCCACGGTGATGAACGGCGCGGTGATGAAGAACTTCGTCACCGCCGACATCCCCTTCGCCAGCGCCCTGGTGGGCGGCGACGACCTGTTCGTCGCCGAGGTCGACGAAAGCGACGGCTCGATCGCGCACTACACGCCCAAGGTGGCGGTGCTCAACAACGTCGCCTTCGACCACAAGTCCATGGAAGAGCTGCGGGTGCTGTTCGGCGACTTCACCGCCAAGGCCGAGGTGGCGGTGCTGAACCTGGACAACGCCGAGACCGCCAGACTGGCGGCCGGGCTGCCCGCGCCCAAGCGCCTGACCTATTCCCTGGCCGACGCTTCGGCCGAGCTGGTCGCCCGCGACATCGAGCCGGCTCCCGACGGCATCGCCTTCAGCGTCGACGGGGTGCGGCTGCGCCTGGACGTGCCCGGCCGCCACAACGTCGCCAACGCCCTGGCCGCCCTGGGGGCGGCGCGTGCCCTGGGCGCCGGCCTGGCCGAGGCCGCGGCCGCGCTGGAAGGCTTCGCCGGCATCCGTCGCCGGCTCGAGGTGGTGGGATCGGCGGGCGGCATCACCGTCATCGACGACTTCGCCCACAACCCGGACAAGATCGCCGCCACCCTGGCCACCCTGCACGACTTTCCGGGCCGGCTGCTGCTGTTGTTCCAGCCGCACGGCTTCGGGCCGCTGCGGCTGATGCGGTCCGAGTTCATCGACTGCTTCGCCGAGCACATGCGCGACGGCGACGTGCTGGCCATGCCCGAGCCGGTCTATTTCGGCGGCACCGTCGACCGCAGCGTCAGCAGCGGCGACATCGTCGCCGGAGTGCGCGGCCTGGGCCGCGCCGCCCACGCCTTCGCCGACCGCCCCGCCTGCGGCGAACATCTCGTGGGGCTGGCGCGCCCCGGTGACCGCATCGTGGTCATGGGGGCGCGCGACGACACCTTGTCGACCTTCGCCGCCGAACTGCTGGGGCGGCTGGGCTAGTCTTCAGGGCTTGGCGGCGTGCCAGATGCCCTTGACGCCGTCGCCGGTGGTCTCGCCCGGCTTGGCGTCCTTGCTCCAGGTGTATAGCGGCTTGCCCTTGTAGGCCCACTGCTTCGACCCGTCGTCGCGGGTGATGGTGGTCCAGTCGCCGTGGGCGGCAGCAGGGCCGGTAGCGGCGAAGGGCGGCCAGTTCTGGGCACAGGGACCGGTGCAGGCCGACTTGCCGCCGGAATCCTGGTCGAAGGTGTACAGCGTCATGCCGTGGGGATCGGCCAGCACCTTGCCCATGGCGGTGTCCATGGTCTTGGCGGGCATGTCGGCGGCCTGGGCGGACGCCGCGGCGACGGCCATGACGGTGGCGGCGACGATGGTCTTGAACTGCATGTGATTGCTCTCCCGGCGAAAAAGGGGAACACCCGCCTTCCACATGGGAAGGGCGGGCGCCGTCGCCAAGGCCGGGAGAAGCGAAAGGCCTATTCGGCCGCGGCGGCAACCGCCACCAGCGCATCGAGCACGGCGGGGACCAGGGGTTCGAGGAAGGCGCAGCCCAGTGCGCTCATGTTGGGGGTCGACCAGGCCAGCCGGGCCGCCAACTGGTGGCCGCCCACCGACAGGCGGATCTCGGTGCCCGGGCGCAGGTCCAGGCCGGCAAGGTGGGTCAGCGCCATGGGCATGACCTTGCAGCCGCCCTGGGACAGGTCGACCACCTGGCAATCCTCGACCACCCCGGCCAGTTCCATACGGCCGGGACGACCGCAGGCCAGCCGCGGAAAGGCGCGAAGCTCGCTGCGAACGTAAGCCATGACCATCGAACCCCCTGGTTGATCTACTGCGCCAAAATATGAGCTGCAGTATATCCACCTTCGGTCGGCCAAGACCATCGACCGGAAGCTTAAGGAAAATAGCACTAAAGGTCATGGGGACTTTCCTCGACCGGCCCGCCCGTCCTTGACCGATGTCAAAGGCCCGCCGTGACAAAAGGTGGTACGGTCCAGTGCAATTCGGCCTGGGAGGGGCGAGGGGTGCGCTGGTTCAGGGGCAAGACGGGCATGGACGCACGCGGCAGGATCGCCGCGGTCGCCCTGTGCATCCTGGCCCTGGCCTTCAACCTGGCGGGCGGCATTGCCTATGCCGAGGCCTGGCGCGACGCCGCCGCCTCGACTGCCGTCGCCGCCGACAATTTCGTCTGCCACTCCACTGCCGACAACGCCCCTGCCGACCCGGCCAAGCCGCAGTTGCCGGCCAAGTGCCCGCTGTGCACGGTCTCGGCGGCCGCCATGTCGGCTCCGCCGATGCAGCCGCCCGCGGTGGTGCCGCCCCTGGCCCAGGCCGCTCCGGCCGGTTCCGTCGCGGCCACGCGGGTGGTGCCTGCCTGCCCCGCACTTGCCCTGCCCGCCTCGCGGGCTCCTCCGTCCTTCGCCTGATCCCGTGACCTTGGGCCACCCGGCCCGATATCCGTGAGCTCTCGCGAAGGACTGTTTCCATGCCGATTCATATCCGCGGCCGCCGCCGGCTGCTGGCCGGCGCCTGCGCCGCCCTGGCCCTGGCCGGGGCCGCCCATGCCGAACCGCCCACCGAACTGAAGGAAGTCACCGTCACCGGCACCCGCGAGGGCGAGCTGAAGGCCGAAACCCCGGCCGCCATCTCCATCGTCGGTGCCGACACCATCGACGAGGTCAAGCCAGGGCACCCGTCCGAGCTGTTCAGCCGCGTCCCCGGGGCGGTGGTGATGCCCACCAACGGCGAGGGCCACATCACCGGCATCCGCCAGCCCATCGGCACCGGGCCGGTCTATCTGTACCTCGAGGACGGCGTTCCCACCCGCGCCCCCGGTTTCTTCAACCACAACGCCATGTTCGAGATCAACCTGCCCCAGGCCGGCGGGGTCGAGGTCACCCGCGGCCCCGGCTCGGCGCTGCAGGGCTCGGACGCCATCGGCGCGGTGATCAACGTGCTGACCCGGGCGCCCGCGGACAAGCCCGAGACCAAGGTCACCGCCGAAGCCGGCCAGTTCGGCTGGGGCCGGCTGCTCGCCACCCACAGCGACGTGTGGGGCGACATCGGCGCGCGCGGCGACGTCAACATAACCCACACCGACGGCTGGCGCGACCACACCGGCTATGACCGGCAAAGCGCCACCTTCCGTGCCGACACGGCGCTCAACGCCAACAGCGCGCTGAAGACGGTGCTGTCGTTCACCAATGCCAGCATGGAGACCGGCGCCTCGGCCCGCCTGACCGAGCGCGACTACGAGGTGGCGCCCAGGTCCAACTACCACACCATCGGCTACCGCGACGTCCAGGCCTTCCGCGCCCAGGCCAGCTGGGAACACGAGGACGGCCCCACCCTGGTCAGCCTGACGCCGTTCGTGCGCTGGAACCACATGGACATGCTGCCGACCTACAACCTGGGCAACGACCCCGACATCGAGGTTACCGGGCACTCGTCCATCGGCCTGCAGGCCAAGGCGCGGCGCGACTTCGAGCCGTGGCGGACCCGCCTGGTCGGCGGCATGGACGTCGACTACAGCTACGGCACCCACCAGGAGGACCGCATCCTTCCGTCCAAGAAGGGCGATTTCTATCTCAGCTACACCAACCTGGGGCAGATGTATAACTACGACGTCGCCTTCGCCCAGGCCTCGCCCTACGTCCACGCCGAGACCTCGCCGGTGGCGCCGCTGCGCCTGCAGGGCGGGCTGCGCCTGGACCAGATCAGCTACGACTACCACAACAACATGTCGACGGGGTCGTTCACCACCAACGTCAACGGCACCAACAAGACCTTCTATCGCCCCGGCGACGATACCCGCTGGTTCACCCACTTGAGCCCCAGCCTGGGCGCCACCTACGAGGTCGACCCGGCGTTCAACCTGTTCGCCCGCTACAAGAACTCGTTCCGCACCCCGGCGGAAAGCAACCTGTTCCGCCAGGGCGCCAACCTGGACAGCATCCACCTCAAGCCCATCAAGGTCGACGACTACGAGCTGGGCCTGCGCGGCCCCGACAAGGGGTCGTTCACCTGGGAGCTGGCCTGGTACCGCATGGTCAAGCGCGACGACATCATCAGCACCAAGGACGGCTCGGCGACGGTGCAGACCAACAACGGCCGCACCATGCACAGCGGCTTCGAGGCGGCGTTCGGCTGGCAGTTCCTGCCCGACTTCCGCGTCGACGCCAACGCCTCCTATGCCCGGCACTGGTACCGCAACTGGTACGCCAGCGGCGTCAACTTCACCGGCAACGACATCCCGTCGGCGCCGCGCACCACCGGCGACGTGGTGCTGGCGTGGACGCCCCAGGACGAAATGCTGAAGGGCCTGAAGGGCGAGCTGGAATGGACCTATGTGGGCCCCTACAAGCTCGACGACGCCAACGTCTACAGCTACCACGGCCACGACCTGTTCAGCCTGCGCGGATCGTACGAGGTGGTCGACGGCATCGAAGTGTTCGCCCGCGCCATCAACCTGCTGGACCACCGCTGGGCGACCACTGCCGCGTACAGCAGCGGCCGGATGGAATTCGCCCCGGGCATGCCGCGCACCCTGTATGCCGGCGTCACGGCGAGGTTCTAGCCATGACGCTGCGACGGATGATCCTGGCCTGCCTGCTGGCCGCCATCTCCCCGGCCATGGCCCAGCACGCCCACCACGGGCCGGCACCGCGCGCCGAATGCACCGCCGACACCCGCCTGCCCTGCGCTGCCGCCGCCACCCCCGCCTTCCTGGCCGATGGCGGGCTGGTGGTGGCGTGGTCGGCGGGCGGACGGGTGATGGCGGCCCGCGCCGACGGCGCCGGCAGCCCGCTGGCGGCGCCGGTGGCTCTGAACGCCGCGCCGGAGCCCATCGACGACAACGGCGAGGCCCGCCCGATGGTCGCGGCCAGCGGCCGGCGGGTGTGGGTGGCGTGGAGCGTGCGCACCGACAAGGCCTTCAACGGCCGCCTGATGCTGGCGGTGTCCGAGGACGGCGGCCGCAGCTTCGGCCCCGCCAGGGCGGTTGCCGACGACCCGGCCAGCCAGCGCTTCGCCGCGCTCGGCGTCGGCCGGGGCGGACGGCTGTACATGGCCTGGATCGACAAGCGCGGCCTGGCCGCCGCCAAGCGCCGCGGCGAGGATTACCGCGGCGCCGCGCTGGCGGTGGGCTGGTCCGACGACGGCGGCGGGCTGCACCAGGAGGTCGCGGCCGACCATTCCTGCGAGTGCTGCCGGGTGGCCATGGCCTTCGACGGCCGCGGCCTGCCGGTGCTGCTGTGGCGGCACGTCTTCGCCCCCAACATCCGCGACCACGCGGTGATGGCCTTCGCCCAGCCCGACCGCCCCGGCCCGGTCGTACGCGTCGCCGAGGATGACTGGCGCATCGACGCCTGCCCCCACCACGGGCCTGCCCTGGCGGTGACCGCGGACGGCGGCGTGGTGGCGGCGTGGTACACCGCGGGCAACCGCCGCCAGGGGCTGTTCCTGGCCCGGGCCGCCGCCCCTGGCGCGGCCTTCGGCGAGCCCCGCGCCATCGGCGACGCCGAGCGGCTGCCCTCGCACCCGCAGCTTCTGGCCCAGGGCGGGCGCCTGTGGCTGGCTTGGACCGAGTTCGACGGCGAACGCACCTGGGTCATGGCCCAGGTGTCCGAGGACGGCGGCGCCAGCTGGGGCTCGCCGTGGACGCTGGCCACCACCCATGACGCCTCGGACCATCCGCAGCTGGTCTCGGACGGCCGCCGCGGCTGGCTGTCGTGGCTGACCCGCGCCGAAGGCTGGCGCCTGATGCCGCTGGAGGGGGCGCCATGAAGCGCGTGCTGGTTGCCCTGCTCATGATCCTGTCTGCCGCCACCGCCCGGGCCGAGACCAAGCCCTTCGGCCGCGGCAGCTGGGCCGAGCTGGTGGCCGCCCATGCCGGCCGGCCGCTGGTGGTCCACTTCTGGTCGCTGGGCTGCGCGCCCTGCCTGGCCGAGATGCCGCAGTGGGGCGAGCTGGCCCGCGCCAACCCCGGCCTGGCGCTGGTGCTGGTGTCGACCGACCCCATGGACCAGGCACCGCGCCAAGCCCAGGTGCTTGGCCGCGCCGGACTGGGCGGGGTGGAAAGCTGGTCGTTCGCCGATCCGTTTGCCGACCGGCTGCGTTTCGAGGTCGACCGCCGCTGGCGGGGCGAGCTGCCCATGACCCGGCTGGTCGGCCGCGACGGCACCGCCCAGTCGGTGACCGGCGCCGTCGACGTGCCCGCATGGCTGGCCGGACAGGGAGGGACGGATGAGCGACGCTGACGCGCTGACCTGGGACGGCCCCATCGCCTTGTCCCAACACGACGGCCTGCACCGCAGCCTGGGGATGGCGGTTGGCCTGCACCTGCTGGTGGCTGCCGCCCTGCTGGCCTGGCCGGCCAGCGAGCCGCAGCCGGACGAGGCGCCGGTGGTGGAGATCGTCTTCGCCCCGCCGCCGCCCGCGGTCGAGGCACCACCCCCGCCCCAGGCCCAGCCCCAGCCCCAGCCGCAGCCCGTCGCCAAGCCCGCCGCCCCCGTCCAGCGTACGGCGCCCCGGCCGGCGGCGGCTCCCTCACCCAGCCCGGCCCCGGTGGCCGCGGCCGAAAGCAGCGCCGACGCCGCGCCCACCGCCGCCCCGTCCCCGGCCGGTTCCGTCGGCCCCGCCGCCGCCGCCGTCCCCTCCGGCCCGAGCGAAGTGGCCCCCACCGCCGTCGACACGCCCAAGCCGACCTATCCGCTGGCGGCCCGGCGCAAGGGCTGGGAAGGCGTGGTGGTGCTGAACATCGAGGTCGACCTGCTGGGCTGCCCGACCACGGTGGCCATCAAGGCCAGCTCGGGTCACGCCGCCCTCGACGAGGCTGCCGTCGAGGCCGCCCGCCGCTGGCATTTCACCCCCGCCCGCAAGGACGGCAAGGCAACCGCCGCCTCGGTCGAGGTGCCGATCCGGTTCTCGCTGAAGGATGCGTGAGGACTAGCGCCCCACCGTCACCTGGTCGTAGGCCGCCAGGCCGCTGCCCAGTTCGAGACCCGACAGCCAGTCGAGGAAACGGGTGACGTCGGCGCCGCGGAAGAACAGCCCGTGCTGGGGGGCCAGCACCTCGACGTCGAGGCGCCGGACCATTTCGACCCAGCGGTCGCGGGCGGCGCCGCTGCCCATCCAGCGGCGGTGGAAGGCGTCCATGTAGGCCACGTGGGCGTCGAAATCCTCGACGAAGATGCCGGTGATCTGGTCGGGCGGCACCAGCGCCGCGCCGATATCGCCCGAAAACAGCACCTTGGCCGCCGGATCGTAGACGCAGAAGCAGCCCGGCGAATGCAGGTAGTGGGCCGGCAACAGGTGCAAGGTGACCGAGCGCGACAGATGCACCTCGGCCCCGTGGTCGGGGATGGCGGTGAACTTGGTCTCGCTGTCGAAGTGGCTGAGAAAGCCCGTCCACATCCACGAGACGTGCACGCCGAGCCCAGTCGCGCAGACCTGGCGCCACAGCGGCAGCGCCGAGGCGACGTCGGGGTCCTGGTGGGACAGGAACAGGTGGCGAAGCCGGTCGATGCCCACCTCCTGGGTCACCGCCGCGGCCATGGCCGGAAACAGCTCGATGCCGCCGGGATCGAGCAGCATGGCTGCGTCCTCGCTGGTCACCACCAGCTGGTTGGTGTCGATGACCGTGTCGGGCCGGTCGGGGTCCTGGGCGAATGCCAGCCAGCGATGATCGCGGTCCTGCCAGATGGTGAAGCACTTCATGCCGCTGGGTCACCCTTCGTCACGGTCTTGCCGGCCAGGGCGGCGAACTCGGCCATGGCCTTGTTGGTTACAGACGCCTCGCGCAGGCCGCGAGACGTATCGTCGGTCATCTGGCGCAAGCCCTCGGCATGCTCGTGCATGACCTCGGCGATGCCGTGCAGCTCGCCCTCGAAGGGGCCGGCGGTCGTCGCCTCAATGGCGATATTGGCGGCGACCATCTCGACCTGCATCGCCACCTCGCGCACCGAACGGACCGTGGCGGTCATGGTGGTATGCGCCTGGTTCAGCTGCGCCGCCGCGGCGCCGACGGCACTCAGGCGGCGGCGCCAGGCGGCATCGATGGGCGCCAGCGGGTCGCGGCCGTCGGCGGAGACCACCTTGGTGGCGCGCCGGCCAGCGGCCTCGAGCTTGCCGATGTCGCGGGCGGCCCGCAGGATCGCAGCGGCCTGGTTGTAGGTATGGCGCTTCAGCGCCACCATCTCGGGGATGGTGCGCACCAGCCGGGTTACCGCCTCGGTGGCGAACTGGGTCAGGACGCGGACGCCGCGGCCGTGGTCGCCGGCGCGTGCCGAGGTCAGCTCGGCGTTGACCGACAAGATGCGCAGCTGGTCGGCCAGCTGCGGCAGGGCGTCGAAGGCGTGGTAGGCCTGCTGGCATCGCGCATACAGCACGGCCACCTGCCCGCCGAAGACGCGGTAGCCATCGTGCCAGTCGCCCTCTTCCATCCCCAACCGTGTCCTGTCGCCCTCTGATTGGACTCAGTCTATGGTGTAGAACCGGGGCGGGGCAAGCGGCCTCATTGACGCAGGCGACGCCGTCCCGGCCGCCAGGCGGCGACGAAGCCCGGAATGTCGTATTCGGACATCCCCATATCCTGCAGTTCGCGGCGGTCCAGGCCGCACATCTCGGCGTACAGGCGTTCGCGCGCCCGCCAGTTGCGCACCTCCTGGACCCCGCCCTCGACCAGCCGCACCAGCCGGCGCCACGGCGACGCGGCCGGCAGGCGCGGCACCGGGGCGGGGCCGCAGACCGGGTTGGGCGAACAAGGACCGAGGGCGGGCGACAACGACATGGCGGATCTCCGCGAATGAGAATGAGTGCAACATTCAGATGGAGCCCCGCCCGCCCGCCGGCAAGAGGCGGCGGTCGCCAAGCGTCCTGGTCTGCGCTAGGGTTGGCCGTCGCGACGAGGAGGACACCATGAGCGGACGGGTGCAGAAGCGTCTGGAAGAGCTGGGTATTACGCTGCCCACGCCGGCGGCGGCGGTGGCCAACTACGTGCCCTATGCGGTGACCGGCAACCTGGTGTTCATCTCGGGCCAGTTGCCCCTGGCCGACGGCACGGTGCAGGTGGCGGGCCGCCTGGGCGACACCGTGTCGGTCGAGGACGGATATCGTGCCGCCCGGCTGTGCGGGCTGAACCTTTTGGCCCAGGCGCGTGCCGCCGCCGCCGGCGACCTGGACCGGGTGCGGCTGGTGCGCCTGACCGGCTTCGTGTCGTGCACGCCCGACTTCACCGACCAGCCCAAGGTGGTCAACGGCTGTTCCGACCTGATGGTCGAGGTGCTGGGCGATGCCGGCCGCCACGCCCGCGTCGCCGTGGGCGCCCCCAGCCTGCCGCTGAACGTGGCTGTCGAGATCGAGGCGGTGTTCGAGCTGGGGTGAGGCGCCCCCACCCGCCATCAAGCCCGGAGGCGTCGAAGAAGTGGCTCAGGCCAGGCGTTGGTCGCCGCAGCCGATGACACGGTCCTTGCCGGTCTGCTTGGCCTGATACATGCGGTGGTCGGCACGCTCGACCAGTTCGTTCCACTGCTCGACACCGTCGCAGATGCGCTCGGCGATGCCGATCGAGGCGGTCAGCGGCTTGCCGTCCGGACGAATGCCCAGCCCCGCCTCGCGCAGGCGGGCAATCGCGATGCCGGCTCCCTCGGTGTCGGTGTTGGGCATCAGCGCCAGGAATTCCTCGCCGCCCCAGCGGATCAGGATGTCGCCGCGGCGCAGGACCTTGCGCAAGCTGGCCGCGGCGGTGCGCAACGCATTGTCGCCTTCCTCGTGGCCATAGCGGTCGTTGATGGACTTGAAGTTGTCGAGGTCGACGAAGGCCAGCGACAACGGCGCCCCGCTGCGCAGCGCGGTCATGAACTGCTGCTGCACCATCTCCTCGCCGACCCGGCGGTTGTAGGCGCGCGTCAGTCCGTCGTGGGACGACTGGTCGACCAGCTGGCTCATGAAATGCAGCTGGCTCATGCCGGCGAGCGTCGCCACCATCGCCAGCAGCAGCAACAGCCACAGGGCGCCCAGGTGCGAGGCGAACGGCAGCAGCTGGTAGCCCAGCACGCCGGTCAGCAGGTAGGCGGCCAGCAACGGCGCCGCCAGCAGCACGCCCTCGATGGCGGTGATCGGGAACACCGACAGGCCGGCGACCATGACGAAGGGCAGGAAGGCATAACCGGCGGCGATCACCTGCTGGGCCGGATCGGTGATGGCGAACTGCGCCAGCAGCGGATGGCTGATCAGGAAGAACACCGTGGGGATGGCCAACAGCCACACCAGCCCCCAGCGCGCCACCACCACGCTGTCGGAGCCCCGGTGCGACAGGCTGAGCAGCACGAAGGCGATGCTGGCCAGCACGCGCAACGCCGCCAGGTACATGCCCAGCGCGGTCTCGAAGATGTAGAGGTCGACGGGGATCCACAGCGGCGTCAGCACCGCGAAGGTGGCTGCCACCAGGCGCACGCGCGACAGGATCAGCAGGGAACGCCGGCGCGTGACGAACGCCGATTGACGGGTCGGCAGCAGAAGATCGTAGATCTCAGCCATCGTCATGCCGGCGAAGATGATGGCCAGGATCTTCTTCAGCAGTACCTTGACGACACCCACCCCAGGCCCCCGATTCCCTCCGTTTTCCCCGGCCACGACCGTAAACCCGCCCCCTTGGCGTTGCAAGAAGGAACCGCGGGGACCCAGCCATGCAGCCGATTGACGCCGGCCCGCTAATTCGGTATCAAAATACCGATTTATCGCGACAACCCGAAAAAGAAGGGGTTCGGATGGGCGAGCAGCGGAAGGCGCGGGCCTTGGCGGAACGGGTGGGCGCCGTCATGCGCCAGCGCGACAACAGTTCGCGCTTCCTGGACGTCAGCCTGGACGAGATCGCGCCCGGCTACGCACGCATGTCGATGACGGTGACCGAGGACATGCTGAACGGCGTCGGCATCTGCCACGGCGGTTTCACCTTCAAGCTGGCCGACGACGCCTTCGCCTATGCCTGCAATTCCTATAACCGCGTGGCGGTGGCCCAGGTCTGCCAGGTCACCTACACCGCCGCCGCCCGGCTGGGCGACCGCCTGACCGCAGAATGCCGCGAGGCCTGGCGCAAGGGCCGCAACGGCACCTACGACACCGTGGTGACCAACCAGGCGGGCGACACGGTGGCGCTGTTCCGCGGCCAGTGCCGGGTCATCGAAGGACACATCGTCGAGGAGGAAGGCTGATGCGCGACGCCCTGATCTGCGACTTCGCGCGCACCCCCATCGGCCGCTACGCCGGCACGCTTTCGTCGGTGCGCAC
>JBLNBU010000034.1:0-10538 GCA_050260215.1 Actinomycetota bacterium
ACCGAGACGACGAAGCTGTCGATGCCGTTGTAGTCGGCGTCGGGGTTATAGACCCACTGGCCGCCGGACTGGGTGACGGTGCCGTGCTGGCCGCCACCGACAGTGATGGTGAGCGGGTCGCCGTCGGGATCGGATGCGATGACGCCGAACTTGATGGAGCCGTCCTCACCGGTGGTCAGCTTGCTGGGATCGATGCCGGTGGGGGCGGCGTTGTCGGGCTCGACCGCCTGGATCTTGAACACGCCGCCCACGTTGGGGGCGTTGTTGACCGCGGTCTCGCTCGCGGCCGCCTGGGTCGCCGCCGAAATATTGGCAGCCGTCACCGTCGGCGGGGCGCTGGCGACCGGCGTGGTGACGTGCACCTGCTCGACCGGCGCGGCGGGGGTACCGAAGATCTCGGCGGGCGCAGCGAGATCGGGCAGGTGCTGGATGACCACCCCTGCCTCGACCACCTGCGGGTTCTCGAAGGGCTGGCTGGCTTCCAGCTGGATGTTGTCGACGGTGCCGATCTGCACTGTGCCGCCAACCTGGTCGACGGCGATGTCGACGTGGTCGGCGATGCCGGTGGCCGCCTGGGCGATGGTCTGCACCGACGGCGCCGAGGTCGAGCCCTGGTGCACCATGGCCAGCGAACCCATGCCGCCGTCGTTGACGTCGATGGCCCGGTTCAGGGTGAGCCGCGTCTCGCCCAGCGACTGGGTCTGGACGTTGGACAGCACCGTCAGGTCGTCGAGCGCCTGCTGCGCGTCGCCGGCACTTCCCTGATTGAGATCTTCCGCCATGTCCCAGACTCCCCAAGACGCCAGTACGTCGAAGCACCCCCGGCCCCAAGGCCCGAGAGCACCACCCCAATGCGCCAATTAAAGGTCTCAAGACCAACAGGAAACAACGGGGTCAAACGTATTAAGGTCGAATCCTGACAAATCGAATCACGTTCAAATCACGATTTACTTTGGTTCCACAAAGAATCCAAGCGCAACTAAGGCCAACACCCTATGCTGGCGCTACCTTTAGTGGCGGCCCTGTATTTGGAAGATTCCAATCTTTCTCTGCCTCGCCTTACCCGCCCGAGTAGCGACCACGCTCTGCCCATTCGGGGGGGACATCCCGGACAAGTGGGGTAGCCCGATCGGGGCGACCAGCCATCCATTCGGCGATATGGCGAAGCGGTGCCCATGACCCGCTCAGGCCGAAGCGTCTTGCCCCAGGTGCCGGCGGGCAATGTCGGCGGCAATGTCGCTGGCGCCCTTGGCCTGGGCATCCTCGGCCGCGGCTACCCACCAGGCCAGGGCGTCCGAGGACCGCCCTGCCCGCTCCAGGTGCCAGGCGACCACCGCGGCATGGCGGCCGCCCCGGTCCAGGCGGGGATCGGCCTGCATGACCGCCGCCACCGCCCCGTGCCGACGGCGCAGGGCCGCTTGCGGCTGGGCGCCGTAGATGGCCTCGTGGACCATGCCGTGGCGGAAGCGATAGAAGGTGTTGCCCGGCTCGCGCCGGCTTTCCAGCAGGCCGCTTTCGACCAGCCCGGCCAGGCCGCGGACGATCTCGGCGACCGGCATTTCCAGGCGTGCGGCGGCAGCGCGCAGCAGGTCCAGCGAGAATTCGAGCCCGATCACCGCCCCCAGCAGCGCCGCCGCCTTGCCCGCCGGCAACAGGTCCAGGCGGGCGAGCACCAGGTCGCCGAAGGCCCCCGACGCCACCACCGTGCCGGCGCGCGAGGCCTGGGACAGTTCTTCGGCCAGCAGGGGCACGCCGGCGGAGCGCTCGGCGATGGCGCGCACCACCGATCCCGGCGCCGTATCGGGAAGGGCGGCCGCCACCAGTTCGGCGGTGCTGCCGGCACCCAGCGGGCCCAGGTCGATGCGCTCGGCGCCGCCGAAGGCTTGCGCCCACCCTTGCGGACCGGTGCCGCGCCGCGCCGTGGCCAGGACCAGCACCGGTCCCCCAAGGCAGGCGAGCACGTCCAGCGAGGCCCGGTCGCACCACTGCACGTCCTCGACCACCAGCAGCAGCGGCCGGCGCGGCGCGTCCCGCCCCGGATCGCCGGGCAGCTTCAGCCCGCGGGCGGCGAAGATGGTCAGCGGATGGAAGGCCACATGGGCATATTGCGGCAGGCAGTCGTGGCGGTACCACTCGGCCTCGCCGTCGAAGCGCTCGACCGCCTCGCGGACCAGGCGCGACTTGCCGATGCCCGCCTCGCCCTCGATCAGGAAGGTGGCGGCCGCGCCCAAGCGCACCTTGGCCCAGCCCTCCTCGATGCGCCGCAGTTCGTCCGCACGGCCGACCAGGGGGCTGGGGCGCGGGCGCACCGCTGCCTCGGCGCGCGGACGGGTGCCGGCCGCCTCGACGGCCAACCAGGCATTGGCGGTTCCGCCGAAGACCGGCAGGGCGGGAAGCGCGGTCTCGCGCCAGACGAAGTGGCCGTCGGCACGCTGGCGCGTCGCCTCGTCGGCCAGCAGGCAGCCGGGACCGGCCGCCTCGACCAGGGCGCGCACCGCCGAGGCCAGGTTGCCGCCGACCCGGTCCTGGCCGGGAGCGACCAGGGCGACGCCGGTATGGACCGCGGCGCGCAGGCCCTGGCTGAGCGCCAGGGCTTCGAGCCCGGCCGCCACCGCCTGGCGCGCGCCGCCGTCGCGCTGGCCGCCCCAGCCGAAATAGGCCAGCAGCCGGTCGGTCTCGAGCACCGCCAGGATGCCGCCGTTGCGTTCGATCACCGCGGCCAGGCCCAGCGGCAACGGCGCCACTTCGTCGGGGCCGGCGCCGAAGGCGACGAAGGTCTGGATGCGCAGCGCCGAGACGTGCCGCCGCTCGCCGGTCGCCGACGCCCCGGATTGCGCCTGGACGGCACCGGCCTTGATGGCCTCGAACAGAGCGGAGGTCTCGGGCTCGGGCGCAATGCCCAGCTCGGTGGCCAGCAGGGTGCGGCACTTATGATAATGGGCGATGGCGGCGTTGCGCTGGCCGGCCAGGGCCAGGGCCCGCATCAGGCCGCGGTGCCCACCCTCGCTCCACGGGTCGATGGCCAGCAGCCGCTGGGCGTCGCTGATGGCGGCATGGGCCGAACGCTCGACGAGGGCGCGGTCGACCCGGCGGCGCAGCGCCTCGACGGCCCGCAGGTCGAAGGCCTGCCGCCTGGCCCGCAGCCAATCCTGCCAGGGATCGGATTCGATGGACGGCAGGCTGGCCAGGAACGGGCCGCGGTGCACCCCGGCGACGCGGTCGTCGGCCTCGGCGCCGGGCAGGTCGAAGGCATGGGCATCGACCGCCGCCGCGGGCGAGGCGACGAAGCGCAAGGTCTCGCGGTCGCCGAACAGGACCAGGTCGGCGACCTCGCCCAGGGTACGGCGGATGGTGGCAATGAGCTGGCGAAGATTCTGCCGGGCACGCTCGGCGTCATGATCCGGCCAAAGCAGGGCCGCCAAGGCTTCGCGCGCATGGGCACGGCCATGTTCGACAGACAGGTAAGCCAAAAGAGCGGCCGCCTTGGACGAGGCAAAGCCGTCCAAAGTCTTGCCGTCCAAATGGACTTCGCAAGGACCTACCCAATACAATCCCAGACGCATGGCCCCTTCCGTTCCCCAATGAGCGGAAGCCCCCGAACCCAATGTCCCGAATATACGGCGTAGGTAATGTCCGCACCATACGAACCTCCATTGCGGGGCGACTCCTATACCTTTGCGCCACCCTGTCGGAGGCAGCACCCGGGTCAACACCCCATAAATTGGGGCATGAATCCACACACCTCTCCTCAAAGTGGCAACATTTTCCATTCACGGAACCACCGCCCGACACCTTCCTCCCTTATTGGTAATCAGCTTGGTTTCATTTGATAAATTCTACGTACGGTCCACACCCTAATGCTTCGGTATATGCATTTTTCTTCAGATTTCCTTGCCAGGAATCACACCCGAATCACGCTTCCCCGCTAAGACTCGGCCCCGGAGACGCGACCATACCGGTCCTTCAAGGAACCCGGACGTCGGCGTTCCATGGATTGTTCTTTGGAGGGGGACGGTTCATGTTCAGGGTCATCGACTGGTTTCTCGACCGCATCGCCCCCATCGGACCGGGCAGCATGGAGACGGCCGCCTGGGCCGGTGACGACCACTGGCAGCAGCGGGTGATCGAAGCGGCCCACCGCGACTTCTGCCTGACCATCAAGCCCGAGATCCGCGAAGTCCGCGCCGAGGTCGAGCAATGACCGCGCCGAGAGCCACCGGCCATGTCTGCCCGTGCGAGACGCTGGCGACCACCATCGCCACCGCGGTCGAGGCCCTGGCCGCCGAACAGGCCGCCGACGGCGTGATCACCATGGACAAGCTGCGCCGCATCCTGCGCGGCGTCACCGGCGAGCACTCGGCGCTGGGCCGCACGCTGCACGCCCAGGAAGCCCGCTGCCGGGTCGCCTTCCGTCCCAACGTCGAGGTGACCAAGCGGTCCGATCCCTATCGCAGGCTGGTGACCCGCCCGGTCGAGCACCTGCTGACGGGCGACAGCCCGGCCTATCCGCGCAGCTTCCTGCCCAACTACTTCGAGGTGGTCGACAAGGCGCTGGACGCCAAGGCCGGCCACGTGCGCGACCACGCCCAGGCCATCTGGCACGGCCTGCGCCTGAAGCACAGCCACGACGCGGTGTGGGACGCCTTCTTCGCCGACCCGCGCACCGGCCGCCTGCTTGTCCACGTGGTCCGCCGGGTGGCCCGCTTCGTCGACAGCGCCGCCGGCCAGTGGACCTGGCCGCTGATCATGAGCAAGCCCGGCACCGACGGCCGCTCGCCGACCACCCAGCAGACCGACAAGCTGTGGGCGGCGATCCGGCTGTCCAGCCAGGGCATCGGTTCCGAGGAAGCGTTCCGCGAGGCCGCGGCCTCATGATCGGCCAGGCCGCAAACGCCACGCACTCTTCCAAGGTGCTGGTCACCGTCATCGACGGCGTCGCCGAGCACCGCAGCCAGGTCAGCCGGGCGCTGACCTCGTTCTACAGCGTCGCCACCTTCGACGACGTGGTCGACGCCGCCCCCCAGTTGCGCCGCACCCCGCCGCTGGCCCTGGTGGTCGACGAATCGGCCAAGCCCTGGGGCGGGCGCGAGGCGGTGCGCCGCCTGCGCGAGGATGCGGCGCTGAAGGACGTGCGCATCATCGTCACCGGCAGCAACAGTGACGGCCGCTTCCTGGCCCGGGCCCGCGAGTACGGCTGCGACGCCGCCCTGGTCAAGCCGTTCCGCCGCAGCCAGCTGATCTCGACCATTTCCGGCCTGGTCAACGGCGCGGTCGAGGCCAGGTGGGACAAGCTGGCCGATAGCCACCGCCAGGCGCTGCGCAGCACCCTCGACACCTTCAACGGCATCTCCGACCTGATCGACCGCGGCGAGCCCATCGCCTATGCCGAGGTCCGCAACGCCTGCCAGCCGCTGACCGACGCGGTCAGCCGCAACGACTTCCGCGCCATCCTCGACGGCGTGCGCGGCCACGACAACTATTCCTACGTCCACTCGCTGAGGGTCGCCACCCTGCTGGCCCTGTTCGGCCATACCATGGGCCTGAAGGAAGACGACCTCCTGGTGCTGTCCAGCGGCGGCCTGCTGCACGACATCGGCAAGATGTCGATCCCCCACGAGGTGCTCAACAAGCCCGGCCGCCTGGACGACGGCGAATTGGCGGTGATGCGCAGCCACGTGCCGGGCTCGGTCGCCTATCTGGACGGCTGCCCCACCCTGCCCCGCGGGGTCGGCATCATCGCCGCCCAGCACCACGAGAAGCTGGACGGCAGCGGCTATCCCAACCGCCTGAAGGGCGGCCAGCTCAACGAGCTGGCGCGCATGGCGGCCATCGTCGACGTGTTCGGCGCGCTGACCGACCGGCGCTGCTACAAGGCGCCGATGCCGCCCGAACAGGCCATTTCCATCATGCAGGAGGAGATGACCGGCCACCTCGACCAGTCGATGCTGCGCCTGTTCGTCGACCTGCTGCTGTCATCCGCCAAAGACAGTGCCGCGGGGTGACCTGCCATGATCAAGTGCTACGACCGCCGGCGCCATGTGCGCTATCCCGCCCAGACCCTGATGGTCGAGGTCGACGGCGAGGTGATGCCGCTGGTCGACCTGTCGATCGGCGGACTGGCCTTCGAGGGTGACGGCTTCCGGCCCGGCCGCCGGGTCAGCCTGCGCCTGTCGTCCTGCCTGGACGTCGACTTCGCCGCCCAGGGCACCGCCGAGGTCGCCTCGATCCACGGTCCGCGCGTCGGCGCCTCGTTCGTCAAGCCGAGCTTCGGCCTGCTGAAATATGTGGTCGGCCACATCGGCACCCTGACCGGAACGGTTCCCTACGTCTTCCGCCCTGGTCCCTGAGGGCCGCGTTCGCGCAGGTAGTCGTCGGTGGTCCGCGTCCGCGGCCGTGCTCCCGCCTGCATGGGCCGGCCAGCCTCCTCGGCCTCGTAGTGGGCGATAACCCGGCAGTCCTCGCACATCTTGATCAGGTCCAGCCGACCGGTGCCGGCGAACATCGAATGGCCGGCCATGCGCTCGACCATCTTCTCGACCACCGAGCGGGTGCCGAACGGCTTGCCGCAGCGGATGCAGGCGAACGGCTCCTCCTCCTTCAGCAGCCGGCGCTCGCGCGCCGAAGCCGCGAAGTTGAGCCGCGGCACCAGGGTAACCGCGTCCTCGGGGCAGGTGACGCGGCACAGGCCGCACTGCACGCAGGCCGCCTCGACCAGGTTCAGCGACGGCTTGTCCGGCCGGCCCGACAGGGCGCTCGCCGGACAGGCGCCGATGCAGGACAGGCACAGGGTGCAGCGGGCCGGGTCGACCACCACGTCGCCGAACGGGTCGCCCTTGTCCAGCGCCAGGACGTCCACGGGTGCCGGCGCATGGCGGTGCAGGTGTCCCAGCGCCAGCCCCAGGGTCTGGCGCTTGCCGCCCAGCACCAGGAAATCGGCCGCCGGGCTGACCGCAGCCGGCACCGGTACTCCCACGGCGGCCGCCAGTGCCGCCGGATCGGACGAGGCCAGCACGCTCACCCGCCCTGCATATCCCAGCCCGTCCATGATGCGTCCGGCCAGGCCGGCGGCGGCGGTCACCGGGCCCAGATCGACCTGGCGGGCGGGATCGGCCAGCAGCACCACCGCGGCCGCCCCCTTGGCCAGCGCGGTCAGCAGGAAATCGACGCCCAGCGCCGCCACCGCGTGCACCGCCATGGGCAGCACGCGGGCCGGCAGCCCGTCGCCGAAGCGGGCCAGCGCCGACAGCACCGCGTCACCGTGGCCGGCGTCGTAGGCCAGCAGCACCGGCGCGCCCGCGAAGGTCTCGAGCAGGGCGGCAAGGCGGCGGTACAGGCCGTTGCCGGCCGGCATGTCGAAGCGGATCGCCCCGGTCGGGCACGCGGCCGCGCAGGCGCCATGGCCGTCGCAGACGGCACCGTCCACAGCCACGTGGTCGCCGGCCGAGGCGATGGCGCCGCTGGGGCAGGCATCCAGGCAGCGGGTGCAGCCGGTCTTGGTGTTGCGGGCGTGGGCGCAGGCGGCGGTGTCGACGCGCACCCAGCGCGGCTTCTCGAACTCGCCGACCAGGCCGGCGGCGTCGGCCAGCGTCTTCTCGACCTGGACCGGACTGCGCGGGTCGGCGCGCAGCCAGCCGTCGCGGGCGGGCATCAGCGGCGGCGACCCGGTCAGGTCGATCACCACATCGGCGGTCATGGCCGTCTCCGGCCCCGGCGCCTCGAAGCCGAGCCCACCGCGCGCCGACACCGACGCGGCCGCCGGCCCAGCCACCGTCACCGCGAAGGCGCCCAGATGCCCGGCGGCCCGCTGCGGCCGCCCCCGCCACAGGGCGAAGCGGCGCACCGGCGGCGGCGCAAGATCGGCTTCGGGGTCCACCAGCAGGCAGCTGACGGCACGATCAGGCGCCAGCCGCGCCGCCACCTCCAAAGCGACCTGGCCGCGGCCGATCACCAGCACCGATCCGTGCGAGGCCAGCGACACCGTCGGCGTCGGGTCCAGCGTCAGCGCCGCCTCGGCGATCAGGGCGGCCATCTTGGGAGCGGCGTCGGCGGCCTCGGCCGACCAGCCGGCGCGGTCGCGGATGTCGACGAACACCGGCTCGGGGGCGCCGGCCTGTTCGGCCAGTTCGGCAAACAGCGGCGCCTCCTGGGCGCAGCAGACCAGCAACGGTTCGGAGAGCGCGGCGCGGAAGGCGTCCAGCTGGCTGCGGCACAGATGGCGATGGGTGGTGGCGGGTGGCTCGGTTCCCAGCGCCCGGGCGATGGCCTTGCCGTCGACCGGCATGGTGTCCTCGCACGAGCAGATCAGAACCCGCCTGCCGCCGACCTTCATGAAATCCTCCCAGCTTCCCATTGCCCCGGCCAGGGGCCGAGCCCTACTCTAAAGGTGAGTGCTGCGGATAGGAAAGGAAAGCCGATGCTGGTCCGTCCGGCCCCCGACGATGCCCGCCTGTACCAGATGGTCGCCGGCGTCGACCAGGACGGCAACCCGGTCGAGGCCGCCATCATCAACGAGCGGCCGCTGACCATCTTCCTCAACGGCCGCGAGATCGTCACCGCCATGACCATCGGCGACTATCCCGAGGACCTGGCGGTGGGCTACCTGCTGAACCAGAACATGCTGAGGCCCGACGACGTGGTCACCGCGGTCGAGTTCGACGCCGTCATCGACACCGTGGTGGTCCGCACCGAGGGGCAGACCTGCTTCGAGGAGAAGCTGAAGAAGAAGGTGCAGACCTCGGGCTGCGCCCAGGGCACCGTGTTCGGCGACGTGATGGAGAAATTCGAGGGCGTCGCCCTGGACCCGGACGCACGCCTGCGCACCTCGTGGCTGTACGGCCTGCAGAAGGCCATCAACACCATGCCCAGCCTGTACCTGAAGACCGGCGCCATCCACGGCTGCGTGCTGTGCGAGGAAGATCGTCCGCTGATCTACATGGAAGACGTCGGCCGCCACAATGCCATCGACAAGATCGCCGGCTACATGTACCGCCGCGGCCTGTCGCCGGCGGGAAAGATCCTGTACACCACCGGCCGGCTGACCAGCGAGATGGTGATCAAGACGGTGCAGATGGGCATTCCCATCCTGCTGTCGCGGTCGGGCTTCACCGCCTGGGGGGTCGAGCTGGCGCGCTCGGCCGGGCTGACCCTGGTCGGCCGGGCCAAGGGCCGGCGCTTCCTGGCCCTGTCGGGAGCCGAGCGCATCGTCTACGATGCCAACCCGGAACAGGCCGGTCCCGACGGACCGGCGCGCAAGGGGAGCCGGGACGATGACGACTGATGTCGCGGGGCTGGTGCTGGCCGGCGGGCTGTCGCGGCGCATGGGCGGGGTCGACAAGCCGCTGATCGCGGTCGAGGGCAAGACCCTGCTGGCCCGCGTGGTCGAGCGGCTGGCCCCCCAGGTCGGGCGGATGGTGCTCAACGCCAACGGCGACGCGACCCGCTTCGCCGATTTCGGCCTGCCGGTGGCCGCCGACGTGGTCGACGGCTTCGCCGGCCCGCTGGTCGGCGTGCTGACCGGGCTGGAATGGCTGCGCGCCAACGCGCCCGAAGTCCGATCCATGGTCACCGTCGCCGCCGACACGCCGCTGTTTCCCGACGACCTGGTGGCCCGGCTGGCGGGTGCGGACGGCGACATCGCCATGGCGTCCAGCAATGGGCGCACCCATCCCGTCTTCGCCCTGTGGCCGGTGGCCCTGGCCGACGACCTGCGCCGCGCCGTGGTCGACGAGGGCGTGCGCAAGATCGAGGCCTTCACCGACCGCTACCGGGTGGCCCGCATCGACTGGCCCGACCGCCCGGTCGACCCGTTCTTCAACGTCAACACGCCCGAGGACGTCATCCGCCTGCGCATGGTGCTGGCCGGCACCCTGCCGGCCGAGCCGCCGGTGACCGCCGCCATGCCGGTCGCCGTGGTGGTCGAGCGGCGCGACACCGGCAATATCTGGGCCCCGGTGTCGTGGCGCCCCATCGAGGTGCTGCCCGAGCCGCCCACCGCGGCCCCCTGGACCCGGCTGAAGGGCGACGGCACCGCCGACGTGTACCTGGCCTCGGGGCTGGAGATGCGGCTGCACCGCTCGGACCTGGCCAGCTACCGCTACAACCTGGCAGGCGTCCAGCCCCAGGTGTTCGTGGCGCTGCGCCGCGACGGCGACGACCTTCGGGTGGTGCTGGTCACCGCCGCCCCCGACGAGGCCCAGGGCCTGGCCGAAGGGGGCGACGACGTCATCGAGGGCCTGCCCATGCCGGCAATGGTGCGCGACTTCGTCGAGACCTTCTGCGCCTGCCACCCGCCCGAGGAGCCCATGCGCAAGCGCCGCCGCGACCGCCTGGACGCCGAACAGACCTTCACCGCGGGCCGGCGGCCGTGAGCGACGACGACGGCTTCCTGTCGCGCTGGTCGCGCCGCAAGCGGGCCGCCGCCGCACCTCTGCCCGTCCCCGCACCGCCGCCGGCCGAAGTCGCCGCCCCCGAACCGCCACCACCGCCCCCCGACCTGCCGCCGGTCGAGGAACTGGGGGCGACGTCGGACTATTCCGCCT
>JBLNBU010000035.1:0-9840 GCA_050260215.1 Actinomycetota bacterium
GCTGCAGTTCGTCCGCTTCGTGCCCCGGGTGGCGGCCATGGGCGCCCGGGTGGTGCTGGAATGCCAGCCGGAACTTGCCGGCCTGTTCGCCGCGGTGCCCGGCGTGGCGGCGGTTGTGGCCAAGGGAGCGCCGCCGCCGCCATACGACCTGTGGGCGCCCATGCTCAGCCTGCCCTGGCTGCTGGGGACCGGCGGGGATTTCCTGGCGGAAACCGTGCCCTATCTGCGCCCCGTCAGCCGCGCCGACGGCCTGGGCCGGCCGCCGGGCACCCGGGCCACCGTGGGGCTGGTGTGGGCCGGCAAGACCACGCCGCGCGACCGCTCGTGGCCGCTCGACGCGCTGCTGCCGCTGTTCGAGGATCCGGGCCTGGTCTGGGTCTCGCTGCAGATGGGGCCGCGCGCCGCCGACCTGCAGCGCCTGGGGGTGGACCACTTGGTGCGCGACCTGGGCCCGCTGCTGACCAGCTTCGCCGACACCGCGGCGGTGATGGCGGCGCTGGACGCGGTGGTGACCATCGACACCTCGGCCGCCCACCTGGCCGGCGCGCTGGGGCGGCCGACTTTCGTGCTGCTGCGTTACGTTTCGGACTGGCGCTGGCTGGACGAGCCGGCGGACTCGGCCTGGTACCCGACCATGCGCCTGTTCCGCCAGCCCGCACCCGACGACTTCGCCGCTCCGGTGGCCGGGCTGGCGGCGGCGCTGGCGGGGTTCACTCCAGCGTGAAGCCGACGCGCACCACCACCTGCCAGTGGGCGATGGCGCCGTTCTCGATGTGGCCGCGGGTTTCCTTGACCTCGAACCAGCGCAGGTGGCGCACCGATTCGCCGGCCTTGGCGATGGCGTTGGCGACGGCGCCTTCGTAGCCGCGGGTCGAACTGCCGGCCAGTTCGATGATCTTGTAGACGTGCTCGCTCATGAGGGTCCTCCATGGGGCGACTGGCCGGCAATATGGGGACGCTCACGCCTTGACGCCGCCCACCGCATCCAGCTTGGCCTCGATGCGGACCAGGTGTTCGGTCAGGCGGCGCTCGACGTCCTTCAGGTAGCCGGTGGTGGCATAGCTCTTGGCCACCTCCAGCTTGTAGGCGGCCAGCTGCTCGCGCGACTGGCCCAAACCGGCGGAAATCTGGCGGTCGATGGCGTCCAGCCGGGTGTCCGCCTCGCTGCGGGTACGCCAGATCAGCCAGAACAGGGCGCCCAGGCTGGGCAGCTCGACGGCGGTGATCCACCACATCAGGTCTATGGTCCAATGGGGTTCCATGACGGGTCTCCGTAAACGAAAAGGCCCGCCTTGCGGCGGGCCTGGGTCGATGGGCGTGGGAAGGAGGGAAGGGGGCTACTTGACGTAGGCCATGAGCAGGGCGCTCAGGGCGCTGGGCGAGAACGAGTGGTAGCGCAGGCTGACGGTCAGGTCATTGAACTGCTTGGCGTTGAGCTCGATGTCGTAGCCGCCGTTCTTGGCGATGCCGATGGCGGCGATCAGCGCGAACGCCTCGTTCAGGTACAGCCGGCGGGCATGGGGAATGATCGACTGCGGCGCGGTTATGGAGCCGCGCAGCAGGCCTTTTTCGGCCAACTGCGCACTTGCCGACACCAGCTCGTCGAGATTGACCACCGAGAGGGGCTTGAGCTTGCGGATCCAAAAGGCGTAATGGCCCGCCTGTTTGATCTCGTTGGGGTCCTCCATGCCGACGTGGCCGATGGTCAGCAGGGCCCGGCCGGCCGCTTCCTGCAGGACTTCATTGTCGAGGGCAATGATGCATCCCCAGGTTCGTTCGATCATGGGAATGATGGCTTCGGCCAAATCCAGGATGGATTGGGCCGACTCGAGAGTCGGTTTGTCCATGGGCCGACGCTACTGCTGGGCGGTGTCCAGCAGCTTGCCAGCTTCCTCGAGCAGGGTGGGGTGCTCGTCGAGGAAACGCACAGCCGCCTGGCCAGCACGGGCGAAATCGACCGGCTGACCGGAGTTCTTCGCATACGGCTTGATCACCTTGGCGAACTCGCCTTGGGTCAGCCCCTTGCGATTGATGACGATCATCTGTGAACGGGCTCCTCTGACAGCATTACCGTAGCATCGCGAATGCGAGCTTTCAACGTTCGACACCGCAGGGTGGTCATGCATGCGTGTCGTCTAAACGACATATACTCGCAATGAGTATATTGCGTCATCGTCATTCTGCAATGAGCGTAAATTTGTCAGAGTTGTGCTTCTATACGTCGAAGCTGGTCTCCGCTGCCAGTCCGCCGCCGGGGCGCCAGTCGGGGCGTCCCGCGGGGCGGGTGGGGCGGGACAGGCGGACGGGTTGGGCCAGCAGGCAGCCGGCGACGGCGTCCAGGCCGTCGTCGCGCGACTTGCCGCCGGGCTGCCATTCGCGCATTTCGGCGATGAACGGGGTGTTCCAGACGCTGCGGTGGGCATGAAGCGCGCCGGCGGCCAGGGGGGCGTCGAAGGCTTCGACGATGCGGGCGTCCTTGGCCCGCTTCGATGCGGTCTCGACCACCGCACACGGGGTGCCGCGGGCGGCCAGTTCGCGGCGCAGCAGTCCGGGCAGGAAGCGGCCCACTCCGTTGGTCTCCAGCGTTACCGCCGGCAGGTACAGCTCGGCGACGAAGGCGGCGACCTGGCGGCACAACTGGGTGGCCTCGTCGACGTCGGTGCGTGCCGGGTCGTGGGTCAAATAGGCGACCCGGTGCAGCCAATAGCCGCCGTCCTCGTCGGTGAACACCGCGGCCACCACCGAGGAATCGCCCTTGCCCGGGGCGCCGTAGCTGGGATCCCACCAGCAGGCCGCCGACACCAGCCGCCGCCCACCCAAGGTCAACAGCGGCACGCCGTTGCCTTCGGCATAGTCCAGGCCTGCGTCGTAAAGGCGCAGGCGGTCGGGGTCCAGGCGACCGTCGGCGATGTTGACCGGGCGCAGCATCATCTGGCTGTCGAACTTGTTGGGCCCGGTGCGCTTGGCGATGGCGCCGATGCGTTCGGGCGGGAAGCGCTCGGGCCAGGCGCTGCGGCCGCGCCCGTCGACCAGCGGGATTTCCAGGCGGGCGAAGCCGTCGAGGAACGGCCGGCTCTCGCCCGTCTCCAGCCGCGCCTCGGCGGCGTAGATGGTATAGAAGCTGTGCGGCGTGCCCACGTAAAGCTGCAGCCCGCCGGGCACCAGCACGTACTCGATCTCGCCCAGGCGTTCGCGCAAATCGGCCCGCTTGGGCGCCGAGTCGCAGGTGTTGGGCACCTCGACGTCGTCGCAGATGACGATGTCGGCGCGCGAGCCGGTGATGTTGGCGCCGATGCCCTTGGCCACCATGGACGGGTCGCGCAGTTCGCCCGGGCGATTGACGGTGAACTGGTCGGACGCCCACTGTTCGCGCCGCCGGGGCTTCAGGCCTTCGGTCAGCGGGTGACGCTCGACGATGCGCTTGACGTTGCGCACCATCTTCTTGGCCAGGGCGAAGTCGGCGGCCAGGACCATGATGCGCAGGTTCGGGTCCAGGCTGAGCACCCAGGCGCAGAACAGGCCGACGATGGTCGACTTGCCGCTGTTGCGGAAGGCCATCAGCAGCAGCTCGCGCTCGGCCCCGTGCCAGTGCCGGGCCAGCCAGCGGGCCATCTTCAGGTGGTGGCGGGGGGTGGTCTGGTCCAGGCGCTGGTTCCACACCCAGACGAATTCGGCAAAGTCCACGGTCACGGTTCTGTCTCCTCGTCGTCGAGCGCGTCGAGCGCGGCGCGCGCCTCGGCGAGCAGGCGGTCGACGCCGCCCGCCTGGGCGTCGGCGTCGCCGCTCCCCTCGGCCCAGCGGGCCAGCTTGACCAGCTGTTCCACATGGGCCAGCGCCGCCTTGGCGGCGGCATGCCAGGCGGTGAAGCCTTTGGCGTCCTCGGGGGGCTCTGCCCCGGCGAAGCGCTCGTACCCCGCCACCGCCGCGTCGATGCGCACCGGCAGCAGGCCTTTGAGGCGCTGGCGCAGCGCCTCGAGGTCCTCGGTCATGGCAACCTCCTCCACGCAGGCCGGGTCAGCGCCACTGCATCCAGATGCCGTGGATGCGCTGCTCCTTGCCGTTGAGGGTCCTGATCCGCCACTTCATGGCGGTGCCTGTCGGCTGGCCGGTCACCGAGGTGGTGCCCTTGAGCACGCGAGCGCCCGCGATTGGCGACGGGCCGAAGTCGGTCATCGCCACCGCCGTCCAGGTGGTACCGCCGTCGCGGCTGACGTCGAAGGCGATGTCGGTGTTGACCACGGCGGTGGCCGAGACGTCCAGGTACTCGGCCACCAGCGACGCCTTGGTGGGCGCGCTCTGGGCGGCATAGGCGGCCGAGACGGCGGTGACGTTGGCCGCGACGGTGGCCACGTAGAAGCGCACCTCGGAGAAATAGATGTCGCCGTTGGCGACCTGCACCTTGACCCACCAGTAGCGGCACGCCGCCGGGCTGGTGGCGGTGATGGTGCGCATGGTGGCATCGCTGGAATCGGCCCCCGTCCAGGTGCCGTAGCTGGTGGCGGTGGCGGTGTTGTTGGTGTCGGACCCCAGCAGGGTCAGCGTCATGGTGCCGTTGCCGCCGCCGTCGACGCCCAAATCCGACGAGCCGAAGACCTCGGCCTTGGTGACGGCATAGGCTCCGGCCGAGCCGTAGTCCTTGCCCACATAGCCAGTGGTGCCCGAGATGTGGCAGCAGGTGCCGCCGCCATTGCTGTAGGGCTGGGCCGTGTTGCCGTCGAAGCATGCCGCCAGCCCGCCGTTGGTGGCGCTTGACCCGATGGGGGTGCCGGTCGCCTGGGGGATCAGGCTGGTGCCGGGCGCGCCGGTGGTCAGGTAGCCGCCGGTGACGGTGGCTCCGCCCAGGCTGCCGACACCGGTGGCGTCGTCGAACTCGTCGGCGACCTGGGTGCCGCCGGCATTGGGACTGGTCGGCGTGTCCAGCCGCGCCACCGCCAGGTACAGCTGGCCGACGTCCGCCGTCAGGTCGGGGCCGGCATTGGCGGCCACATAGGCGGCAACCGCCTTCTGGCTGGGAACTCGCGCGTCCGAATTGGCGGCGAGCGCGGTGTCGGTGTCCAGCGCCGCCTGCGCGGCGGTGCCGAGCCCGGTCACGGCGACGGTCACGGTATCGGTGGCCGCATCGCTGGAAAGCGCGATGTTGGCGCCCGCCGCCAGGGTCAGGGTGTCGGCGGCCTGGTCGGCGACCACGTCGGGCTGGCCGGCGACGCGGACGGTCTTGAAGGTCATCACGTCGGCGGCCGCCTGGGCCTGGGCGGCACTGGCGGCGGCATCCGAGGCGGACTGGCCGGCGGCTGCGGCGCTGGCGGCGGCGGCGGCCTTGTCGGCGGCGACCGATGCCTTGTCCGCGGCGACGCTGACCTTGTCGGCAGCCACCGTGGCGCGGTCGGCGGCCACCGCGGTGCGGTCGGTGGCGGTGGCGGCAGCGTCGGCGTCGGCAGCCAGCCGGTCGGCCCGGGCGGCGGCCCGGTCGGCGGCGGTGGCCGCGGCATCGGCATCGGCAGCGGTTCGATCGGCTGCCACCGCGGCCCGGTCGGCAGCGGTGGCGGCGGCATCGGCGTCGGCGACCAGGCGGTCGGCGCGGGCGGCGGCCCGGTCAGCGGCGGTGGCGGCGGCGTCGGCGGCAGCCGAGGTTGCCGCATCCTGGGCGGCGGCGGCCTGGGCAGTGGCGGCGGCCAGCACCGAATCGGTGTCGGCTGCACTGTTCTCGAGCCCGGTGCCGGCGCCGTTCCACTTGATCGATCGTCCGGCGACCGGTTCGGGCAGGGTCAGGTCGGCGGTCGACGGGCTGGTGACCGAGCGGCGCACCGCGCGGCCCGAATCCTCGGCCACCTGCTGGATGGCCGCGGTCTGGTAGTCGAACTCGTCGTTGATGGTCTTGGCGCGGATGACGCCGTCGGCCTGGTGGTCGGTGGTGCGCTTGATCGCCAGGTTGCGGCGCAGGGTGACCAGCATGCCGTCGGCGGGCGGCTGGGCGAAGATCACCGTGCCGCCGCCCGAGGTGCCGGCTCCCGACACCGTATAGCCGCCCGCTTGCCGCGCCGAGCCCAGATAGACCTCGATGTCGGCGGGGGCGAAGACGGGGAAGGGGTAGATGAAGGCGGTCAGGACGCCGTCGCCCACGTATTGGATGCGCGGGCTGACGTCGCCGATCTGGATGTGCTCGGACATGGGGGTCTCCTGATGGTCTTGGTTTGTTCTGATGGTGTCAGCCGCCGTTGCGGCGGCGGCCAAGGGGTGCGGAGCACCCCGCCCGGCGAAGGGGCAAGCTTCAACTTGCGAACTTCATTTCGGTGGTCACCGACAGCACCGTGCACGGCAGCGGGGCGTCGCCGGCGATGCGCCACAGCGGCAGGTAGGGATCGCGCTTCCAGCCGATGGCGCGGATCTGCACGTCGCCGGAAAAGCTGGGCGGCGCCGCATCGAAGCGGTGGCGGCCGAAGCGCCGGAACGGGATGGCGGTCAGGCCGCGGCCGGTGTCGATGTGCAGCGCGCTGGTGTCGAGCACGCGGAAGCACGCCCGCACCAGCCGCACCACTTGGCCGGGCCCAGCGGCCCCGGACAGCACCACCGGCGGCAGCGGCTCGATCTCGTGGGTGAACGGCAGGCCGACCTGGACCTGGCGGGCGGGCTCGTCCAGCAGGATGCGGCCGGCGGTGACCACCAGGTCCGACAGGGCGCCGCCGTCGGCCAGCACCCGCACCGTCCGGCCCTCGAGATGGTCGAGCCCGGTCCAGGTGGCAGACGCGGTGTCGCGGCTGCCGGTCAGGGCGCAATCCAGGCCCAGGGTGTCGTCGAACATCTCGACGAACCATTGGCCCTGGCGTTCCACCAGCACGAAGACGTCGTCCTCGACCGCGGCGACCGAGCGGAAGGCGCCGTCGGTGGCCTGACCGGTCCAGGCGGTGACCTTTTCGTTGCGATAGACGGTCAGCACCGCCAGGCTGCCGCCGTCCATGACCACGTGGAACAGCCGCCGGCCGGCGTCATAATCCTGGTCCACCGGCCGGTCGATCAGGTGGCGGGCCAGCATGGACAGGTCGCCGGCCTGGTAGGCCTGCTCGACGTCGGTGAACAGGAACTCGCGCAGGTCGCGGCCCGAGCGGCTGACGAAGTGGGTGGCGCCGTCGACGTCGCGCGGCGGCACCGAACGGTCGACCGGCGAGCCTACCCGGGTCTGGCGCAGCAGCTGGATCTTGGACGGCGTCAGCGGGTCGCCCGACACCATCCACTCGGCGCCCGAGGTGAACACCTGCAGGTGCCGGCCCGAGAACACCGCCCGGATGGCGTTGACCTGGTCGGACAGCAGGGCGAACTCGATGGACTCGTCGTCCAGCCCGGTGCCGAGGTCGAAGTTGAACAGGTCCGACGACTTGCTCATCCACAGCCGGTTGGGCAGGTCGCGGCTGCCGCCGATCACCAGCCGGTCCTGGTGGAAGCACACCGAGGTCGGCCAGCCGCGGATGGCCGAGAAGGCCTGTTCCTCCCAGTCCTTGGTGGCCTGGGTGTCCTTCAGGGACTCCTTGACCGTGGCGGTCGCCTGGGTGGCCGAGACGACCGCGTCGACCATTACCTGCTTGCCGGCAATACGCAGGCGCAGGCCCGCGTGGTCGGGGCGGAACGTCGCCGCCGAGGCGGTCAGGGTGATCGAGCCCGACGTGGCCGACGGCGTCACCGTCACCTCGTCGTCGGCGAACTTGTGGGTGGGGCAATAAAGGACCCCGTCCTCCTCGTAGAACGACCACGGCGTCATCGACCACGCGGTGTGCGAGCTGCGGGTGATCTTGCGCGGCTCCACCTCGGGGTGGACGACCAGCAGGGTGTCGGCGCTTTGCGTCCAGGCGATCTGGGAGATCTGCGCCGCCGTCCACGGCGCCGCGAAATCGGCGACCTTGGCATAGGTCCCGTCCACGTCGGCATAGACGTCCACATGGCCGTCCGAGAACGCCAACAGGTAGGTCTGCTCGGTGTTGAACTCGAACGCCACCAGCCGCCCGGGCCCGCGGGCCTGGTCGACGAAGCGCAGGCCCGCCCGCCGCGACACCCCGCCGGTGGGCGCGATGAACACGTTGCGCAGCCGCATGGCGCCGTTCTGGTAGGCGGTCAGGTCGCCGCGGCCCATCATGTCGAGGCTGAGCTCGCCGGCGGTGAAGCTGGTCTTGGTCAGGGTGGCGAGGCTGGTGCTCATGACCGCACCTCGACCAGCGGGAAGTCGGCGATGGCCGGCGGGGTGTGCTGCTGGCCGTCGATCAGCTTGGCGGCGCGGAACTCGGCCTCGGCCAGCTTGAACAGGAATTCGGCCCGCGCCGTGGATTCGGTCAGCGGGATGCAGAATTCGGCCGCCAGCCGGGCGATCAGCGCCTGGTCGAAGAAGGGCGGGAAGCCCGACTCGTCGGGGCGGAAGATGTAGGTCAGCACCACCTCGTCGGAATCGCAGTGCAGGCGGTTCTCGGCGATGCGGTAGGCCAGGCCCTGGCCGCGACCCGAAGGCCCCGCCGACAGCGCCCGCAGGAAATCGGCCGGCAGCTGGAAGGCGTTGGCATAGTCGGCCACCGGCGCCCCGGCCAGCCGCGGCAGCACCACCTGGCCGGTGGCGAAGTTCCAGGGATGCGACGACAACAGGGCGTCGCGCAAACTGGGATACAGGTTGGCCGCCACTTCCGACTCGGCGGTGCCGTCGTCGAACGAGGCGATGGTGCCCGCGCCGATCCTGATCAGGGCGCGCGAGCTGAGCGCAATGGCCGAGAGTGCCATGGCGGGGATCTCCTTGGATGGGGTGGGGGCAACAAAAAAGCCCCGCCGGAGCGGGGCTTGGAGCGATGAACGGGCCGCTAGTTGGGTAGGTGGCGGCGGACGGTCACACCGTTGGGTTTCGGGGGTGTTTCGCAGTCCACAAGGAATTGATCAAGCGAGAACGGGGGCAGGGCCCTGAGTTGGTCCACCTTGGTCTTGAGCTCATTGAAGTCGACTTGGGCGTAATAGCCGGGGTGGTCCGGTGCCTGCGCCGGCAGGTTGAAGGGATGGCCATTCGCGGTTTTCCAGGCGTCAATGCCATTATGATTGAACTGGGTGAGTGTGCAGCCCCGTTGGCCGAGCCATTGATGCACGGTCGCCTCCCTTACGAGGACGCGTTGCGTGCCGGCATGGACGGGAAATTTTGGCATTGCGTGTGCTTTTCGCGAAAATTAAGGCCCCATCCCAGAGAGGAGTGGGGCCTTGGCCGAAACGATGGGCGGGCTTCAGTGGTGGGCGTGGTGGGCTCCGCGCTTGCGGGTGATCTCGGCGATCACGGCCGCATGGAGCTGATGCTCGTCGCCTTCGACCTCGACCTCCTTCTCGAACTGCTCGTAGCTGACGGTCGCGTGGTATTCGACCGAACGGCCGATGGCGGCGCTGACCAGCGCGCTGACCGCGGGGACGATCATCTCGAAGGCGTTCTTGCGGTCGTCGTGCCAGACGTTGAGGCCGGGCAGGGCACGCGACCAGAAGGTGTGTCCAAGAGGGCCCAGCTTGTAGAAGATCTCGATCTTCTCTGGAGCACGTTTGGTCATGGTTGTCCTCGGGCGAATTTTTCGGACAGGCTCCGCCGCCCGGTCCCAAACCGGCGGGAAGCAGCTAGCTTATAGTTAATCCCTGTTGCCGCCGTTACGCAACTGGCGACTGGTCATCGCAGAACGTATGGGATCGGCGCAGCGATGAATCCCATTTCACGTCAAGGATGCAAGAAGAATCTTCGTGACGCCCAATCGGAGAGGCGGGCCGGTCGGCCCGCCCCCCCCCCCCGGCACGCGGCGTCCGGGGGCGCCCGGCGGGGGCGGGGGGGGTCCGCCGCCCCCGGGGCCG
>JBLNBU010000036.1:0-2693 GCA_050260215.1 Actinomycetota bacterium
AGGGGTTGGGCACCATCTTGCCGCCGACGGGAACTTCCCTGGCGATGGCCCGGTAGATGTCATCGCGGGTCAGCGCCATCTGGGCCGCCTTCTTCGAGTTGACGAAGACGATGCCGTCATAGCCGATCACCACCTCGGTGATGGCGGTCACGCCATTCTTGGCGCAGAACTCGACCTCGGACGGCTCGATGCGCCGCGACGCGTTGGCGATGTCGGGAAAATCGGCGCCGACGCCCGAGCAGAACAGCTTCAAGCCGCCGCCCGAGCCGGTGCTCTCGACGACCGGAGTCTTGAACTTGCCGGCCTTGCCGAACTGCTCGGCAACCGCAGTGGCGAACGGATAGACCGTCGACGATCCGACGATGCGGATCTGGTCGCGGGCCTGGGCGGCCCCGGCGGCGGCGGTCGCCACCATGGCGACGGCGGCGACGGTCAACGTCTTCTTGATCATGGGTCCTCCGAAGGGCGGATCAGATGGCCGGACCTTAGTCCATTGCCCCGACGGAGAATGTTAAACTTCGGTGAAACCGGTCAGCCGCGGGCGGCAGCGGCCATCCAGCCCAGGGAATCCTTTGGGATGCGGGCCTGGCTGGCATAGTCCACATAGACCAGCCCGAAGCGGCGGCCGTAACCGAACTGCCATTCCCAGTTGTCGAGCAGGCTCCAGGCCAGATAGCCCTCGAGCCGGCAGCCCAGGCGCACGGCCTGGGCGCAGACCTCCACATGGTCGCGCAGGAAGTCGATTCGCTCGCGGTCGTGGACGTGGCCGGCCTCGACCACGTCGGCATAGGCGGCGCCGTTCTCGGTGATGACCACCGGTGGGTTGCCGTACAGTTCCTTCAACTCCTTGAGCACGTCCAAAAGCCCGTCCGGTTGCACCGGCCAGCCCATGGCGGTGAAGCGCTCGGCCTTGGGGGGCGCGAAGCCGCAGTCGAACAGTCGCCCCGGCTCGTTCTTCATGGTCAGGCGCGAATAGTAGTTGAGCCCCAGGCGCCGGATGGGAAAGCGGATCGTCTCCATGTCGCCGGGCTTGACCAGCGGCGCCATCTCGGCCGCCAGCACGTCGGGCACCGCACCGCGCATCACCCCGTCCAGCGCCACCCGGTTCCACACCGCGTCCCAGCGCACCGCGGCGGCGACGTCGGCGGGGTCCGGGGTGGCGGGCATGATCGGCTGCACGGTCAGCACGGTGCCGGGCACCGCCTTGGGCCGCTCGGCCACCAGGGCGCGCAGGGCGGCTCCCTGGGCCAGGTTCTGGTGGTGCAATGCCGCCAGGGCGCCGGCGCGGCCCAGGCCCAGTCCGGGAGCGTGCTCCTTGAGCCCGTGGCCGAAGATGGCGACCACGCTGGGTTCGTTCAGCGCGAACCAGTCGACCACCCGGTCGCCCAGCCGCCGGGCCACCAGGCGGGCATAGTCGGCGAACCAGCCGGCGATGTCGCGGTTCATCCAGCCGCCGCGGTCCTGCAGGTCCTGGGGCAAGTCCCAGTGGTACAGGCAAGCCATGGGGCGGATGCCGGCCGCCAGCAGCCCGTCGACCAGGCGGTCGTAGAAGTCGAGACCGCGCACGGCCGGCTTGCCGACCCCTTCGGGCAACACCCGCGGCCACGAGATCGAGAAGCGATAGGCGTTGAATCCCGCCCCCTTCATCAGCGCCACGTCGCCGGGCCAGCGGTGGAAGTGATCGCAGGCCACGGCAGGGGTGGACCCGTCGGCAATGGCGCCGGGGCGGGCGGCGAAGGTGTCCCAGATGCTGGGCCCGCGCAGGTCCGAGGCCCCTTCCACCTGCAACGCCGAAGTCGACGCCCCCCACAAGAATCCCTTGGGAAAGGCACCGGCGGCACGGGCAGGCAGCGGCAAGGCGGCGGCGGCAGCGGCGGCGGCCAGGAACTGGCGGCGGTCGATCATACCGTCGGCCTCTGGTGGAAGCCCGGCCCGACCGCATCGGGGCACGGGGCGACGGCGATGCGGCGGACATGGGCGGCGGGCGGGCCCTTCCAGCAGGCCTCGACCATGTCGTCGACAACCTCGCGCGGGCCCTGGAATACCGCCTCGACCCGGCCGTCGGACAAGTTGCGCACCCAGCCGCGCAAGGACCGGCGGTTGGCCTCGGCCACGGTCCAGCCGCGGAACCACACGCCCTGCACCCGGCCCTCGATCAGCACGTGGATGGTGACGGTGCCGTCCATGAAGATCCTCCTCGTGCCGATATTAGCGCCCCGCCATGCGTGCCAAAAGCGGCATTGGGCATGGCGGGCGGCCACGAATCAGGCTAAGAGTCCTACATCGTCAGTCGAGACGGAGGATATCCGAATGATCCGTATGATCCTGGGGGCTGCTGCGTTCGCCGGCCTCGCCATGACCCTGTCGGCCTGCAACGACGGCCGGTTCGAGCCGGGCGGCTCGTTCCTCGACCCGCTGTGCATGCCCGACGGTTCGGTGGTGTTCTACGAGACCCCGAATTCCAAGGGCCAGTACGACGAGGTTCGCGCCAGCAAGGCCAACTGCCCCTGGAACAAGAAGTAGCCTGAAGGCTCGCCCTCTCCCGGCGGGAGAGGGCACCCCTCTTTCTATTCGCCGAACTCCAAAATCTTCTGGTCGACCGCCAGGCTGTCGCCGGGTTTGGCGTGGAGCTTGGCGACGGTCTGGTCGCGTTCGGCCTTCAGGATGTTCTCCATCTTCATGGCCTCGACCAC
>JBLNBU010000037.1:0-11640 GCA_050260215.1 Actinomycetota bacterium
CCACCGTCCAGGGGGCCAACGGACCGGTGGGCCTGCAGACGACGCTGACGCTGAACGATGCCGGCGGGCTGGCCGGGGCCATCACCACCGCGGTGGGCAATCCCGCCAATGCGGTGATCCAGCAGGCCGCCAACGGCCTGGCCACCGTGCTGCAGGCCGGCGGCACTTCGATCAGCCACACGGTGATCGGCGACTATCTGGGCACCCTGATCGCCAACCGCGCCAACGGCGTCACCGTGTCGCAGACCACCGACGTCAACGTCACCATGCCGGGCTTCCTGGCGGCGTCGCACAGCTATTCCACCCGCACCAACGTCGTCCAGTCGGGCATCGACGCCGCCAGGACCAGCCTGGGCCGGTACTGAGGTTGCCTCCCGCCGCCCCCCCCGGCAACCGGCCGGGGGGAGCCTGTCCAATACGAGTACTGACGACCATCGTCTTCAGCCGGTGATCATTCAGACCGATGTGTTAATACTTAACGGATATTCCACCCACACGATAGAACACCCCACAATCCATTGACCAGTCCGCCGGGACACACACCATATTTCGCCCCCGCCCCACCGCCTGCCGTCGCCGCAAATTCGCCGTGCGGTCGAGCTAGGGTGTAGACCCGTTGTAACCTTCCGGTTGTTTCCCCTACCATCCAAAGTATCGAAAAAGACTTGGAATGCGTGGAGGGGACAATGCATGTGATCCTTGTCGAAGACGATGCGCTGGCGCGCGACAGCTACGCCGACATCATCCACGAAGCCGGCCCCGGCGTGACGGTGCACGAGTGCACGTCGCTGGCCGACGCCCTGCGGCCCCACCGCCAGGCGGCGACGGCGGCGATGGTGGTGGTCGACCACGGCATGCTGGCGGCGGCCAAGGGCGATTTCGCCGCCCTGCGGGCGCGAGCGCCGCGCACGCCGGTGGTGGTCGCCTCGGGCCCCAATGGCGTGGCGGAAAGCCTGACCTGGCTCGACTTGGGGGCGGCCGGGTACATTCCGCGCACCATGCGGCGCACCGCCATCCTGCAAGCACTGCGGCTGGTGCTGGCCGGCGAGCGCTATATCCCGTCCATCGCCGTCGAGAACTGGCGCGAGGCGTCGCTGACCCAGCAGATCAACAGTGCCGGCGACGCCGGCGCGTCGCGCCTGGCGGGGCTGACGCCGCGCCAGCGACAGGTGCTGGTGATGCTGGCCAACGGCGCCCCCAACAAGGTGATCGCGCGCCACCTCGACATCCACGAGGTGACGGTGAAGTCGCACCTGCGCACCATCTACCGGCTGCTGGGGGTGTCGTCGCGCACCCAGGCCGCGCGCGAGGCCATGCTGGCCGGCATCGCCGCCCAGTGGATCGCCGTCGGCGATACCCACGTCGAGTACCGGCTGCAATAGCAGCAAGGCCGCACACCAGCCGACGACCGCCCGGGGCCACATCCCGAGCTTTGGTCGTCAGACCGCGCGGACGAACTCCGACGAGGCCCAGGCGGCGGCCAGGGCCTCGATGGAGGCCTCGCCGGCGTCTCGGAACGTGCCGTGGATCCAGCGGATGTCGCCGAGGGCGCAAGGCCGGCCGTCCAAAATCGCAGGCCGGTCGAAAAAACAGCCTAGTCCGCCGTGTCCTCGACCAGGGCGGCGGCGACGAAGCGGTTGATATGGATCAGGGTCTCGACCTCGTGGTCGCTCAGGCCCTGGCGGCCGCGGCGCGACGCCTCGAGCGAATAGTCCAGGAAGCGCTCGGGCACCTTGACGCCCAGGCGCGAGCGCTCGCGCCCGAGGCTCTTCCAAAGCTTCTCGTTGTCGGCCATGGCGGCCAGGAACTCGTCGAGGTCCGAAGCGACCTCCAGCCGCGCGGCAACCTCGCCCAGCGCGATAGACAGCCCCTGCGCCAGGACCGGCAGTTCGGACTCGTCTAAGCAACCCATACGGGGACCTATCCCTTCGTTTATGTTCAGAATCTTTTCATATAGCGGATGGATGCCGCAACCGACCAGCAAAAGTCAATGATTTCCGAAGACTGTCGCGAATTCGTCACAAGGAGCGGGCAGCGCACCATCAACCCGGACGCGTACCGGTGGCCGAGGCATACCGAAGGTCCTGTTCCTTGATGTGGTGGATCAGCCAGTCCTGCAGGAAGTCCAGCACCTCGGCGCTGACTTCGCGGCCGGGATTGCCGTCCAGCTCGGCCATGATCGCATCGACGCGGACCACCAGCGCCTGATGCAGTTGGCGATGCGCCTCCAGCCCCGGATAGCCGACCTCGGCCAGGTAGCCTTCCTCGCGGGCGAAGTGACCCTTGGTGTAGTCGACCAGTTCGGCCAGCGTGCCGCGCACCACGTCGGCCCCGACGCCGGCGAAGCAGGCGGCGAACAGGGCATTGAACAACTCGATCCACCGCCGGTGATCGTCGTCGATCCGCCCCACCCCCACGCTGAGGTCGTCGGTCCACGTTATGATCTTCATTCCCGCCCCCAAACCTACGACATAGGCCACTTTACATGGCGGCCAATCTAAACCGCAAGTTTTACGGCGACCTGCGTGTTTCCCCTTCCTCGCCCGCGAAGACGGCGTCGACGCGGCCGGCGTCGACCAGGGCCAGGCAGGCGTCTACGGCGCCGGCATCATAGAGGCGGGCACGGTTGGCCCGCAGTTCCTCGACGGCGCGGTCGACGCCCAGCGCGGGCCGGTAGGGACGATGCGACGACATGGCCTCGAACACATCGGCCACCGCGACGATGCGGGCGGCCAGCGCAATGTCGTCGCCCGCCGTGCCGGCCGGATAGCCCGATCCGTCCAGGCGCTCGTGGTGCTGGGCCACCGTCCTGGCGATAGGCCAGGGAAAGCGGATTTCACCCAGGATGTCCGAACCGGCGGCCGAATGGGTGCGGATCAGGGCGAATTCCTCGGGCATCAGGCGCCGGGGCATGGCCAGCAGCTCGACCGGGATGGCGATCTTGCCGACGTCGTGGACCAGGGCGGCCAGGCGGATGGCCATCACCTCGTCGCGGCCCAGCCCCATGGCCCGGGCGATGGCCACGGCCAGGCGGGCGACGCGGCGCTGGTGGCCGTCGGTATAGGGATCGCGCTTCTCGATGGCACGCGCCAGGGCGGCCACCGTCTGGGTCAGCACCTCCTGGGTCTGGGCGCGGGCGTGTTCCAGTTCCTTCTGCTGGCTGTGCACGCGGGTGGCCTGGACGATGGCGTCGAGCAGGCGGTGGGGATCGACCGGCTTCTTGACGTAGCGATCGACGCCGATCTCGATGGCCCGCATGAAGTAGTCGGTCTCGTTGTAGGCGGTGACCACAATGACGGGGATGTCCTCGGCATGGGCCTTGATGCGCTTGGCCATCTCGAGCCCGTCCATCTCGGGCATCTTGATGTCGGTGACGACGACGTCGTAATGGCCGGCCTCGAAGGCGACCAGGCCTACGGCACCGTTCTCGGCCTGGTCGACCTGGGCGAAGCGCCGGCGCAGGAAGCGCGCCAGCTCGTCGCGCACGTCGGCGTCGTCCTCGACATAGAGCACCCTCAGGCTTTGCAGGAAGTCACGCGGGATCTCGGTCTCGGCGGTCATGGGCTGTCCTCCCCGTGCAGGGGCACGCGGATGGTCACCAGCGCCCCCTCTCCCACGTTTTCGGCGGTGATGGTGCCGCCCAGGTTGTGCTCGATGATGGTCCGGGTCATGTAGAGGCCGATGCCGCTGCCGGCTTCCTTGGTGGTGAAGTAGGGATCGAAGATGCGCGGCAGCACGTCGGCGGGCACGCCGCCGCCGTTGTCGTGCACGGTCAGCACGCCGTCGCCGCCGTCCTGCTCCAGCCTGAGCGAGATACGGCCGCCGCCCGCAGGCGGATGGGCCTGGATCGCCTCCTTGGCGTTGGCGACGATGTTCAGCACCGCCTGGGCGAACTGGTTGGCGTGGCCGAAGGCGGCAAGGCCCGGAGTCAACGCCTTGTAGACGGCGATGGCGTTGTTCTTCAGCGAGGCGTCCATGACCAGCAACGAATGCTCGACCGCCTCGGCCACGTCGAAGGTCGCCGACTCGCGGTCGGGCCGGAAGAAGTTGCGGAAGTCGTCGATGGTGGTCGACATGGTCTCGAGCAGGTGGTGGACCCGCTCGACCGCCTGGTCCAAGCGCTCGGCGGTCAGCTCGCCGTAGTCGAAGTCGTCCTTGATGTTGGCGACGATGATCGACAGCCCGTTCAGCGGCTGGCGCCACTGGTGGGCGATGTTGTGGACCATCTCGCCCATGGCGGCCAGGCGCGACTGCTGGATCAGGATGTGGTCCTTCTCGCGGCTCTTGGCCAGCTCGGCCTCGACCCGGCTTTCCAGCTCGGCGGTCAGGGCGCGCAGCTCCTTTTCCAGCTGCTTGCGCTCGGTGATGTCGCGGTTGCTGGCCCGGCGCCCCATGAAGCGGCCGTCGCGCCAATAGACGGCGCGGCAGGCATGCGCGATCCAGCGCATGTCGCCCGACTTGGTGATGATGCGAAAATCGATGGCCGACTGGTCCTCGGTGGCCGAGTCCTCGAGATGGCGGTCCATCAGCGGCCGGTCGGACGGGAAGATGATGTCGTAGACCAGATTGGGGTCCTCGAGGAACTCGGCCTGGCTGTAGCCGGTCACCCGCTGGCACGACGGCGTGACGTAAAGCAGCTCGTGGTCGGGTCCCTGCCAGTATTCCCAGTCGTAGGTGTAATCGGCCAGGGTGCGCAGCCTCTCCTCGCTCTCGGCCAGGGCGACCTGGGCGGCCTGGTGGGCGCCCAGCCCGCGGCGGACCACGACGAACAGCCCGGCCACCACGCCGCTGGCGGTGCCGGCCGCCGCCACCGACACCCACAGCCGCGGCCACCATTCGGCCAGCAGGTCGCGTTCGGCCACCCCGGCGAAGACATAAAGCGGCAGCGCGCCGACGCGGCGCATGCTGTAGATGCGCGCCTCGCCGTCGACCTGGCCGCGGGCGGTATAGACCGCATGGTCCAGGCCCTGCTCGATATGCGCCAGGCCGTGGTGGGATGCGATCCGGCGACCCAGCTGGGCCGGGGACGGCGGGCTCCGGGCCAGCAGGGTCATGTCGTGGTTGCGCAGCACCAGGGCGCCGTGCGCCCCCAGGTCGATGCTGCGATAGAAGTCGTTGAACGAGGTCAGGTCGAGCACGGCGTTGATGGTGCCGGCGAAGTTCCCCTGCCTGTCGGTCAGCCGTCGCGCCAGCACCACCGCCCAGCGATGGTCGACCCGCGACATCAGCGGCTCGGACACCACCAGCTCGTCGACCGAAGTGCGGCGCAGGGCGACGAAATGGGGACGGTCGGCGATGGAGACCACGGGAATGGCCTCCTCGGGGCCGAAGGCCAGCCGGCCCTCGCGGTTGAACACCCGGATCGCGGTGATGCCGGGCGAATGGGATTGGCGGACCGCCAGCAGGTGGCCGACCGCGTGGCGCCGTTCGTCCGAGGGCGCAGCCAGTTCGGCGGGATCGATGTGCTCGCGGGCGTCGCGCAGCACCAGGTCGACGTTGCGGATGGTGGCCTCGGCGTGCTCGGCCATCAGCCGCGAGATGTTGTCGGCCTGGATCTCGGCCTGGGCGAAGCTGCGCAGGCGGCCGTCGTGCAGGCCGAAGGCCAGCAGCCCCAGGAAGCTGGCCAGGCCCACCAGCCCGGTGGCCAGGACCAGGGCAAACAACCGATTCCCGACGGGGTTTCGCATGGCCTTTTCCCCCACCCGGCCATTCTAACCCCTAATGCTAAAGTTTAGGATGCTCCTTTGGCGCGCCCCCCATGCGCCAAAGGGAGGAAGCCGTCGACACCAGCCCTTCGCATGACGGGGGGTCCTTTGCTACCATGGCCCCGGGGACAACCAATGCCTTGCCGACGATGACGTCTTCGCCGATCCTGCTGCCGGCCAACTCGGCTTTTTCGCGCCTAGTCTTCGAGACGATCCGCCCCCGCATTCCCAAGCAGGCGTGGCCGGACGACCACATGGTGGGCGCCTTCCGGCCGACCGCGGACGGACTGGCCTTCGACGCCACCTTCGAGGGCCTGCCGCCCACCTACGCGGCCGTTGCCACCGCCCTGGTGCGCGAGGTCAAGACCAAGCTGATGGTGCTGTCCCCGGCGGTCGACGCCGCCCGCGGGGTGGTGGCGGCCAAGCGCTGGCGCGACGCCTTCCTGTACCTCAGCCTGCCGCTGCTGTTCGCCATCCCGCTGATGGCGGCGCTGACGCCGCTGGCCATGCGCATGGCCGCCGGCGCCTTCATGGTCGACCTGGCGGCGCTGGGCCTGGCCCAGGGCCTGCTGGCCCAGCGGCGCGAGCTGCTGGCCGCCACCTCGTTCATGGCCGAGATCCCGGTGCCCGGCATGCGCCTTCGCCTGACCGCCGAACCGGTGACGGCGATCAGGCCGCCCAAGATGGCCGACGTCTAGACCAGCCCGTGGCTGGCGAACCAGGACTGCAGGCGAACCCAGCCGTCCTTGGCCGGCGCCTCGCGGTAGGACGGGCGGTAGTCGGCATGGAAGGCGTGCGGCGCGTCGGGATAGACGACGATGTCCGAGCCCGAGGTCCCGGCCTTCAAGCCCTGCTTCATGCGCTCGACGGTATCCAGCGGGATGCCGGTATCGGCGCCGCCGTAAAGGCCCAGCACCGGCACGCTCAGGCCGGCGGCAACGTCGATGGGGTGGCGGGGCGTGTTGGGGGTGGCCTCGCCCACCAGGCGGCCGTACCAGGCCACCGCCGCCTTCAGGCGCGGGTTGTGGGCGGCGTACAGCCAGGCGATGCGGCCGCCCCAGCAATAGCCGGTGATGCCCATGCGGGCGGGATCGGCGCCGTTGGCCTCGGCCCAGCGCGCCGAGGCGTCAAGGTCGGCCAGCACCTGGGCGTCGGGGACCTTGGACACCAGGGTCGACAGCAGGGTCGGGATGTCGGGAATGGTCGACGGGTCGCCCTGGCGGAAATACAGCTCGGGGGCGACGGCCAGATAGCCCAGCTTGGCCAGGCGGCGGCAGATGTCGCGGATGTATTCGTGGACGCCGAAGATCTCCTGGACCACCAGGACCGCCGGGTGCGGCCCCTTGCCCGCCGGCATGGCGGCATAGCCGGGCATCTCGCCGGTGGTGGTGGGGATCATGACCGTGCCGGCATGCAGGCCCTTGGCATCGGTGGCGATCGCCCCGGCGGCGGCCGGCCGGGTGGCCAGGGCATAGCCGGCGGCCAGGACGGCGCCCGAAACGAAGCGGCGGCGGTCGGGATCGTGATGGGTCATGGCGGACGGCCTTCTTCGCGGTGAACGATCAACCCCGCGACCATATCGCCGCACGCGCCGGCTGTCGACCTCAGGCGGCGGCGGCCAGGGTGGCCATGCCCATGCGGCGGATGCTGTCGAGCAGCCAGTCCTCGAAGCCCAGCCGGGGATGGGCGGCGCGGTGGTCCTCCCAGTCGCGGATCAGGGCGCGCAGCGCGCCGCTGCTGGAATATTGCCCGGCCAGGATGCCGGCCAGCGCGCGGTTGATCAGGCCAAGCGAGCGGGGGTCGAGCGCCAGCGCCGCCTCGGCCCTGCCGCAGGCGGTGCGCATGCGCCCGCACTCCTCGTCCTCACCGGCCATTTCGGCGCAGGCGCGCACCACCGCCCACAGGCGGCGGTTGAACTCGACCGCCTCGGCCGTCAGCTCGCGGGTGCTCAGCCTGAGAGCCCCGATCTCGAGCGCGACGGCCAAGGCCATGGCCTTGGGATGTCTGTTGCGAACCACCAGCGACATGGGGTTCCTCCCTTGGGGTGCATGTCGCCTCAAGGATTCCATAGCTGCCCCTAAAGATGCATGGGCGCATCCGAGTTACGCGCATTGTCCGCGTGAACAAGAAGGATCACCCCATGGGGTCGTTCCCGCTCCCCAAAGGTTTGCACCTGCGGGCGCCTGGCTATCCGATTGGAAACGCCCGAGCAGCCACTCCTCGAACGAGTCGTGCCGGTCGTCGGCGGCCCACCGCCCCAGCAACGCCGCCCGTGCGCCCGCCATGGCCGACGGCCCCGCCAGGTGCTCGGCCAGGGACAGGCAGCGCCCGGCGATGAAGGCCAGGTCGCGCGGGTCGGGACAAGGGCGCGGGTCCAGCACCAGCATGGTGGCGACATGGTCGGCGGTATCGCGCAGCAGCTCGCGGCGGTCGGGATCGGGGTGGGCTGGCGCCAAGCGGCGCACGGCCCGCCACAGGCGCAGGGTGTAGACGACGGCTTGTTCCAGCTGGCGCGGCGAGCGGGCGCGGACCAGGCAGCGGGCCGTGGCGTCCAGGGCAACGGCGAGTTCGGCATCCAGCCGCCCGCCGGGGCGGTTCCAGATTGCGGTCATGATATCCTCCCTTTCCGGCCTTGTCGGACCGGTTTGGGGGAACCTTAGCCATGGCGCTCGTGCCTCGACCAGCCGGGCGATGGGCGTAGCGACCTGCGGGGTAGTCCATTGGCGGAAGGAGGGGTTGACGCCCCCGGAGCGCCGGGCGAGGGACGAAAAGTCAGGGAATATCCTCTGACTCGCCGGTGGGCGCGGGCGGCAACGGCGGCGCCTTGGCGCCGTCGGGCAGCGGGCGGTCGTCGGCCCCCAGCGGCCGGTGCATGATCACCACGTCGACCCAGCGGCCGAACTTCAGCCCGACGCCGCGCAGCACCCCTTCCTGGCGGAACCCCAGCGAGCGGTGCAGCGCGATCGAGCCCTGGTTGGCAGAATCGCCGATCACCCCGATCATCTGCCGATAGCCCAGCGCGGCGCAGCGGTCGATCAGGGCCGACAGCAGGGTGCGCCCGATACTGCGCCGCACCAGGAAGGGGGCGACGTAGATGGAATCCTCGACGGTGTAGCGATAGGCCGAGCGCGAGCGGAACGGCCCGGCATAGCAATAGCCCAGCACCTCACCCCGGTCCTCGGCCACCAGATAAGGCAGCCCGCGGGCGGCAATGGCGGCGCGGCGCGCCTCCATCTCCTCGACCGTGGGCGGGGATTCCTCGAACGACGCGGCGGTGCGGGTGACGTAGAACGAATAAATGGCCTGGATCGCCGCCATGTCGCCGGGAACCGCCGTCCGCACCTGGACGGCAAGCGGAGGATGCAGCTGGCTGTTCATGCCGACTGCTGCTCGGCGGCGACCGCGGCCAGCGCCGCCACCACCTGCTCCAGGTCGGCGGCCAGGGGGGCAAAGCCGCTGATGGGCTGGTGGGTGGCCTCGTCCATGTACAGCGCCCGGTTGACCTCGATCTGCAGGGCATGGCTGCCCTGGCGCGGCTGGCCGTAGTGGCGCGTGGTGAAGCCGCCGGCATAAGGCGTGTTGCGCACCACCCGATAACCCAGCCGCCGCAGGGTCTCCTCGGCGATCATGGTAAACAGCGGCGCGCAGGCGGCGCCGAAGCAGTCGCCCAGCACCACGTCGACCCGCGACAGCCCGTGGTCGCGGTCGGTCGGCCCGCCCACCGACGGCATGGAATGGCAGTCAACCACCAGCGACCAGCCGAAACGGCGCCTTGTGTCGTCGACCAGCCGGCGCAGGCGGTCGTGGTAGGGGCGATAATAACGGGCGATGCGCCGCTCGGCCTCGGCCGCCGGCAGCTTGGCGGCATAGATCTCGGCGCCGTTGGCCACCACCCGCGGGATGGTCCCCAGCCCCGCCACCACCCGCGCGCTGCGGCTGTTGACGTGGTCGGGCAGCGGGCCCGAGAACATGGTCGGGTCCAGCTCGTACGGCTCGCGGTTGGGGTCGCAGAAGGCGCGCGGAAACAGCGCGGCGATCAGGGGCGCACCGTGGCCGGGCGCGCAGGCGAACAGCTGGTCGACGAAGCTGTCCTCGGACCGGCGCAGCGCGTGGGCGTCGAGGCGCGAGGCGGCGACGAAGTCGGCCGGATAGTCGGTGCCCGAGTGCGGCGAGGCGAACACCAACGGGACCGTCTGCTCGGGCGGCAAGCGCACGGCGAGCACGTCGGTCTGTTCGGCGAATGCGGTCGGCACGGTGTCCATGGCTCTTTCGCACTGTTCTAGCAGACGCGGGCGGCGCTGTCATATGCCACCTCGCCGCTCGTCCCCAAGTGGGAGTCATGCCCCCCCTGCACTGCCCATGCGGGAAGGGCTTGCAATGGCGAAAAAACGACGCTATAGACACGTCCCTCGACGCCGGACGGCCCAGCCGGACAGTGCGAAGACGGGCGGTTAGCTCAGCGGGAGAGCACTACGTTGACATCGTAGGGGTCACTGGTTCAATCCCAGTACCGCCCACCATCGAAGCCCCCAGGGAAACCTGGGGGCTTCGTCCGTTTCGGGGGGTGACTCCGCCCCTGCCCTTCGACACAACTTGTTTACATTTGCCCATGGCGCGGCCGTGCGGGATAGGTATACTAGGAGATTGAACATTTTAACCTGTGATTGATGAACCGCCAGACTACATCACCGCCCGGCTGGAGCGACGCCATGAGCGTCGGCGTTGCCGCCATGGACGAGCAGCACAAGGAGATGCTGTGGATCCTGGATGACGTCCAGCATGTGGGCGACGGGCCCGACGGCTTCGACCAGGTCATGGACGTGCTGTGGAAGCTGCACGCCTATATCGAGAAGCATTTCGTCGACGAGGAAGCGATGCTGGCCCAGACCGGCTTCCCCTTCCTGGACCTGCACCGCGAATCCCACAAGATCATCGCCATGCGCACCATGGACCTGGCCGAAACGGTCAACCCGGGGAATTTCCGCCAGGTCGCCCGCGAGATCCACGGCTTCCTGCAGGGCTGGCTGGTCCACCACATCGAGATCGAGGACGGCGAATACCGCTCGTTCCTGTCCGGGCACGGGCCCGCCCCGTCGCGCAGCCTGTTCTGAGCTGATCCATCCGGAACACCCGTCCAGTCCGCGTCGTTGTCCGAACAGGCACCACGACGAAAGGGCTCCCATGGCACGCCACCAGCCACCCGTCCCGCCGGCGGGACGCAGCGACAAGGGGCCGGGCGGCGACGCCCAGGCCGACATCCGGGGCAAGGGCAAGGGGGCCGACGGCCCCCCTGAGAACCTGGCCGAGCAGGACCGCCAGGGCAACACCCGGCAGAACACCACCAATCAGGGCTATCAGCAGGACCGCTGACCATGGCGCACAAGAAACCTTCGGGCCCCGACCGCTCGCATGGCGGCCCGGGCAGCAGCCACCAGGACGCCACCGACCCGCCGCGCCCGCGCGAGGCCTCTCCCCAGCCGGGCGAACCCACCAACCGCGCGATCAGCAAGGTGTCGGGAGGCGGCGGCGAGCGCGACCGCCATCACAGCCACGACCCGGCGCGCAAATAGCCCTCAAGCCGAGCGGATCGAGGTGGCGATCTCGTCGAGGATGGCAATGACCTCGTGCGAGGCCCGGTTCATCAACTCGATCTCGCCCATGTAGTCGGCCGAGCCCTGTTCGGCCAGCGTCAGCGCCCGGCGGCCATGGTCGTGGACGCGGGCGTGGGGCTCGTCCAGGCGGGCGAAGGCGGGATGGTTGACGATCTGCGGATCGGTCACCGAGGCCCGCCACTTGCCCAGGCGGCAGCCGCGGAAGTCCGACAGCCGGTCCGAAGTGGTGTCGTGGGGCTTCAAGATGGCGGCGCTGACCAACGTCTTGAATCGCCCGGGGTCGTTGTTGGCGGTCGGCAGGATCGGGGCGGCGGGGCCCACCC
>JBLNBU010000038.1:0-7840 GCA_050260215.1 Actinomycetota bacterium
GGCTTCCTCCAGGGTGCGCCACAGGTATTCGCCCAGGACCGACAACATCACCATCTGCAGGCCGCCAAGGACCAGGATGACGATCATCATCTCGCTCCAGCCCGGGGTCGGGTGGCGGAACAGAGCGTTGGCAACGACGAAGGCCGCATAGACGAGGCCGACCAGCGAGGTCATCAGCCCGAGCGCGGCCATGAAGCGAATGGGGATGTAGCTGAACGACACCACCGTATCGATGGCAAGCTTGACCTGCTTGGCCAGTGTCCACTTGGAACGGCCTTCCATGCGCGCCTGGCGGTGGTACTCGACGCGCTCCTGGCGGAAGCCCAGCCACGACACCAGGGCGACCAGGTTCATGTTGCGCTCGCGCATCTGGCCCAGCGCGTCGATCACCTTGCGATCAAGGAACAGCATGTCCACCCCGCCCTCGGGCAGGGTCAGGCCGGAAACGCGGCGCAGGACCATGTAGAACAGGTTGGCGGTGAAGCGCTTGCGGGCCGAGTCGTGCTTGCGGCTGGCGCGGGCGCCGAATACCACCTGGGCGCCGGCGCGCCAGCGGGCCAGCATCTCCAGGATCACCTCCGGCGGGTCCTGGCCGTCGGCCGAAATGGTCGCCGCGCAGTCGCCCCCCGCCTGGGCCAGCCCGCACATCAGCGCCGCGTGCGAGCCGCTGTTGCGCGACAGGCGCAGGCCGCGCACCCGCGGATCGCGTTCGGCCAGTCGGGAAACGGTGTCGAAGGTGCCGTCGGCGGAATGGTCGTCGACGACGATCCACTCCCAGTCGAGCCCGTCCAGGGCGGCCACCAGGCGGTCGTAGAGCAACGGCAGGTTGCCGCTCTCGCAATAGGCTGGCGTGACGACCGACAACATGGGGGGTGGTTTACCCCGCCCCCGGTCGGGGGTCAACCCCGCAGAGCCCGGCCCAGGGCTTCGCCGACGCGGGCGACGTCGGCCTCGTCCATGTCGGGATTGAGCGGCAGGATCAACCCCTCGGCGGTGGCCCTCTCGCTGGCCGTGAAGGCGCCGGCCGGCCACAGGTCGCGGTAGGGCGGCTCCATGTGGCAGCACCGCACGTTGACGCGGGTGTGGATGTCCTGGGCCAGCAGCGCCAGCATCACCGCCTCGCGCCGCTCGGGCTCGGCCAGGCGCACCACGTAGCTCTGGTGGTTGGTGCGCGCCCAGGCCGGTTCCGCCGGGGCGGCGACGCCGTCGATGGCGGCCAGGGCATCGGCGTAGGCGGCGCCCAGGCGGCGGCGATGGGCGACGATGGCGTCCAGCCGCGACAACTGCACCACGCCGACCGCCGCCTGCAGGTCGGTCATGCGGTAGTTGAAGGCGGTGTCGACGTAGTCTTCCACCACCACCCGCCCGGTGGCGTGGCGGTCGGCGGTGCCCAGGGTCATGCCGTGCTCGCGCCGCGGCCGCACATAGGCGTCCAGCGCCGGGTCGTGCCCGGTGATCATGCCGCCGTCGCCGGTGGTGATGATCTTGCGCGGATGGAAGCTGAAGCAGGCCAGGCGGCCGCGCGGCCGGCCCACCGGCTCGAAGCTGGCGCCGCCGTCCAGCGACACCAGGCTGCCGGCGGCGCAGGCGGCGTCCTCGATCACCGGAATGCCGTGGCGGTCGGCCAGCGGCAGGATGCCGGCAAGGTCCGACGGGGTGCCGACCTGGTGCACCACCAGGATGGCGGCCAGCCTGCCGCGCCGTCCGGCCGTGGCCGCCAGCGGGCTGGCCCCGTGGGCCAGGCGGTCGGCATGGCGATAGACCAGCCGCCCGTCGGCGTCGGCGGCGAAATCCTCGGCCAGCAGGCGGGCCAGTTGCTCAGGCCCCACATTGGGTGAGCCGGGGGCAAGGTCGGCGAACACCGGCTCGGCGCCGCACATGCGCACGGCGTTGGCGGTGGCGATGAAGGTGTGGGTGGGGGCGACGACCACGTCGCCGGGGCGCACGCCGACGGCCAGCAGCGACAGGTGCAGGGCCGAGGTGCAGTTGGAGGTGGCGCAGGCAAAGCCGGCACCGACCCGGTCGCGGAAGGCGGCCTCGAACGCCTGGGTCCGCGGGCCTTGCATCAGCCAGCCCGAGCGCAGCACCGCGGCGGCGGCCTCGACCTCCTCCTCGCCGATCTCGGGTCGGGCGACCGCCAGTGCCTTCATCAGCCCAGCCCCTTCTTCCCCTTCCACCACGCCACCAGGTCGGCCAGGCCTTCTTCCAGGCCGATCTCGGTGCGGAAGCCGATCAGGCGGGCCGCGGTCTCGACATCGGCCAGGCGACGGCGGACGGGATTGACCTTGCGCTCGTCCTGGTGCTCGGGCGGGATGTCGACGCCCATGGCCTTGCACAGGGCGGCCGCCAGCTGCTTCAGGCTGGTCTCGGTGCCGCTGGCGACGTTGAGCGCCACGTCGGTGGCCGGCGACAGCGCCGCCAGCACGTTGGCGCGGGCGATGTCGCGGATGTGGACGAAGTCCATGGTCTGGCTGCCGTCGCCGAAGATCAGCGGCGCCTGGCCGTTCGCGATGCGCTCCATCCAGCGGATGAACACCTCGGTGTAGACGCCGTGGATGTCCATGCGCGGGCCATAGACGTTGAAGTAGCGCAGCGCCACGTAGTTCAGGCCGTGCATCTCGTTGAACGAGCGCAGCAGCGCCTCGTTGTAGATCTTGGCCGCGCCGTAGATGGTGCGGTTGTTGTAGGGGTGGTGGCGCTCGGTGGTGGGGAATTCCTCGGCCATGCCGTAGATCGAGGCCGACGAAGCGGCGACCAGCTTGCGCACCTTGGCCTCGGCGGCGGCCTCGATGACGTTGTAGGCGCCGTCCACCAGCACCTCGTGCGCCAGCCGCGGCTCGGCGGCGCACTGGGTGATGCGGATGGCGGCCATGTGGAAGACCAGGTCGCAGCCGGCGGTCAAGTCCCTCACCAGGGCGCGGTCGCGGATGTCGCCCTCGACCAGCTCGACCTTGCCGGTGGCCATGGCGTGGGCCAGGTTGTCGCGGGTTCCGCGGGTGAAGTCGTCGACCACCACCACCTTGTCGCAGACAGTTCCGCCGAACCCGTCGACGAGCAGGTCGGCGATGTGCGAGCCGATCAGGCCGGCACCGCCGGTTATCAGGGCGCGAATTCCGGGCATGAAGGCTCCGTCTGCAGGTGGTGGTGTCGAGGCGGCGGGATTATGTCAGCGGGTAGGGGGCGCGTCCAGCGGCAATGGCCCGCAAAATCTCGTCCATGGCGGTGGCCATGACCGCGGTGTTGAGCCGGGTGACGATCACCTCGCGGCCGGCGGCGGCCAGGCGGGCGCGGGTGTCGGCATCCATCAGGCGCCCGGCGGCCGCAGCCAGCCCCTCGCCCGAGCCGGGGGGCACCAGCAGGCAGGTGGCGTCGTCGCGCATGGCCTCGCGGTCCCACATGCCCTCGATGTCCGAGACCACGACCGCCTTGCCGCAGGCCATGGCCTGCAGGGTGGCGCTCTGGCCGGCCGGCTGGATGGTCTGGCGCAGCGGGATCACCACGAACAGGCTTTGGTGGAACAAGGTGCGGATGTCGGCGTCGCTCAGCAGCCGCGACCGCCAGTCGCCGCGGATGACCTCGATGTTGGCCTGGCCGGCCTTGACCGGCAGGCTGGTGACGATCTTCAGCTTCGGCCACTCCGGCCGCCATGCGGCCACCAGGGTGGCGAAGTCGCGGTTGCGGTCGTTGCCGATGCTGAGCACGTAGGGCTCGGCGGCGGTGCCGGCGTCCTCGGCCGCCCAGAACCCGAGATCGACGCCGAACGGCAGGTAGTGGACGGGCTGCCCGGGCAGGGCTTCGGCCAGTGCGCTCTGTTCGCTCCGCGAGATGGCGATGGGTTCGCAGTGGGACAGGCACCAGCGCAGGATCCGGCGCTGGTACGGGCGAAGGTTCAGCGGCAGCGCCCCCATGACGATGAAGCCGACCCGGCAGCGCAACACCCCCAGCCCGCGCAGCAGCCCCAGGCACATGCCGAAGGTCTGCGTGGTGGCCACCACCACGTCGGCACGGTTCAGAAGCGCGCGCACCGGCCCCAGGGCATACAGCACGGCGGTCCACAGCGGCACGGGAAAGCCGCGGAACAGGGCGGACAACACCCGCAGCACCGGCCGCAGCACGCGGACGGTGCGCGGTGCAAGGGCAAGCAGCCCGCGTTCCTCGATCCAGGTGACCGGCAGCCCGCGCGCCTTCAGCTCGACGGAGCCGAAGAAGAATTCGCTGGGAAAGGCGTTCCCGTCCAGGCGGAGGTCCCTGCCGGTCTTGTAGATGTAAAGGACGCGTGGAAAGGCTTCCGTCATGATCCCGCCTTGGTCGAAGGGGGCGGATGATACCGACCGCGACGGTACGGGGCAACCGGCCACCGCCGATAGGTCTTGATTCGATACTTGCCGGCGCGCTACATCCCAGCCCAAGCGTGGGGCGGCAAGCCGCGACACGGCGGGGAGGCTTGGCAGGGGTCGATGATGTTCGGGCGGCACACGTCGGTGATGTGGGTGGCGCGCCAGTATCTCCCCTATTGCTGGGGGACGATTGGGCTGGCCTTCGTCGTCTCGACGGCCATGATCGTCCTCAACGCGGTATCGCTGGGCGTGTTCGCCCTGTTCCCGCAAATCCTTCTCGGTGCCGGCCGCCTGGACGCCGACGCCATCATCCGCTCGATGACGGGCGTGTCCAACCGGTTCGCCCAAGACTATGTGGGCGGGACGGTCCGCTGGGCGGTGGGGCAACTGGCGGCGGTGGCCCAGTCCCACGGCGTCACCACTGCGATCTTCACCCTGTCGCTGGCCTATCTGGCGCTGACCCTGGCCATCCGGCTGCTGTCGTTCTCGAACGAGCACCACGTCCTGCGCGGCCGGCTGCGCCTGGCCACGCGCCTGACCGAGGACGTCTTCAGCCATGTGATCGGCCAGTCGGTGGACTTCTTCCACGAGCGGCGGGTCGGCGACCTCACCCAGCGCATCAGCAGCGACAGCCGGGCCTTGTCCGACCAAATGTTCGAGATCGTCGCCGCCACGGTCTCGGCCCTGCCCAGCTTTGCCTTTTTCTGGGCGGTGCTGGTCTACATCAACTGGAAGCTGACGGTGGTGGCGGTAGGCGCCTTTGCCGTCAAGACCATGGTCGCCCGCGTGGTCGGCGGCCGGCTGCGCGGCGAGGTGGTCAAGCTCGGCAACATCAACGGCCTGTACGGCGCCCATCTGGTCGAGGTGCTGACCAACGCCTTCATCGTCAAGACCATGGCCACCGAGACGCTGGAAACCCGCCGGTTCGCGGACCTGGCCGGCCGCCAGATCCGGCAGACCATCCGCCGCTTCCACATCGAGAAGATCGAGAACCTGCTGCAGTCGCTGCTGCAAAGCGTGTCGTCGGTGGCGGTGATGGCCGCCGGCGCGACCTTGATGGTCAGCGGCGAACTCAGTGCGGCGGGCCTGCTGGTCTACATCATGGCGATGATCCGCTCGCAGGAACCGGCACGGCGCATCATTGCGCTGCCCATGGTCTGGCACCGCCTGCTGGGGACCTACACCCGGATCGGCGAGATCCTTCGCCTCGAGCCCCGGCAGGTGGACGGGACCGAGACCGCGCCGCCCGAGTTCAGGTCCCTGGTCTTCGACAAGGTGACGTTCTCCTATGGCGACGAACCGACCCTTCGCGACGTGGACCTGTCGATTGCGCAGGGCGAGGTGGTGGCGCTGGTCGGGGCCAGCGGGGCCGGCAAGTCGACCATGGTCAACATCCTGCTGCGGCTGTTCGATCCCCAGCAGGGCAGCGTGCTGCTGGACGGCACCGACATCCGGCGGTTCACCCAGGCGTCCTACCGCCGCCTGTTCGGGGTGGTGACCCAGGAACCCATGCTGTTCAACGCCACCCTCCGCGAGAACATCTTCTACGGCAAGCCGCCCGAGCTGATGACCGAGGAGCGCCTGCTGCGCGCCGCGCACATCGCCCACTTGGACGAGTTCGTCGACCGGCTGCCGGCGGGCTACGACACCGTGGTCGGTGACCGGGGCGTCCGCCTGTCGGGCGGCCAGAAGCAGCGCCTGGCTTTGGCGCGGGCGATCATCGCCGACCCGCCGGTGCTGGTGCTGGACGAGGCCACCAGTTCGCTGGACAGCCATTCCGAGCGCCTGATCCAGGACGCCATCGACGCCTTCCTGGTCGGCCGCGCCGCCGTCATCGTCGCGCACCGGCTGTCGACCATCAGGAAGGCCGACCGCATCGTCGTGCTGGCCGGCGGCCGCATCGTCGAGTCCGGCAGCTATGAGGAGCTGCTGGCCCGCGGCGGCCATTTCGCCGCCCTGCACGAGGCCCAGTTCGGCCACACGCCCAATCCCGCGACCACGGCAGGAGACTGACAATTGCTGGCGCTTGACGGCGGCACGCCCGCGGTGTCCAGGCCGATCCGGCCATTCAACGCCATCGGCTCGGACGAGCGCGACGCGGTGCTGCGCGTGCTCGATTCGGCCCGCCCCCTGTCGGGCTTCTACGGCAGTCCGCAGCCCGGCTTCTTCGGCGGCCCGGAAGTCCTGGCGCTCGAGTCGGCGTGGTGCGCGCGCTTCGGCTGCGCCCATGCGGTGGCGGTCAATTCGGCCACCTCCGGCCTGGTGGCGGCGGTCGGCGCCGCCGGCATCGGCCCCGGCGACGAAGTGATCTTGCCGCCGGTGACCATGTCGGCAACCGCCATGGCGGTGCTGGCCTATGGCGGCATTCCGGTCTTCGTCGACCTGGAACCGGATCATTTCTGCCTGGATCCCGACCTGGTCGAGGCCGCGATCACTCCCGCCACCCGGGCCATCATCGCCGTCAACCTGTTCGGGCACCCGGCCGAACTGATCCGCCTGCGCGCCCTGGCCGACGCCCGCGGACTGGTGCTGATCGAGGACAACGCCCAGGCGGCGCTGGGGACGGAACTGGGCCGGTGGTGCGGTACCATCGGCCATATCGGCGTGTTCAGCCTCAACGTCCACAAGCACATCCAGGCCGGCGAGGCCGGCGTGTGCGTGACCGACGCCGCCGATTTCGCCCGGCGGGTGCAGCTGATCCGCAACCACGGCGAAAACGTCGTCGAGTGGCTGGGCGTCGACGACCTGACCAACGCGTTCGGCTTCAACTACCGCCCCACGGAGATCACCGCCGCGGTGGCCTTGGCCCAGCTCGGCCGGATCGAGGAGCGGGTGGCGCGCTGCGAACACATCGGCACCCGCCTGTCGGCCGCGCTGCACGACTTTCCCGGCTTGGTGCCGCCGCCGGTGCGGACGGGCTGCCGGCACGTGTATTTCATGTGGACGGCCAAGTTCGACGCCGCCCAGGTCGGGTGCTCGCGCGCCGCCTTCTGCAATGCGCTCAAGGCCGAAGGCGTGCCGGTGGCCGAGGGCTATGTCCGCCCGCTCTACCATCTGCCGCTGTTCCAGCAGCGCCGGGCCATGGGTCGCGACGGGTTTCCGTTCACGCTGACCGACCGCCGGTACCCGCCGGGGCTGTGCCCGGTGGCCGAGGACCTGTATGCTCACAGCATCATCCAGTTCCAGCCCGTGTCCTGGGACGTCGACGACGAGCAGATCGACATGATCGCGGCCGCTTTCCGCAAGGTGCATGCGGCGGCCGGGCGCCTGGGGGGGAATGCCGTCTGAGCGGCATCGCCCTGGACCGTGAGGGGGAAAAGATCCTCTTCCGCTTCAGGTTGACGGGAAAATGACGCCGGGCCTTCCGCGGCCCAGGCGGCGGGAGGTTCGGGCATGTCGTTACCGCGGGGTCTGGTCTTGCGCTTTCTCATCCTCGGCACGGTCCTGGCGATCCTCGGATTCATCGCCGCTCGTGACGCCTATCTGGCGCGAACCATCAGTTA
>JBLNBU010000039.1:0-10060 GCA_050260215.1 Actinomycetota bacterium
GAGAACATACGCCTGGACCCGCTCCGCCAAGGTCTCGGGACGCAGTCGCTCCTCCAGGAACCGCAATCCCGTCGCGTCACGATCGCCACCGGTTTTGGCGGCCGTACGGACCGCGATCCACCCGGCGGACCAGAAGCAGGGCTCGGCCAAGCGCTCGACGGTTCGCTGGGCAAGGTCCGATACCACCGGCCCCACTCGGAACAGCTGGTGGTACTTGTGCGCCATCAGCGAGCGCATCGCCTCAAGGTCCGTCGCCGCACGCTCCTCGATCAGGGCGAGGACGGCGGAGAACCAAGAATGGATGTCTTCATCCGTCGTGGGGGCCCAGCCCAGGTCACGAGGGCGGCTGCCGAAGTCTGAGGTCCAAGGCGGCGACGAAAGCCGAGCGCGGAGCATCCCGTCCAGGGCGAGCAATCCGACCCGGGGATCGCGATCCAGCAGGTCCCGGAGATGACCAGCCTGGCCTCGGGGGAGGCATGCGTCCCCGACCACCTGATCTGGAACAGGCACTGGAATGTCGGCAGAGCCGAATTGACGTTGTTCCGCTCGGGCTCGGCCCCCACAAGATGGGCAAGGGCCAGCGCGCAGCGGCGGAAATGCGAGGCGTCCCAGGCGATCGCCCACAGCAGGCGTATCGCCACGTTGCGCCGCCAGAAGGTCGGCGCGAGAACGGCGGCTGCGCTTGGTCCCGCCATCGCCCGCTCGATCGCGGCCAGGGCGAGTTCGGGGGCGACCGGGGCGACGGACTGCAGGAGGTCCCAGCCTTCGGTATCCGCCGGGTTCAGCTCACCCAGGCGACCGCCGGGTGCCAGCCAGCCGGCGACGATGGTCCGCGCCTCGTCGCAGTCGTCCAGGTAGCCGAGGCGGCGGGCGAAGGATTTGAGCAGGCGCGGCCTCGACAAGGCGGCCAGCACGTCGCCGGCCGGCAGGTCGGCCAGGGCGGTGCGGGCCAGGTGGTTGGCCAGCACGTGGGGCAGGATGGCGCGCCAGCGTCCGCGCTTCTGAGCCAACTGCCGGCGCAGCAGGGTCGCCACGTGCTGATGCAGGCGGCGACGAGAGACCTCGGCCAGGCCGGCCAGGATGATCAACTCGCTCCCCTCCCCCTCCCCTTCGACGTCGAAGGAATAGAGCAGCGCGCACACCTGGGCCGCGCACTGAAGCTCGGTGTCCGGGGCATTGCGCTGGCGGAACAGGCGATCGAACAACTCGGCGTCATCCAGCCGGTCCAGTCCGCCACGACGCGGGGCGGCGTCGGCCATCGCCAGAGCCAGGCGGGAATTGCAGTCACTCAAGGTCACGATGCGCCGGCGGTCTTCGTCGGACAGGTGCGGGACGCGGCGGGCAAGAAGGCGTTCGATCACCTCGGCCGACGCGGTGTCGAGACGGAAGACCTCGGAACCTTCCGGGGTGTCGTCGCGGACGTCGTATTCGATGGTCAGCAGGCTGACCGGGCCGCCACGGCCCACCAGATCGGCCAGCACCTTGTGGGCGTCGGGCGGGCAGTTGTCGACGATCACCACGGCGCGCAGGTCCATGGCGGCCAGTCGGGCGATCATCGTCACCGGTGACGGCTCCGGCCCCTGGCCGAGGTCCGCATAGACGGCGGTGGCGCGGTCGAGCACTTGGGAACCAACCTCCGGCTCGAACAGCGCCTGGGCCAGCCTGGTCTTGCCGGTGCCCGACAAGCCCACCAGACGGACCACCCCGCCCGGCCGGGCCAGCACCGCGCGGATCCGCTGGATGCCGGCCACGGTCGGCAGATCGCCGTCGTCACGGTGGCGCCCGTCGACGATGCGGGCCTTGTCGTCGACCAGGAAGGGCTCGACCTCTGCTTCCCTGGGAAAGGACCAGTTGCGCCACGGCTGCCAATTGAGCAGCGGCAGGCCGATGCGGTCGCGCACCCACAGGGCGGCGCCGGGATAGCGATTGACCCACAGGGCGAGGCGCTCGCCGTCGTAGAAGTCGACGACGATTGCAACGGTCCCCGCGGCCTCACGCATGGCACGCAACCGCCCGCTTCGCACCGGGTCGGTCAGCGACGCCGTGGCGCTGACGATGACATAGGCGCCCCCGCATGCCGCCAACTCGGCGATGGCGGCGCGGGGCACGCCGTCGGGGCGCATCTCCTTGGTGATCCCGGCGGGCTTGAGGTCGGGCACCTTGACCTGGAAGGTGGTGGAGGGGCGCTTGATGAAGTCCAGCGACGCCTCCCCTTCGACCCGGACGTCGATGCCGCCGTCGGCCGTGTCCTGGTGGCCGCCGGCGACCAGGGCCGACAAGGGAAGGCCGAAGCGCAGCAGCTCGGCCTGGCACAGCTGGACCACCAGCGCGCGCAGCTGGTCGTCGGCCAGGCGGCGGATGTGGGCGGCGTCGATGGTGAAGGCGGACATGGGCACAACAATCGAGGGGATGGACGGGGCCCGATCATAGTCCGCGGCGCCTCTCTTCGCCATACCGCCCCAATGACAAGAAAACCCGTCCAGGCTCGGCAGCGATCGATAAACGCCGCGCAAAATAATTTGCCTTTGCATGCATCGCGGCCTTGCCGGCCGCCCTTGGCCCCGACACAAAGGCGGCCGGGGACGACCAGCGACGACTTGCCATGCTTGCCGACCAGGCCGCCGAACGCTTTCTCGACCACTGCCGCACCGCCAAGCGACTGTCGGACCACACCCTGCGCGCCTATGGCACCGATCTCGCCGACTTCGCCGCCTTCCTGGGCGGCGGGCGGACGGCCGCGGCGGTCGACCGCGAGGACTTGCGCGGCTATGTGCGCCGCCTGTTCGGCCGCCGCCTGAAGGAAGCCAGCGTCAAGCGCCGGCTGGCGACCCTGAAGGCGTTCTTCAAGTGGCTGGAGCAGGAGGAGGTGGTGGAGCTGACCCCGTTCCATCGCCTCGACCTGACGGTGCGCCAGCCCCACCGCCTGCCCCGCGCGTTGTCGGCCGACGAGATGCGGGCGCTGCTGCGCCGCTCGCGGCACGAGGCGGCCGAGGGCGGCCATGACCGGCTGCTGCTGCACATGGTGGTGGTGGTGCTGTTCGCCACCGGCCTGCGCGTCGGCGAGCTGGCCGCGGTGCGCCTGCCCGAGGTCGTCCCGGCCGAGGGCCTGATCCAGGTGCGCGGCAAGGGCAATCGCGAACGCCGCGTCTATCTGCCCGGCCCCGACGCCCGTGCGGTGCTGAACCGCTACCTGGCGTCGCGCCGGCGGCTGAAGGCCGAGGCCCCGTGGCTGCTGCTGGACGGCAACGCAAGCCCGGTCGAGCCCCAGCAGCTGCGCCGGCGCCTGTCAGGTCTCGCCACCCGCGCCGGCATCGAGCGCCGCGTCACCCCCCACATGCTGCGCCACACCGCCGCCACCCAGTTGATCGAGGCCGGCGTCGACATCCGCTTCGTCCAGAAACTGCTGGGCCACGCCAGCATCTCGACCACCCAGATCTATACCCAGGTCAGCGACACCAGCCTGCGCGCCACGCTGGAGAAGGCGAACACGGTGGGGCGGCTGGGAAGGTGAGCGGTCAGTCCTTCAGCGCCTGGCGCACCACCGACAGGGGATCGGTGCGTCCGACGTCGAGCCAATAGGCCACCGCTTCGTCCTGGATCCCCGCCTTGTCGGCCGCCGAGGCCAACAGCACTGCCTTGCGCCGCAGGCTGACCGCGTTGGCGTAGCCGGCTCCGTCGCGCTGGTGCCAGGTTTCGGGATAGGCAGCGCGGATCTGCAAGGCATCAAGTGCCAATACCAGCAACTCCCTGCCGCGCGGAGACAGGAGGGACGGGTCATGGTCAAGGATCGCCTCGATGGTGCCGACCGCCTCGGGGGCCGCCTTTGCGTCGGCACGGGCGGCCAGGAAGATCAGCAGTTGCTCGATCAGCCGATGGGGAATGGCGGGTAGCCCCAGGTCCTCCGTGAACTCGACCCAGTGGATGACACCCCACATGGCGTCGACGGCCACGTCCGCATCGGGATTGCGCAGGGCCCGAACCATTTGGTCGCTGACCGAGCCCGCATCACCGATCTGGAAGCGCAGGAGCAACGGCAGGACCGTGAACATCGAATACCCGGTCGCAACGATGTCCTCGACGAGCGCCGGCAGGCGCTGCTTCGCCACCGCGGAACCAGCGGCCAGGCTGGGGATGATTGCCCGGGCCAGGGCGAATCTCAGCCAGTACATCCGCCCGCGGATCTGATGGCCGAATGGATCATTGCCCCTCGTTGCCAGCAATTCTTTTCCTTCGCTTTGCCACCACGTCTCGGTGTGCCCCAGCAAGGTTTCCGCATCGGCGGGAGTCCACGAAACGAAACGCTGATTGTGGCGGCGGTAAGGTCGGCTGACGTGATGAACTTCCCGGAACCAATCGTCCGCCCGATATGTGAAAGTGTTAAGCCCTGTTCGAAATGGTGTCGGCGCCGTGTTCAGATAATGATCGGCCAGCGCCCGCACGGCTTGGCCCGGCAAGGGTTCCGGCAATGCCAGGAAGATGGGAGGACGCAGGGGGGCCAAGTCGGGGAGTTCGTCGCCCGCCCAGACTTTGGCGGCTAGCTTTTGAGCTGCCTTCTCGGGCAGCAGCCCCGCTTGGGCGAGATAGGCGAGACGGCCCAAAGCGGCCCGATCGGCAGGGGCCAGGGCGATAAGGGACCAAACCCGCTGCTCCGCATCTTCGGGAAGGTAGCCGGGCGGGTTTTTCGGCAGGTAATTCGGCATGGGGTCGGGCCAGAACACTTCGTCGAAGCCCACCTCGCTTGGCAGGGGGAAGGCCAAGGCATCGCCAACCACGCCCATGACTTGCGAATCGCCGATGTCCTTGGCGAGATCTTCGACGACCTCCTTGAGCGACCCCGCGGCAAAGCGATCGGCACGAAGAAACTCCTTCGAGCCGAGCGACAGCAGGCGCCGGAACCAGTCGATGCGCTGGGCATCGTCGAGCCGCCAGCGAATGCAGCGGAGCAGGCCGGCAAGCAAATGGATCACCCGTCCCGCCTCGGCATGGCTTGAAGCGCCATCCACTTGGCGCCACCCATTTTCACAGCCTGTCAGCATGTCGGCGAGCAGCCCATCCGGGATCCGCGCGGCATGGACACCGTCGAGTTGCTTTTCCCAGAGATCATCGTAACGAAGGCGCATGAAACAGGTGCCGGCCAAATCCTCGCTGGCCCACGCCAGATCACCGAAGCCGTCCCTGAGGGCGTTTGCGAGAGGGTGGATGCGAATGCCTCCCCCGTTTCGGATCGTTGGCGGCTCCCCCAGTTCTTCGCTCAGCCGGAAACATTGGACGGGAGCGGCGGGACGCCAAAGCGGGTAACCGCTGAAGAAGCTCTTCGGCTCCTCTTCCTTGCGTTCCCGCCATTCACGATAGTCGTGGTCAGGTCTCGCCAGGGCCGACAATTCGGTCCAGTAATCCCAGCCATCGATACCCGAAAGGACACGCTGGCGTTCGTTGTGCTTGCGCCGGGTTTCGTCATCACCCCACAGGGAAAATTGCAGGGCCGCCAGCACCGCACTTTCCCGTGACGTGGCGAAGAACGGTGTTGAACCGGTGTCAACGCCCTGAAGACGTTTCCGGCACTCCCTCGTCAACCTCTCCGCCTCGTCTTCGCGACCGAGCTCCGCCAAAATGCCGGCCTTGCGGGCCAGCCAATACGGGTCGCTGCCCCGCTCTGCCTGCCACCCCTCGGCGGTAACCAGGGCGCTGGCGTCGTCGAGGAAGGTCAGGTGCCACAGCGCTTGCTGGTAGGCACGCTGATGGTGGATCTCGTCCCAGTCCGCATCCAGATGCGCCAACCGGTCATGCCAAAGGCGGAACTGGGCCGCATGCCGGAATTCGCGGTGGTGGCGCAGCACCCCGATGGCCAGGGACACCCACGATCCGCGCAACTCTGTCCGTTCCTTGAAACGAGCGGCGTCGCCCGTCGGGAACTGCGGCCCGCCCTCGATGAGTTCCGCGAAGGGCACGACCTCAGCCAGGACCACCTCGATCTTCTCGACCCAGTGGGGCGGCAACGGCAGCAGGCCACGTTCCATGCGCCAGTTGAGCTGGTCCCACGCGTCCAGCCGCTGTTCTGCAGGCCAGTCGGCAAACTTGTCCCAGACCAGGGCGTGCCCCAGGCCCCCGATATGCAGAGACTGCTCGGTATCATGGACCAAGCGCATGCGATTTGTGCTCGGCAGAACCAGCCAGCCGGGGTAGTTCCGCCTTGCCTGCTTCCACGACGCCAGTTCGGCCTTCAGGTCATCCTGCTTCATGATCCGCCCACCACTTCGTGGTCGACGTCGTAGATCTCGAACCGGGCTGCCGCCATCCACGGCGGCATGCTTGGGCGCGACTTGGTCATGTGGGGCCAGTCACGCGGATCGGGCGGCCGGCCGGCCTCGAGGTTTATGACGAACCATTCGAGGCTGCGTGCGGCGCGGTCGTGCGTGCCCGCAGGAAACACCAGCGACAGGTCGATAGGGACGACACGGCGCCGCATCAGGACGGCCCGTTGGGTTGACCGGACAGGATCGAGGCTGGCCAGGTAAATCAGGGGCGCGTTGTCCCCCAACTGGTCGCGCACCCAACCTGACCACTCCAGGAAATTCGGGTCGTCGCCGGAAAAGCCCACCAGACACAGGATGTTTTCCATGATCGCCTGCCGCACCGTATTGACGAACGGAGCGAACAGGGTCGGATAGGTGCGGAAGTGGGTTTCGGTCAGGATGTAGGGGCGCGTGCACCCCAGGGTGCCGTGCAGTTTGACGATGCGTGGGCGCTGGACCAGCGGCAGGTCGGCGGCATCGCGCACCACCCGGTAGCGGCCGGGCAGCGACGTCTCGGCACAGCGTTCGAGAAGCGTGTCCCAGTTGGTGGTGAACACGTCGGCCCACTGCAGGGCCAGCAAGCGTTCGTGCAGCGCCGACGGCTGATAGTTGGCGTCCGGGATCGCTTTCAACAACAGCGCCTCGAGTTCATTCTCGCCGAACGCCGTCGCAAACTCCTCTGCCAGCCGCAGGGCCGAACTGACCGTGCCCGCACGGATGTGCTGGCGGTCAATGGTGTCGCCGTCGAACGTGTGGCCGGGATAAAGACGGGCGACGATCGGCTCCATCAAATCGGCCCACTTCGGAAAGCGGCGGACCGACGCCAGGCAGGGAACGGCATTCAGGCTCATGCCGGCACCGACCATCAGGGCGGCGTTGCCCCGTCCCGCCCCCCGCCACAGGGCGGAGCGGATTTGGTCGATGTGCAACTGGTCCGGATGGGGCGCCACGGCGATATCTCCGTTTATGCGCTCAGTTAGCGATATTCCTGCTTTTCTGGCAAGACATGGAAGTGAATACAAACAAGTTCTCGTCGATACCGATTGATCAACCCGCGGGAGCCGGATTACAGTTCCCTCATTCGTAGAGACGGAGGGGGCCATGAAGGCAAACGAGGGCAGCGCCTACCCTGATCCGCGGTCGCGGCCGCTCAAGGTGTTCGCCTTCGACCCCAGCCTGGGCCGCCAGTTCAGCAACCACATGACCATCCATTTGCCCTACGAGCCCGTCGGGCGGGGCCCGGTGGGGCGCAAGGTGGCGGTGGTCGACTGGGACTTCAGCTGCGAAACCTTCTACGAGGCGGTCGACCTGAACGACCCCTGGGTGCTGATGAACGGCGGCCTCGATCCCGCCGAGGGCGACCCGCGGTTCCACCAGCAGATGGCCTATGCCGTGGTCAGCGAGACGGTGGCCCGGTTCGAAAGCGCACTGGGGCGCGAGATCCAGTGGGGACGGGCTCAGCGCGATGCGGACGAGCACAAGACCCTGAGGGTGTTCCCGCACGCCTTCCAGATGGCCAACGCCTTCTACCATCCCCAGCTGTGCGCCTTGCTGTTCGGCTATTTCACCGCCGAGGACCGGGGCAGCGGGGCGCAGCGGGTCTTCACCTGCCTGTCCCACGACATCATCGCCCACGAGACCACCCACGCCGTCCTCGACAGCCTGCGGCGCCATTTCGCCGAGCCGACCGGCCCCGACACCCTGGCCTTCCACGAGGCCTTCGCCGACATCGTCGCCCTGTTCCTGCATTTCTCCGTCGAGGACGCGGTGTTCGACACCATCCGCCGCACCGGCGGGCAGCTGTTCAAGTCGGCCCTCGACCCGCTGGTGGCCGGGGGCGGCAAGGACATCCGAGCGCAGATGCGCCGCGAGAACCCGCTGGTCGGCCTGGCCCAGCAGTTCGGCCACGGGCTGGGACGGCGCAAGGCGCTGCGCCAGGCGCTGGGCGAGGAACCCGACCCCAAGCGGCTGGCCGAGGTCACCGAGCCCCACGACCGCGGCGCCATTCTGGTCGCCGCCGTGTTCGATGCCTTCTTCACCGCCTACGTCAACCGCACCCGCGACCTGATGCGCCTGGCCGCCACCGGCTCGTATGGCCCAGAGCTGCACCACGACCTGGCCCGCCGCCTGACCGCCGAGGCGACCAAGACCGCCTCGCACTTCCTCGACATCTGCATCCGCGCCATCGACTACTGCCCGCCGGTCGACATCCGCTTCGGCGAGTTCCTGCGGGCGATGATCACTGCCGACCGCGACCTGGTCCCCGACGACCGCCACGACTATCGCGGCGCGCTGATCGAGGCCTTCCAGGCCCGAGGCATCCACGCCGACGACGTCCCCTCGTTCTCCGAGGACCTGCTGGCCTGGGAGGCGCCCCAGCAGGACATGCACTGCGAAATGCTGTTCAAGCTGACCCCGGACGGGGAAACCGGCAGCGCCGTTGGAATTGAGATCGACTACCCCGCACAGATGTCACTGCTCGAGGCCTTTGCGGTCGCCAATGCCGGCCAACTCGGCCTGCGCAAGGGCTTCAAGCCCTGGTCGATCCAGCCCATACGGCGCATCGCCCCCGACGGGCGCCTGCAGATCGAATTCGCCGTCGAGTTCGTCGAGACGCATCCCCAACTGTTGGATCCCGCAGATTTCAAGGGCCCGACCTTCCCCTTCCACGGCGGCGCCGCGGTCATCTTCAACGCCCACGGCGACGCCAAGTACACCATCCGCAAGAGCGCCGGAAACACTCAGCGCCTGAAGGAGCAGCGGCAGTTCCGCCAAGGGATGATGGATGGCTGGGCCTGCGCCCCCTTCATCGGCGGGCCGCTGCCCGACTTCCATTTCGGCATGGTTCACGGGGGGATGTGACATGGCCGGCATTCGCGTGCGCATGTATCGGGTCGGCTTCGGCGACTGCTTCCTGGTGACGCTGACGGATGACGCGCGCCAGTCCCACCACATCCTGGTCGACTGCGGCGTCCACCACCTGGGCAAGGCCGGAACCATGGACCAGGTGGTCGACGACATCCAAAGGGAAACCGGGAGCCGGTTGGCCCTGGTGGTGGCCACCCACTCGCACGAGGACCACATTTCCGGCTTCGGCTCCAATGCCAGCCAGTTCAACCAGATAAGGGCCCGCGAAGTGTGGATGCCGTGGGTCGAGGATCCCTCGGATGCGCAGGCGCAGTCCTACCGCAAGCAGGAGCAGGCAATGCTCCTGCACCTGGAGAGCCACGCGGCCCTGTGGGCCAATGATGAACGAGAGAATGCAGCCCGGGCCGCCCTGCTCAACCTTCGTGGCAATGCCAAGGCCATGGACACCTTGCGGCGCGGCTTCGGTGGCGCCCAGGTCCGCTACCTGCAGGCGACCGACCGGCCCATCGACAATGCGGCCGGCATTCCCGGGCTGAAGGTCACCGTGCTCGGCCCGCCGCGCGACGAGGCGTTCCTCACGGCCGAGGATCCGCCCAGCGACGACCGCTTCTTCCGGGCGGCGGGATCCAGCCCGGCGGGAGATGGCCGGGCGGCGACACCCTTCGCCGAACACTATCGGCACAAGGCTGACCGCGACCTCGATGGCTACGTGACCGAGCCCGACAAGACGTTGGTGAAGGACATTCTCGACGACGACGTCTTCCTGGCCTTCCGCCTGGAGAAGAAGAAGAACAACACCAGCCTGGTGCTGCTGCTCGAGTTCGCCGGGCACCGCCTGCTGTTTCCCGGCGACGCCCAGTACGGCAGCTGGGACTCGTGGCGGAACCGACCCGACCGGG
>JBLNBU010000040.1:0-3340 GCA_050260215.1 Actinomycetota bacterium
AGACCTCCATCGACAGATAGGCAGCGTCCAGGCGAGCCCCGGCGCGCACCAGATGCAGCACCATGGCCGGCTTGGCGGTGCGGGCGGCAACGCCCTTGGCCTTGACCTCCCGCGCCAAGTCTTTCGCCCATTCCATGGCGGATCGGGCAAGGCCTGCAGCCGGCTCGCCGCCTACGGCTTCGATGAAAACCCAACCGTCGAAGAAGGAAACGAGGACGGCTCCGACCGGTCCAGTTTCGTCCTCAGCGATTGCCAGCCGTGAAACATCGCGCGCCTCTGACAATTGACCGCACTGGACGAAGGCGGGAGCCAGCCACGCCTCGACCTGTGCCGACCACTCGCCAGGGCGAAAGCGGATCATTTCTTTCCATCCGTCATCAGGAAGATGGCGGCGACGCCGATCATCAGCAGGATCATGCCCGACGACGACGACGCCGAAGCCGCCTGCTGATTTGCACCGGTCGGAAGCTGGTTGATGTCGTACTTCGCCTGCCCGGTGCTCGCCCAATACCAAGGGATATTGGACGACGGGTTGGTGTCGCTTCCGGAGCTATTGGCGGCGGCCGACGACGACGGCGAGCCCGACGACGAGCCGGAGGCCGAAGGCGATGCCGGGCCGCCAACCATGGCAAAAATGTTGGGATTGAGGGACAGGTTCAGCGAGTTGGTTGCCGACGACGCCGACGACGACCGAGAACCGCCGCCGCCCCGCCCGCCCAGGAGCCCACCCAGGGCGCTTGCACCGATTGACCAGGGGTCCATACCGCCTCCCGAGAAAATGCCCCCTCCGGTGTCATCGGAGGGGGCGAAGAAGCTGGCCATCACACGCGCCCGGTGGCACGCACAAGTAACAGCAGGGCGAAAAGGCCGAAGCCCCACATGACCATGCGCTGGTTGCCCTGCGCGTCGGTGGTCAGCTGCAGCATGCGCTGCTGGGCCAGAGCATCGGCGGTGCGCGACGCCATGGCGGCGTTGGCGTTCGCGGACGCCACCGCAGCCTTGGCCGACTGGTTGGCCGAGTAGGCGTCAACCCCGCCGTTCACCAGGACGGAAAACCAGTCGTCCATTACGCCCTCCTAGGCCAGCTTGAGCGGTCGCACCGCCTCGCGCAGGACATTGATCATGTTCGTGCCCGACGTGGCAGAGAGCGTGGCCGGGTCGAAGATCACCTTCAAGTCAGCGTCCAGCGGACCGGTGTTGATGCCGTTCACCAGCTGGCCAAAGGCGGTCAGCGGCAGGTGATAGACGCCGGTCAGGATGGTCGAGCCGAGGTTCAGTTCCACCGCGTTCTCGGCCTTAATCTGCACCGCGTCCTGATTGACGAAGATGAACGAGCCGGCCTCGACCCGGATGGAACCGGGGTCCAGGATGTCGGACACGCCCACATCGTCGACGGTGGTGAAGGTGGTGAACGAGCGATAGACCAGACCGGTGCCTCGATCCAGGGTCATGTCCCAGTTGGAGGCGGTGCCGGTCAGCTGGCGGCTCATGGTGTCAAGCGCGCGCACCAGATAGACCCGGTTGTTGGGGATGTTCAGCATGTACTTGCCCTCGAGCGAGCAGGTGACGTTGCTGATCGTCGCCGAGTTGGTGGTGCCGAACAGGTCCGAGGCACCACTGGCCCAGGTGACGTAGCAGGCCAGCTGGCCGATACCGCGCGTGTCCAGACCGGTGTCATCGGGGCGAACGCCCAGCGGCAGGGTGAAGTCCAGCGGCAGGACAAGATCCACGCTGGTGGTCGAGCCGGCACCGGCGGTAACGGCGGTGATGTTGCCGTAGGGCGCCACCTGGTTCTCGTACCAGACCTTCGCCGCCAGCTGTTCGCCGGAGATCGACCACACGGTGTCGCGGCCGCCGACGATCACCTCGATACGGCGCATCAGGCGGAAGGGGAACAAGAACTTCAGACCGGTCGGCGCGGCCGAGCCGCCGTTGGTGATGGTGTACTTCAGCCGCAGCCGCAGCTGCAGCAACACGCCATCGCGGTCGAGTTCGATGCTGGCGCGGCCGCCAGCGGTGTACGGGATCGTCCCCAGCTTGCGCCGGTGGATCACCTGATTGGACGGGGGCGCCATCGTGCCTTCTCCTTTGCTGGGGACGCCCGATTAGGCGAGGCCGAACTTGCGGGAGAGCCACAGGCCCACGACGACGGCGCCGACGGTGGTGGCGAACTTCTGGATGTCCATAGGGTTGGTTCCTTGCTGCTGTTGATGCCCGGATGGGCGGTCAGCCGGAACACAATCACGGTACGTAGATACCGCGCAAATCGGTTTACGTTAACGTAAACGGAAAAAGTCATGGAATTTCAGGAATTTGCGCGGGCCTTTCTCGCCCGCCGCGCGCGGGCAAATCCCGTTTAAGTAAACGGGGCCTTTTTCACCGCCCAGGCGCCTCCCCTGTGCCAGTCGACGCAGTGATATTTCGCCAAGGTGGGCAGAGCGCCAGCGGCTTCGGCACCGATCATGCCCGGCCGGGTGCGGCTGCCCGCGAGATATTGGAGGTCAGCCGGCTCCTGGGTGCCGAACACGCAGGCCCTGGTCATGTTGCGGGTCAGCGTGCGCGGGATGGCAAAGGGCGAGCGGGCGATGGAAAACACGCGGCATCCCCGGTGCCGTCCGGCATTCCACAGCCGATAGGCCGACGAGGTGTTGCGGATGAAGGGCGAGAACAGGTCGGTCTCGTCCCACACCACCAGGGTATCCCCTGCCGCCCAGGCGCATCGGCAGGCCCATTCCAGTCCGGCCTCTTCGCCCATGGTGTCGAAGCCGCGCCATGCGATGCGCACCGGCTGGCCCAGCTGCAGCAATGAGACGAGTTCCAACTGGTTGTCGACCACCAGGGCGTTGGCGGCGTGGGCCGGCTCGCCGTTGGGGTCGCAGATGATGACCTGGGGGAAGGCAAAGGACATTTCGCGAGCCAAGGTCGACTTGCCCGACCCCCCCACCCCCAGGAACACCCGGTTGTCCGGCTCAGGCAGTGCCCGCATGACCCATCATCGCATCAATGGCGCCGGCCTGGGCGGCGACGATGGCCGAGGGGTCGACCGGCGGCGCCTCGCCCATAGGCGGGGTGACGGTGGGAGCGTCGGACTGCGACGCCAGGGGCCGGCGATTGGCGACCACGGCCATGGCGGTCAGCCCGAGGCCCAGCCACGCCGCAACCTTGGGGTCCATGGTGTTGGTGATGTAGTAGCGCGCCACGTCGCAGGCGGCCTGCGCGAGAGCGCCGACCTCGTGTTCTTCCAGGGTGGTGACGTTGGCCTTTCGGCAGGCGATGGCACCACCCATACGCACGGCATGCCCCACAAGGGCCTGGACCTGAGGCGGGAGCGGCTGGGGCT
>JBLNBU010000041.1:0-6463 GCA_050260215.1 Actinomycetota bacterium
CTTCTTGAAGGGCTGGCCGCGCCCAGAGGGCAGGCGGATGGCGCGCGGCTTGTAGCTTTCGGCGAAGTTGTTGACGTAGCACCAGTCGTCGGGGACCGGCTGCTCGGCCGCCGCCTGGCCCAGGTACTGCAGCAGCATCGAGCGCCGCCCGGTGCCGTCGGGGCCCAGCGCGAACAGGTTGAAGCCGCGGTGACGCATGCCGATGGCGAAGCGGATGGCCTCGACGGCGCGGTCCTGGCCGATGGGCTCGTCGTGGTCGGCCAGGTCGGCGGTGGTCTCGAAGGTAAAGCCGGCGGGGTCGCAGGCGCGGTAGAGATCGGCGGGGGAAAGGGGCTGCACGGGCATGCGCGAGGCCTTTTCGGGCAAAGGATCGTCCTGCCGGTCACGCCTCGTCTTCGATGCGCTCCATGTCTTCGTCGCTGAAGCCGAAGTGGTGTCCGATCTCGTGTATCAGGACGTGTTTCACCAGGCTCGTCAAGTCTTCCCCGGTCTCGCACCAGTAGTCGAGGATGGGCCGGCGGAACAGCAGGATCACGTCAGGCGTCTGCGGGGTCTCGGCCCAGCTCTTCTGGTCGAGCGCGATGCCGCGGTAAAGGCCCAGCAAGTCGAAGGGGCTTTCCAGCTCCATCTCGCGCTCGACCTCTTCATCGGGGAAGTCCTCGACCCGGATCAGCACGTCGGCGGCGTGACGGCGCAGCTCGTCGGGGATCTCGGCAAAGGCCGCGGCGGCGATCGTGTCCAGGTCGGCCAGGGTCGGCGGCGTTGTGTGGTGCGGGATCAGCCTGCTCATGTGCGGGACCTTAGCGCAGCCTTGATGGCGGTGCCAGTACCTCCCAGACTTAAAGAGGAGCGTCTGAACGGACCAAGGGACGAGGAGGGCTTACGCCATGGCCGAGAAACTGACCGGTTCCGCCCGCGCCACCGCCATGCTGGGCCTGCCCGGCTGGTCCGAGGTCGACGGCGTCGACGCCATCGCCAAGTCGTTCCGCTTCCGTGATTTCGGCGAGGCGTTCTCGTTCATGGCTCGCGTTGCGCTCGCGGCCGAACGGATGAACCACCACCCGGACTGGTCCAACAGCTACAACCGGGTTTCGGTGCAGCTGTCGACCCACGACGCCGGCGGCGTCACCGACCGCGACATCCGCCTGGCCCATGCCATCGAGGACGCGGCCGGGTGCTTCCACCCGCATCCCGGCGGCTGACGGCTCACTCGCCCCGGGGGATAGCCAGCACCTGGGGCAGCATGCCGTCGGCAATCAGGTCCTCGACGGCACGCACCACCAGTTCGCGGCCCAGCTTGGTGCCGTTGGCGGCCAGCATCATCACCAGATAGGGCACCACCAGGTCCAGCGTACGCACCCGCTCGACGTCCAGGCCGCGCAGGTCGCGCTTGGGCGGCGAGACGGTGTTGATGTGGTTGAGCGCCAACTCCTCGACCGCGGCCTTGAACAGGCCCTCGAGGATGCTCTTTTCCAGCAGCGACTGGTACTGGGGACTGGCGCGCTCGGTGGCGGCCCAGGACGCGGTGCCGGCGGGCAGGCCGTCCAGCTGCTCGACCATGCGCCCGACCATGCGGGCGGCGGCCAGCTCCTCTTCCTCGGTGCAGCCGTTGGCGACGGTGCGCGCCATCAGCGCCCGCAGCTTGGCGACCACCCTCCCCCGCTCGTCACCGCTCATCGCGGCCCCCGTCCAGTAACCCCGGCGACCACAATACTGGGGCAAAGGCGCGTTGTCGACGCGGCAGCGCGAACGTCCGGCTCGGTTTGGAGGTGACAGGCGGGTGGGAAATGATAAAGTTTCGCAATCACCTGTTGCCGGGGGCCCTCGTTCATGATGCAGAGAGATCGCGTTCTGGAGCGCAAGGTCTTCTATGCCGGCGCCAACATCTTCAAGGAAGGTGACTCCGGCGACCGCGCGTACCTGATCCAGGACGGCCAGGTAGAGATCGTCAAGAACGGGGTGGCGCTGGCGACCATCGGCAAGGGCGAACTGTTCGGCGAGATGGCGCTGGTCGACGACCAGCCGCGCATGGCCACCGCCAAGGCCGTCACCGACGTGTCCTGCATCATCATCAGCCGCGACGTGTTCAAGGAAAAGCTGGCCAAGTCCGATCCGTTCATCCGCGGCCTGCTCAACATCTTCGTGCGCAACATCCGCAACCTGACGAGATGATCCGCGGCGGGTGGTCAATCGACTTCCCGCGCCTGGATGCCGCCCGGCTGTTCGCGCTGGCGGTCGACATCGAAAGCTATCCCCAGTTCCTGCCCTGGTGCCGATCGGCGCGGGTCCGCCGCCGCGACGGCGGTGTGCTCGACGTCGACAACCATTTCGGCGCCGGTCCGCTGGACGTGCGCTTTTGCTCGCGCGCCGTGGCCGAAGAGCCGACGCGCCTCGAGATCACCTCCGAGGATGGGCCCTTCCGCCGGTTCCGGCTGGTTTGGCTGTTCGAGCCGCAGGCGGACGGCGGCTGCCGGGTGCTGGCCGACTACGAGCTGTCTCTGCGCTCGCCGCTGTTGCAGTCGCTGGCGCGGCTGTCCATGCCCGAGCTGGAAAGAAAAGTGGCCCGGCGCTTCCGCGACCGGGCCAGGATGCTTTACGGCTGACAGCCGAGATCAGCCCATCTTGTCCAGTTCGCGGACGATGGCCTCGCCCATCACGGTGGTCGACACCTTGGCCTTGCCGGGCTGCATGATGTCGGCCGTGCGCAGGCCGCCCTTCAGCACGGTCTTGACCGCGGCCTCGATCATGTCGGCCTCGGCGGCCATGTCGAACGAGTAGCGCAGGCACATGGCGAAGCTGAGGATGGTGGCCAGCGGGTTGGCCATGTCCTTGCCGGCGATGTCGGGGGCCGAGCCGTGCACCGGCTCGTACAGGGCGCGGCGCTTGCCGGCGGCATCGGCCTCGCCCAGGGACGCCGACGGCAGCATGCCCAGCGAGCCGGTCAGCATGGCGGCGCAGTCGGACAGGATGTCGCCGAACATGTTTTCGGTGACCATCACGTCGAACTGCTTGGGATTGCGCACCAGCTGCATGGACGCGTTGTCGACGTACATGTGCGACAGCTCGACGTCCTGGAACTCCTCCTGGTGCAGCTTGATCATCTCCTCGCGCCACAGCACCGTGCATTCCAGCACGTTGGCCTTGTCGACCGAGCACACCTTCTTGTTCCGCTTGCGCGCCAGCTCGAAGGCGACGCGGCCGATGCGACGGATCTCGGGGGTGGTGTAGACCAGGGTGTTGAAGCCCTTGCGGGTGCCGTCGGGCAGGGTCTCGATGCCGCGGGGCTCGCCGAAATACAGGCCGCCGGTCAGTTCGCGCAGGATCATGATGTCCAGGCCCGAGATCACCTCGGACTTCAGCGTCGAGGCGTCGGCCAGGGCGTCGAACACCACTGCCGGACGCAGGTTGGCGAACAGGCCCATCTCCTTGCGGATCTTCAGCAGGCCGCGCTCGGGCTTCTTGTCGAAGGGCAGGTCGTCCCACTTAGGCCCGCCGACGGCGCCCAGCAGCACCGCGTCGACATTCATGGCCTCGGCCAGGGTGTTGTCGGACAGCGGGGTGCCGTGCACGTCATAGGACGAACCGCCGATCAGGCCTTCACTGACGTCGAAGTCGATGCTGCGCTTCTTGCCCATCCAGTCGATCAGGCGCCGGACCTGGGTCATCACTTCCACGCCGATGCCATCGCCGGGAAGGATCAAGAGCTTCTTGGCCGCCATGGCGGTATTCCCCTTTGCAAATGTTCCGTCGACTTGCCCCGGGGGATGCCTAAACCCGGACGGCCCGTCCGTCAACCGTTCTCGCCTTGGTGGCAGGGCCGCGTCAAAGCCAGGGCTGGCCGGCCTTGCGGCGCTCCTCGAAGGCGGCGATCTTGTCGGCGCGCTGCAGGGTCAGCCCGATGTCGTCCAGGCCGTTGAGCAGGCAGTGCTTGCGGAACGGATCGACCTCGAAGCGGATGCAGCCGCCGTCGGGGCCGCGGATTTCCTGCTTTTCCAGGTCGACGGTGACGATGGCGTTGGCCCCGCGCGCGGCATCGTCCATCAGCTTGTCCACCTGCTCCTGCGGCAGGGTGATGGGCAGGATGCCGTTCTTGAAGCAGTTGTTGAAGAAGATGTCGGCGAAGCTGGGCGCGATGATGCAGCGGATGCCGAAATCGCCGATGGCCCACGGCGCATGCTCGCGCGACGAGCCGCAGCCGAAATTGGCCCCGGCCACCAGGATGGTGGCGGTGCGATAGGCCTGCTTGTTGAGCACGAAGTCGGCGACTTCCTTGCCGTCGGGCGTATAGCGCATCTCGTCGAACAGGTTCTTGCCCAGACCCGTGCGCTTGATGGTCTTCAGGAACTGCTTGGGAATGATCATGTCGGTGTCGACGTTGATCATCGGCAGCGGCGCCGCGACGCCGGTCAGCGTGGTGAACTTTTCCATATTCGCGCCCCCTACTTCAGTTCCCGCACGTCGGTCAGCCTGCCGGTCACCGCAGCCGCCGCGGCCATGGCCGGGCTGACCAGGTGGGTCCGGCCGCCGCGGCCCTGGCGACCCTCGAAGTTGCGGTTCGAGGTCGAGGCCGAGCGCTGGCCGGGCTTGAGCTGGTCGGCGTTCATGGCCAGGCACATGGAGCAGCCGGGCTCGCGCCATTCGGCGCCCGCGGCACGGAAGACCTCGTCCAGGCCCTCGGCCTCGGCCTGCTCCTTGACCAGGCCGGAGCCGGGCACCACCAGAACCTGCACGCCGGCGGCGACCTTGCGGCCCTTCAGGACCTCGGCGGCGGCGCGGAAGTCTTCGATGCGGCCGTTGGTGCACGACCCGATGAACACCACGTCGACCTTGATGTCGGTGGCCTTCATGCCGGCGGTCAGGCCCATGTAGTCGAGCGCGCGGGCGACGGCCTTGCGCTTGGCCTCGTCGGCGATGGCGGCCGGGTCGGGGACGTTGCCGGTGATGGGGATGACGTCCTCAGGGGACGTGCCCCAGGTCACCTGCGGCACCAGGCTGGCGGCATCCAGGGTGATCTCGGCGTCGAAATGGGCACCCTCGTCGGTGTGCAGCGTCTTCCAGTAGGCGACAGCCTGCTCGAAGGCCGCGCCCTTGGGCGCGCGCGGCTTGCCGGCGATGTAGGCGAAGGTCTTCTCGTCGGGGGCGATCAGGCCGGCGCGCGCGCCGGCCTCGATGGTCATGTTGCAGACCGTCATGCGCCCTTCCATGGACAACGAGCGGATGGCATCGCCCGCGTACTCGACCACATAGCCGGTGCCGCCGGCGGTGCCGATCTTGCCGATGATCGCCAGCACGATGTCCTTGGCGGTCACGCCGGCCGGGGTCTTGCCGTCGACGGTGATGCGCATGTTCTTGGCCGGCTTCTGCACCAGGGTCTGGGTGGCGAGCACGTGCTCGACCTCCGAGGTGCCGATGCCGAAGGCCAGCGCCCCGAAGGCGCCGTGGGTCGAGGTGTGGGAATCGCCGCAGACGATGGTGGTGCCGGGCAGGGTGAAGCCCTGCTCGGGGCCGACGATGTGGACGACGCCCTGGCGGATGTCGTCCATGCGGAAATACTCGACCCCGAAGTCGCGAGCATTGGCCTCCAGCGTCTCGACCTGGACCCGGCTCTCCTCGTTCTCGATGCCCTTGGAGCGGTCGGTGGTCGGCACGTTGTGGTCGGCCACCGCCAGGGTCATCTCGGGATGGCGGACCTTGCGGCCGGCCATGCGCAAGCCCTCGAACGCCTGCGGGCTGGTGACCTCGTGGACCAGGTGGCGGTCGATGTAGATCAAACAGGTACCATCGTCCTGGACGTCGACCAGGTGCGCGTCCCAGATCTTGTCGAACAGCGTGCGGGGCTTGGCCATCGATAGTTCCCTAGCAGGTAGCGACGTCGCCCTCTCCCAGCAGGAGAGGGAGGGGCCCGCCGGAGGCGGGAGGGTGAGGGAGAATACCACCGCCCCGACGAGCGGATGCATTCTCCCTCACCCCGACCCTCTCCCGCCGGGAGAGGGGGTAGGAAGCAGCCCCTATTCCTTCGCCTTGGCCTTCTCGGCGGCGGCGGCCTCACGCTCGGCGGCGGCGACCTTGCCGGAGTGGCCGGTGGTCTGCTCGGCGATGCGGGCCGACTTGCCGCGGCGGTCGCGCAGGTAATAGAGCTTGGCGCGGCGGACGTCACCGCGGCGGACCACCTCGATGGAGGCGATGTTGGGGGAATAGAGCGGGAAGATACGCTCGACGCCCTCGCCGTAGCTGATCTTGCGGACCACGAACGACGAGTTCAGGCCGTCGTTCTTGCGGGCGATGCAGACGCCTTCATAGGCCTGCACGCGCTCGCGGCCGCCTTCGATCACCTTGACGTTGACCTTCAGGGTGTCGCCGGGGGCGAACTGCGGAACCGGACGCTCGCCGGTCAGCTTCTCGATCTGCTCCTTCTCGAGCTGCTCAATGATGTTAGCCATGACTAAGAACCCTCACTCGCTTT
>JBLNBU010000042.1:0-23210 GCA_050260215.1 Actinomycetota bacterium
GGACGAGCGCGGGCCCAGGTCGCCGCCTTCGATGACCACCAGCCCGTCGCCCTTGGCATTGGCCAGGAACGAGCCCACCGGCCCGCTCACGGTGTCGCCGGCGTCGCGCAGCACCACCGCCCGGCGCCCGCCGGTCAGCGCGATGGCGGCGGCCTCGTCGGCCAGTCGGGCGGGGTCGTCCTTGAGTGAGGCCGGCGTCAGTTCGGCGACGCGGAACGGATCGGAGGGGTCGGGGACGACGGTGCGCACCAGGCGCTGGGCCCGCTCGCGCACCAGGCCGGCGTCGGGGCCGTAGACGAGGACGGCGCGGATGGCCGCGGGCGGTGCCTTGAGGAAGGCCTCGGTTTGCGAGGCCGCCACCTTCAAGGCAGCTTCTCCTTCAACGACCAGGCCTGCTTGCCCGACAACACCATCGAGACGTTGTTGGCGATGTGGTCGGCCAGGTCGTCGATGGCGCGCTGCCAGGCGTCGCGCTCCATGGCCACGGTGGCGTAGCGCGGCCCGATATAGTCGAAATAGGCGGTGGTCGACTGGCGCGAGCCGAAGCTGCGCGGATTTTCCGAATTGAGCTCGGTCAGGGTGTAGATGGCGTCGACGCGCAGCTGGCCCAGGGTGGCCAGGGCGTCCTTGCGGTATCCCTGTCCCGATTCGGACGACATCAGCACCACCGCCAGCTCGTAGCGGGCGTCGGCCGGCTCGCCCTGCGGGGTCAGGCGGGTCAGCAGGCCATTGCGCAGCATCTGGCCCTCGCGGTCGGCGATGGGCTTGATGCGGACCGCGGACAGGTCGGCCCGCAGCCCGCTGGACTGGGCGTTGGTGCCGGCCTGGCCATAAAGCGGGCGAAAGCCGCAGCCCGCCGGCCCCAGCGCCAGGACGGCGGCCAGCAACAGCAGGGCGGGTGCGGTTTTCTTAGACCACCACATTGACGATCCGGTTCGGCACGACCACGACCTTGCGGACGGGCTTGCCCGAGATTGCCGCGGCCACGGTCGGTTGCGCAAGAGCAGTCTGTTCGGCCGTGGCGGCGTCGCAGTCCTTGGGCAGGTCGACGGTGGCACGCAGCTTGCCGTTGACCTGCACCGCCACGGTGACCGTGTCCTCGACCAGCAGGGCCGGATCGGCCGCCGGCCAGGCGGTGTCGGCCAGCAAGGTGGCGTGGCCCAGCAGGCGCCACATTTCCTCGGCCAGGTGGGGCAGCATGGGGCCGACCAGGCGGGCGGCGGTCTCCAGGCCTTCGCGCAGGACCCAGGCGGTGCCGGCGGCATCCGCCGGCAGGTCGCCCAGCGCGTTGGTCATCTCGCGGATGCGGGCGACCGCCTTGTTGAAGTGGAAGCGCTCGAGGTCGTCGCCGACCGCGGCGATGGTCTTGTGGACCAGGCGGTGGACCTTGTCGGCCTCGGGGCCCAGCTCGGGCATGGGGGCGCCGGCGTCAGGCAGCGCCGCCGGGGGCTGCGCCGCCATGCGCCACAGCCGGTTGACGTAGCGCCAGGCGCCGTCGATGCCGGCCTCGGTCCAGTCCAGGTCGCGCTCGGGCGGGCTGTCGGACAGCATGAACAGCCGGGCGGTGTCGGCGCCGTAGGTGTCGATGATGTGGGCGGGGTCGACCACGTTCTTCCTCGACTTGCTCATCTTCTCCGAGCGGCCGAGCACCGCCGGCTCGCCGGTGGCGGCGACCACCACCTTGTCGCCGTCCTTGACCACCTCCTGCGGGTACAGCCACTGGCCGGCGGCGGACTTGTAGGTCTCGTGGCAGATCATGCCCTGGGTCAGCAGGCCGGCGAAGGGTTCGGCCACGCCCAGATAGCCGCAGTCCTTCAGCGCCCGGGTGAAGAAGCGGGAATACAGCAGGTGCAGCACCGCGTGCTCGATGCCGCCGATGTACTGGTCGACCGGCAGCCAGTAGTCGGCCGCCGCCCGGTCGAACCCCTTGTCGGTGGTCGTGGGCGAGGTGAAGCGGGCGAAGTACCACGACGATTCGAAGAAGGTGTCGAAGGTGTCGGTTTCGCGCGTGGCGGCGCCGCCGCAGGTCGGGCAGGCGACGTGCTTCCAGGTGGGGTGGTGGTCCAGCGGGTTGCCCGGCTTGTCGAAGGTGACGTCCTCGGGCAGCTTGACCGGCAGGTCGGCCTCGGGCACCGGGACGACGCCGCAGCTGGGGCAGTGGATCACCGGGATGGGGCAGCCCCAATAGCGCTGGCGCGACACGCCCCAGTCGCGCAGGCGGTAGTTGATGGTCTTGGTTCCGCGGCCGTTGGCCTCGATGCGGGCGATGGCGGCGGCCTTGGCCGCCTCGACGCCCAGCCCGTCGAGGAAGCCGGAATTGACCATGGTGCCGTCGCCGCCATAGGCCTCGCCCCGGGCCAGGCCGGCCAGGGCGGCTTCGCGCTCAGCCGGCGGCGGCTCGACCACCTGGGTGTAGCCCAGGTCGTACTTGGTGGCGAAGTCCAGGTCGCGCTGGTCGTGGGCCGGGCAGCCGAAGATGGCGCCGGTGCCGTATTCCATCAGCACGAAGTTGGCGACATAGACGGGCAGCTGCCACGACGGGTCGAAGGGGTGCACCGCCTTCAGCCCGGTGTCGAAGCCCTTCTTCTCGGCGGTCTCGATGGCGACCTCCGAGGTGCCCATGCGGTTGCACTCGGCGATGAACTCGGCCAGGCCGGGATTGCCGGCGGCCAGTTCGGCGGCCAGCGGGTGGTTGGCGGCAATGGCCAGGAACTTGGCGCCGAACAGGGTGTCGGGGCGGGTGGTGAACACTTCCAGCCGGTCGGCGCGGCCGGCCAGCTCGAATTCCAGCCGGGCGCCCTCGGACCGCCCGATCCAGTTCTCCTGCATCAGCCGCACCCGCTCGGGCCAGCGCTCCAGGGTCGCCAGGGCGTCCAGCAGGTCCTGGGCGTAGTGGGTGATCTTGAGGAACCACTGGGACAAAAGCCGCTTCTCGACCAGCGCGCCCGAGCGCCAGCCGCGGCCGTCGATGACCTGCTCGTTGGCCAGCACGGTGTGCTCGACCGGGTCCCAGTTGACCCAGGATTCCTTGCGGTAGACCAGCCCGGCCTTGAGGAAGTCCAGGAACATCTTCTGTTCGTGGCGATAGTACTCGGGCTCGCAGGTGGCGACCTCGCGCCCCCAGTCGTAGGACAGGCCCATGGACTTCAGCTGCTCGCGCATGGCCGCGATGTTCTCGCGCGTCCATTTGGCCGGGTGGACGTTGTTCTGGATGGCGGCGTTCTCGGCCGGCAGGCCAAAGGCGTCCCAGCCCATGGGGTGCAGCACGTTGAAGCCGCGCGCCTTCTTGTAGCGTGCCACCACGTCGCCCAGGGTGTAGTTGCGCACGTGGCCCATGTGGATGCGTCCCGACGGATAGGGGAACATCTCCAGCACGTAGTATTTCGGCCGCGACGGGTCCACGGCGGCGACGAAGCTGCCGCGCTCGCTCCACTCCCGCTGCCAGCGGGCCTCGGTTTCCTTGACGTTGTAGCGGTCGGAAGCGGGAATGGGTGCGGAAGACATGGCGTCCGTCCGTGGCTTGCGGTTGGATGGGGAAATGGCCCCGGGGGCGGCGCCCCCGGGAGGGGACCCGTGCTACTGGGTCGAGACCACGCGCAGCTGGCGGGCCCGGGTCAGGATCGAGTTCTCGAGGTCGACCGCCATCTTGGGGTCGACGCGGGCATCGGACCACTGGCCGGTGGCGTCGCGCACCTGCTTGAACACCGACACCTTGACGCCGTCGGCGCGCAGGCTGCGGTCGAGGATGAAGATGTTGACCTTGTAGCGTTCGCCGGCCACCTCGGGCATCTGGTACCAGTCGGTGATGATGGTGCCGCCGAAGGCGTCGGCGGTGGTCACCGGCATGAAGCCGATGGTGTCGAGCGAGGCGCGCCACAGGAAGGCATTGACGCCGATGCCGCCGCCGCTGCCGTCGCCGTCCTTCTTCTTGTCGGTGTTGAACATGCCCTCGGGCCCGAAGATGGTCGGGCGGGCCTCGTTGCTCATGCGCGGGGCGCTGGCGCCGCGGTCGCGGGTGGGGAACACGGCCTCGGTGTGGTCGCAGGCCGACAGCAGGAGCGTGGCGCCGGCCAGGGCGGCAGCGAGAACGGCCGATACAGTCTTCGTCATATTCACTTCATCCCCCCGCCTCCGCTTGAATGCGGAGCGCGGCAATACTGAAACGGGCGAGGGCCGGGTTTCGGCCGACAGGCCCCGAGAATGCACCGGGACACGGGCGTGCGGCAAGAACGAATGGTCCGGGGCCGCCGGGGGCGAGTGTGGCATTGTCGCCACAGTGCGCGGCTTTCGTCACACGCTTACCCGTCCGTTGCTTGACTTGCCCCCTTCGACGTGGCGTGATCGGCGCTGTTCATTCGTTTGGAGTGCGGGTGCGGTCGCCCTAGGCCGCCAACTCGGTGCCAAAAGAGAGGAGTTAACATGAAGAAGATTCTTATCGCCAGCACCGCGCTGGTCGCCGCGGGTCTGATGACCACCGGCACCGCGTCGGCCTCGGAGAAGATCAAGCTGCAGCTGGGCGGCTTCTCGAAGTGGTGGGTCGTTGCCAAGTGGAACGACAGCGACTGGCAGAAGGGCTCGAACACCTACAACGGCGCTCTGGCCGCGGTTGGTTCGAACCTGAACAACGTCGACGTCATCGGTGACAACGAGATCCACTTCGTGGGTTCGACCACCCTGGACAACGGCATGAAGGTCGGCGTGCAGGTCGAGCTGGAGGCCGGTGGCCACAGCGACATGTCGCAGGACACCATCGACGCCAGCTTCGCCTTCGTCGAGGGCGGCTTCGGTAAGCTGATCATCGGTACCCACAACAACGGCACCTACCTGCTGCACGTGATGGCGCCCGACGCCGCCGGCAACTGGGGTGAAGGCGGCCTGCTGCAGTCCGGCGTTGCCGTCGCTCAGCCGACCAACGTCATGGGCATGCCCTACCTGAACCCGGCTCAGAACGTTGCGAGCAGCGCGAAGAACGGTGCGACCACCGCGATCGCCTCGGACAACAAGGCCGAGAAGATCACCTACGTCGCCCCGGCCCTGAACATGGGCGCCTTCGGCACCATCATCGCCGGCGCGTCCTACGTTCCGAACCTGGTCGAAGACAACCGCTACCCGATCGCCAACTCGACCGAGGCGATGGGCGCCGGCATGCTGTACACCAACACCATCGCTGGCGTTGGCGTGAAGACCTCGGCCGGTTACGTGACCTACGGCGCGGACGCGGGTGCTGGCACCCCGGCCACCTCGGTGGCTGGCGTTGGCCGTACCCACGAGATGTCGTTCGGCACCCAGCTGTCGTACGCCGGCTTCACGATCGGTGGTTCGTACCGCCACGTGAACACCGATCGTCAGATCGAGCAGAGCAACATGGGTGTTGACCAGGGCACCAGCTCGGTCGGTACCGCTTGGGACGCCGGCATCCAGTACGCGAACGGCCCGTATGCGGTCAGCTTCGCCTACTTCCACTCGCAGGTGCTGGGCAACATCGGCTACGGCGCCAACGACGGTCAGGATGTGATCAACATCTACCAGGTGTCGGCGAAGTACACCCTCGGCCCGGGCGTCGACCTGCTCGGCAGCGTCGGCTATGCCTCGTTCGACGACGAGACCCAGAAGCAGACCGCCGGTGGCGACTCCAACCACAACGAAGGTTGGGCGATCATGACCGGTCTGTCGCTGGCGTTCTAATCGAACACCAGGGACCCTTTACGGGAGGGGGCGGCTTCGGCCGCCCCCTTTTCGTTTGTGCTGCCGGCTTCGCCGCGCATTAACCGGCACGGCCATGCCGTTTTATGTGGCAAATGCGCCACAGTGCTGCCCGAATGACCTATCCATTCGGCGATGCACAATTGACCATTCGGATTGCAGCCCGTAACATGCCGAGAAATTAGGCGGCTGAGATAACGCCTACTTTTTGGTCAAACCGGTGAACGAGGGAATGGTTATGAAGAAGCTCATGCTGTGCGGCACCGCGCTTGTCGCTGCCGGCCTGACCTGTGCGCCGGCGTCGGCGTCGGAGAAGATCAAGCTGGAGCTTGGCGGCTTTTCGAAGTGGTGGGTGGTTGGTGCCTGGAACGACTCGTCCTTCCAGAAGGCCTCCAACACGTTCAACGGCTCCCTGGCTGCGGTCGGTTCGAATACGAACAACGTCGACGTCAAGGGCGACAACGAAATCTGGTTTTCCGGCACCACCGAGCTCGACAATGGGCTGAAGGTCGGTGTCGAAGTGCACCTTGAGGCCGGCGGCCACACCGACATGACCTCGGACACCATCGACAAGAGCTTCAGCTGGGTCGAGGGCGGCTTCGGCAAGGTGATGCTGGGTACCTATGCCAACGGCACCGTGCTGCTGCACGTGATGGCGCCCGACGCGGCCGGCAACATCGGTTCGGAAGGCCTGATCACTGGCGGTTTCGCCGTGGCCCAGCCCACCAACGTCACCGTGCGCCAGACCACCGAGATCGACACGGACGACAACTCCGACAAGATCACCTACGTGTCGCCGCAGTTCCACGGCTTCACCGTCGGCGCCACCTACGTGCCGAACCTGCGTGAGGACAGCCGTTATCCGACGATCAACAGCACCCAGGTCTACGGTGTCGGCGGCCTGTACGACAACACCTACGAATCGCTCGGCCTGGGCGTGAAGGTGTCGGGCGGCTACGTGATGTACGACGCCAACCCCGGCGACGCCACCTCGACCAACACCGGCAAGTCCAACGAGTGGAGCGTCGGTACCCAGCTGGCGTGGAACGGCTTCACCGTCGGCGGCGCCTATCGCAAGATCAACACCAACTTCGTCGGCACCATCAACGGCGCCAACAGCGCCGCGGCGGGCACCACCAGCCATGCCGGCCGGGTGTGGGACGCCGGCATCCAGTATGCCCGCGACAACTGGGCGGTCAGCTTCATCCACTTGAACTCGCAGGCCGAGGGTGACTTCGGCGTGCGCGGTTCGGATATCGAGCGCGTCTATCAGGTGTCGGGCAAGTACACGCTCGGGCCGGGGGTCGACGTGCTGGCCACCGCCGGCTACGTCACCTTCGACGACGAGCGGCAGAAGCAGAGCACGGGCGGCGACTCCAACCACAACGAAGGTTGGACGCTCATGACCGGTCTGGCCCTGACCTTCTGAGGCCGGGACCATCGCTTCGGATCGGGGCGGCTCCGCAAGGGGCCGCCCTTTTTCCGTTCAGCCCAGCGCCCCTATGGCGGCCAGGCCGGCGGCGCCGCTGTGCTTCAGCCGTGCCGCCGTGGCCGTGCCGATCCCGCCCAGGGCGTGCACCGGCAGGCCGGCGCGGCGGATCCAGGCGGAAAAGCGCAAGGGACCGATGACGGGCGCGCCAGGGTGGCTGCGGGTGGCGAACACCGGCGACAGGACCGCGCCGGCGGCGCCCAGCCGGCGGGCGCGGGCCAAGGCGGCGGGCGAATGGGCGGCGATGCTCAGCAAGGCGCCGCGGCGACGCACCCAGCCCAGCAGCGGCGCCAGCACCCCGTGGCGGGCCAGGCCCTCGGGCAGGTGGAGGCCGGCGGCGCCGACCGCCGCGGCCAGGCGCCAGTCGCCGGCCACCAGCAGCGCCAGCCGGCGCTGCCGGGCGACGGCGGCCAGACGCCGGGCCAACTGCGGCCGGTCGGCGGCGTCGTAGTGGCGCAGCACCACCCCGCTGCCCGGGGGCAGGCGGGCGGCCGCGGCCATGGGATCGGGCAGGCGGGTGGCGTCGGTCACCAGCAGCAGCGGCGGCAGCCGGCGCTTCCCGGTGAAATTGAGTCGCAGGGCCTGGTCTGCTAGGGTCATCGCCCGCCATTCTAGCAGGAGCCGCCCCGTTGTCCGAGGTCGCCCTCAACCTTGCCGCCGTCCGCGCGCGCATCCATGCCGCCGCCGTCGCCGCCGGGCGGGATCCGGCCGCGGTGAACCTGGTGGCGGTGTCCAAGACCCACGGCGCCGACGCGGTGCGGGCCTCCATGGCCGCCGGCCAGCGCTGCTTCGGCGAGAACCGGGTGCAGGAAGCCAAGGCCAAGTTCGGCGAACTGGGCGAGGCGCGCGCCGGGCTGGAGCTGCACCTGATCGGGCCGCTGCAGACCAACAAGGTGCGCGAGGCGGTGGCCCTGTTCGACGTCATCCAGACCATCGACCGGCCCAAGCTGGCCCGTGTGGTGGCCGACGAGATTGCGCGCGCCGGCCGTGCGCCGTCCTGCCTGGTCCAGGTCAATACCGGCCGCGAGCCGCAAAAGGCCGGCGTCGACCCCGACCAGGCCGACCTGCTGATCCGCGTCTGCCGCGACGAATACGCCCTGCCGGTGACCGGGGTGATGTGCATTCCCCCCGCCGACGGCGATCCCCAGCCCCATTTCCGCCTGCTGGCCGCCATCGCCGCCCGCAACGGACTGGGCGTGGTCAGCATGGGCATGAGCGGCGACTACGAGCTGGCAATTGCCCTGGGCGCCACCCATGTGCGGGTCGGCTCGGCGATCTTCGGCGAGCGGGAGTATCCGAATACGGGCAACGAATGATTGCTGCTGCGGTTTAAGGTTGTGAGCGACCGGGGGCTGTGGGAAGCTGGGGTGCAAACGCACCTTCAACCACGTCGTTTCGGTTACAGGGCCCGCCATGACCAGTTTCTCCGGCTCGCTGAAGCTTCCCGGTGGCGCCGCGCTGCGCTTCTCCCGTCCCTCCGACCAGGATTTCCTGCTGAAGCTGTTCATGGCGGCGCGGCCGTGGTTCGACTGGACCACCCTGCCCGCCGACGGCATCCGCGCCCTCTACGAGGACCAGATGCGCCTGACCCGGATGGGGGCGGGCGCCGCGTACCCCGAGCACCTGGACTTCATCGTCGAGCGCACCGGCCAGGACATCGGCCACCTGGTGATCGACCTGGGCTATTCGGACTGGCACATCAACTTCCTGGAACTGCACCCCGAGGCGCGCGGCAAGGGCATCGGCCGCGACATCGTCCAGGGCCTGCAGGCGGCGGCGGCGGGCGTCAAGCTGCCGCTGACGGTGTCGACGCCCGACTTCCTCGCCGGCGCGGTGCAGTTCTATGCCCGCCTGGGCTTCGGCCTGATCTTCTACCAGCAGCCGATGGTGCACCTGGGCTGGTGCCCGCCCGGCATGCCGTGGCGGTGGCCGGTGCCCCAGCCCCAGCCGGCGATCAGTTGAAGGCCAGCTCGAAGCGGGCGTAGTCGCGGTTCAGGGTGTTGTTGGCGATACGGCTCAGGGTCATGGCGGCCAGTTCGCCCACCTCGGGGTCGGGATGGGCCATGCTGTAGCTCCCGCCGGTGTGCTCGCACGGTTCGGCGACGTGCAGGATCACCGAAAAGGCGATGCGGGGGGCATCGGGCGGGGTCCCGCGCGGGTTTTCCACCACCTTGACCACCTCGGCGGTCATCTCGACCCCGTCGGCACGGGTGAACACCACGGTCTGGCCGACCAGGGGGGCGAAGACGCTGCTGGGCAAGCTGGAAAGGTCGGTCATGTCGGTCCTTGTGCCTGGGACGTCCCCCCGGGGCGGGCCCGGGGGGATGCCTGGACGTGAAAAAGCCCTAGTCGCGGCTCGGCCACAGGCCCTGCATGGCGAAGATGAAGGTCATCGGCAGGTAGGGCGACTGGGTCTGCGCGTTCATCGCCACCTGCACCGGCGCCGTGGTGGTGCCGCTGACGCCGGTATCGGACACCTGCACCGCGCCGCCGGTGACCACGCCCGAGATGACCGCCGAGCTGGCCTGCACCGGCGCCGAATAGTCGGCCGACGGGGTCACCGGCACGGTGACGGGGTTCAGGGTCACCGCGGCGCCCGACGGCGCGGTGGTGGTGTAGGGGAATTTGGAATTGGTACCAACGGGAATGCTCGACAGATAATTTGCCGTGTTGCTCGGTACGTTGCCGGCATTTCCCGTGGCCGCATTGATCGGGATGCTGGCCGAGCCGCTCAGGGTGCCCTTCTGGGGCTGGGCCGGGATGTTGACGGGAACCGACCCGGTGACGGGGGTGAAGGTGGCGCCGTGGCTGTGCTGGGGCAGGTTGCTGGCGCTGATCGCCGCCTGCCCGATCAGGGTGGTCCGGACCATCGGCAGGCCGCCGCCCTTGGCGACCTGATAGACCACCTGGCCGGTGGTGAAGTTGGCGACGCCGGCGCCGACGATCGACCGGCACTGCAGGTCGGGCAGCTTGAAATCGCTGGTGGTGGTGTTGCCGTACAGCTGGCCGATCAGGGCGTAGATCGCCTGGTACTGGCCCTGCGGCAGGGCCTGGCCGTAGCAATTCATGAAGTACACCGGCGCGTAGGTTCCCGCGAACGGCAGAACCAAAGCCATATAGACGTCCATGTCTAACCCCCTTCGTGTTGCGGCGGATCTCCCGCCGGCGGCCCGGGACCCTCGTTTATCGCGTGGACATGGAACAGTCAGCGCGCACCGATGTTTGCCAATGGCCAGTTACGGTCTCAATGCTACGCGACGCTGCTCACTAATACAACCATGACGATTCATCGTGGCGCAAGGGGCGACCGCAACGAAGCCATCGAGCACAGAAGCGCAATGCGTACTTCTGCGTGATCGATGATGGAGCGCATCCATGCATGGGCGATGTACCTCTATGGATGTGCCGAAAAATTGCATTCAGCGAAATTGGTTGCTAGAACTCGTAATCTTGGGCGGTTGAGGCCGCGGAAGGGTGTTTCGCCGGGCGTGCGCCGCGGATGTGGACGAGGTGATGGCATGGGCATGAACCTGCGCAGGAATTCGGGTGCCACCGGGCGCCGGTCCGCCGGCGTGATGGTGCTGGAACCGCGGATGATGTTCGACGGCGCCGCCGCTGCGACCGCTGTCGCCACCGCCGTCCCCGAACCCGCCCAGCCGGCCGCCCACGACGCCCCCGACGCCGCCGCCAAGGCGGCCATTCCCCAGGTGGCCGCCCCGGTCGAGGTGCGCGCCGCCGATCCTGCCAAGGACGGCGGCAAGGCCGAGGTCGCCTTCGTCGACACCTCGGTCGCCGATTACAAGGCCCTGGAAGCCGGCATCAAGGACGGCATCGCCATCGTCGAGATCGACGGCGGCGCCAGCGGCCTGGCCCAGATGGCCAAGTGGGCCGAGATCCATTCCGGCTTCGACGCCATCCACCTGTTCAGCCATGGCGCCGAAGCCACCTTGCAAATCGGCACTGACCACATTACCGACTATGCCCTGACCCGTCCGGTCGTGAAGGCGGAACTGGCTGAGGTCGGCCACGCCCTGAACGCCGGTGGCGATCTCCTGGTCTACGGCTGCGACGTGGGCGCGGGGGCCGACGGCCAAAAATTCGTTGCCGACTTGTCGGCGGCGACAGGTGCCGACGTCTTCGCCTCCACCGACGCCACCGGCGCGGCCGACAAGGGTGGCAACTGGGACTTGGAAACGGGGAAGGGCGTTCTCGACACCGCCGTCATCGCCGCGTCGGCTTATACCGACACCTTGCACGTCAACGGATCTAGCGTGACTGCGCTGGTATGGGATGGTTCCGCCTACCAGGACGCCGGCTACGGCGTAGTGGCTATCGATAATAACGTAGAACTAGACCTGGATTTTGGCGGCGGGCAAACCCTGGACGTCGACCCGGTCAATTCTCGCATCACCGTCACCCAGAACACGGGAGCGGTCTGGAACACGGATAAAATCCAGCTGGTTTTCAGTGGTGGTACACTGAACAACATTCTGTCTGTTTCCGACGCGGGCGGTACCGTGACTAACCGCGGATCCTATTCGGCGAGTTGCACAGGCTCCGACAAGATCATTGTCATCAATCTTCCCCAAGGGGCCAATCAGACCGGCACGGCTGTCTTCAACTTCACCTCCAATAACACCGGCGATCCCACCGTCACCGCCATCAATCTCGGCTACACCGACACTGCGGCCTCGGACACTTTCAGCAACCAGACGGGAACCATAAGCGTCAATTACGGGATAAATTCCGCGGCGACGACCAACCCGTACGGGATTACGAGCGGTTCGACGGCCACGACCAAGACGGTAGGCGCCGTTACCTACGACATGTCCAAGGCGGGCAACTACGGCACTTTTTGGGTCGAGCGGGCCACCGGAAAGTATCTCTATGAACCCACCTCGGCTGCCATCAACGCCGTTGCGGGCGGAAGCTCGCCTACCGACACCTTCCAGGTGACGGCCACCAGCAACGTGGGTGGCGTGGGGCAAGGGGCGGTGACTGTCACCGTCACCGGCGCCAACGACAACCCCACCGTCTCCACCAACTCGACGATGACCGTCCTCGAGGATGCCGCGGCGACCTCGATCGCCGGCAACCTGGCCTCGGCGGACGTCGACACCGCGGCGGCGTCGCGCACCTTCACCGTCACCGGACTGCCCGGCAAGGGCAGCCTGACCAAGTCGGGCGCCGCCATCGGCCAGAACGGCACCTTCACCCAGGCGGATCTCGACAACGGCGTGGTCAAGTACCAGCCGACCGCCGACGCCACCGGCGTCGACAGCTTCATCTTCAGCCTGTCCGACGGTTCGGGCGGGCCCACGGGGCAGACCTTCAACCTGTCGATCACCGCGGTCAACGACGCCCCGACGCGGACCGCCGGGACGCTGACCGCCATCAGCGTCAACGAGGATTCGGCCGCCACCGCCACCTCGCTGGGCCTGTCGGCGGTGACCTACGGGCCGGGCGGCGGCTCGGACGAGTCGGGGCAGATCCTGACCTACACCATCACCGCCATTCCCAACTTCGTCACCCTGTGGAAGGCCGACGGGGTCACCCAGGTCACCACCACCAGCAACCAGTCGCTGACCGCGCAGGAACTGCAGGGCCTTAAGTACAAGACCGTCGCCGACGCCAACGGCACCGGCAACATCACCTGGACGGTCCAGGACAACGGCGGCACCGCCAACAACGGCAACGACACCCTGACCGAGAACCTGTCGATCACCATCAACGCCGTCAACGATCCCCCGACCCGCACCTCCGGCAATCCCACCGCGGTCAGCGTGGCCGAGGACTTCTCCAACACCACCGCGGTGTCGCTGGGGCTGTCGGGGCTGACCTACAGCGCCGGCGGCGGCGCCGACGAGTCGGGGCAGACGCTGACCTACACGGTCACCTCCATCCCCAGCTTCATCACCGTGTGGAAGAGCACCGGCACCCAGGTCACCGCCGGCACCACGCTGACCATCACCGAGCTGCAGGGGCTGAAATTCAAGACCGTGGCCGACGCCAACGGCACCGCCAACCTGACCTGGACGGTGACCGACAACGGCGGCACCACCAACGGCGGCAACCCCACCCTGACCGAGAACCTGTCGGTCACCGTCAACGCTGCCAACGACCCGCCGACCCGGACCGCCGGCTCCCTGACCGCCATCTCCGTCAACGAGGATTCGGCCAACACCATCGCCACCACGCTGGGCCTGGCGGCGGTGACATACGGGCCGGGCGGCGGCGCCGACGAGGCGGGCCAGACCCTGACCTACACCGTCACCGCCATTCCCAGCTTCGTCACCCTGTGGAAGGCCGACGGGGTGACCCAGGTCACCACGTCCAGCAATCAGGTGCTGACCGCCACCGAGCTGCAGGGGCTGAAGTACAAGACCGTCGCCAACGGCAACGGCACCGGCAACATCACCTGGACGGTGGTGGACAGCGGCGGTGGCGGTACCGATACCCTGACCGAGAACCTGTCGGTGACCGTCAATGCGGTCAACGACGCACCGGTGCGGACCGCCGGCACCCCGGCGGCCATCACCGTCGCCGAGGACAGTGCCAACACCACCGCCGTCACCCTGGGCCTGTCCGCCCTGACCTATGGTCCCGGCGGCGGTGCGGATGAATCGGGGCAGACCCTGACCTACAAGGTCACCTTCATCCCCGCCTTCATGACCGTGTGGAAGTCCGACGGCGTCACCCAGGTCAACGCAGGCGACACGCTGACCAATCTCGCCGACCTGCAGGGGCTGAAATACAAGACGGTGGCCGACGCCAACGGCACCGGCACCCTGATCTGGTCGGTACAGGACAGCGGTGGCGGCGTCACCGACACCCTGCCGGAGAGCCTGTCGGTCACCGTGACCGCGGTCAATGACGCGCCGACCTTTACCGGCACCTTCACCACCAACGGCACCGTCAACGACAACGCCACCACCACTCCCTTTGCCAACGTCACCGTCACCGACGTGGACGGCGACAACTGCAGCGTGGCGATCACCTACACCGCCGCCAACGGCACCCTGGCCGGCACCGGCCTGACCGGCTCGGCCGGCAGCTACACCCTGACCTCAACCGACACCGCCACTCTGACCACTCGGCTACGCGCCCTGGTGTTCACCCCCACCGCCAACCAGGTGGCGCCGGGCAACACCGTGCAGACCACCTTCACGCTGACCCCCAACGACGGCCAGGTGAACGGCACTGCCAACGCCACCACCCTGGTGACGGCGACCTCGATCAATGACACGCCGGTGGTCGACCTGGACGGGGCGACCGGGTCCAATGACTACACCACCACCTTCTCGGCCGGCGGGCCGGCGGTGGGCATCGCCAAGTCCGACGCCACCGTCACCGATCCCGACACCAACGGCATCGCCTCGATGACGGTGACCATCACCAACCTACAGGACGGCGCATCCGAAAGCCTGTCGTCCAGCTATGGCACCGGGGTGCAGACGGTCAACGGCCAGAGCGTGACCTTCGGCGCCTACAACACCGGCACCGGCGCGCTGACCATCACCGGCGCCGCCTCGGCCGCCACCTATCAGGCGGTGCTGCGCTCGATCCAGTACAGCGACACGGCGGGCACGCCCAACACCACCACCAACCGTTCGATCTCGGTGACGGTCGACGACGGCAACGCCACCAGCTTGTCGCGCACCAGCACCATGCAGGTGAAGTTCGCCCCCGTCATCGACCTGAACGGACCGGCCACCGGCACCGGCAACACCGCCACCTTCACCGAGGACGCCGGCGGCGCCATCACCATCGCCGCCACCACCGCGACGCTGACCGACGACGGCACCGACCCCGACATCAATGGGGCCACCATCACCCTGTCCAACGCCCAGACCGGCGATTCGCTGGCGCTGACCGGCTATGCCAATGGCGCCACCCTGAACGGCATCACCGTCACCTACACCTCCAGCAGCGTGATCACCCTGTCCGGCTTGGGGGCCAAGGCCGACTACCTGACGCTGATGAAGGCGGCGACCTTCAACAACAGCTCGCACGCCCCCAACACCACCGCGCGGACCATCGACTTCGTCGCCACCGACAAGGACGCCAATACCGGACCGGCCAGCACCGCGACGATCACCGTGGTGGCCGTCAACGACGCGCCGACCCTGTCGTCCAACATGACGCTGGGGGCAATCAACGAGGACACCGCCAGCCCGGCCGGGGCCACCATCACCTCGCTGGCGGCGGGGCTGTATTCAGACCCCGACAATGGTTCCGAGACCGTCAACGGCTTCGCCGTGGTCGGCAACACCGCCGATGCCACCACCCAGGGCCGATGGGAGTACTCGACCGACGGCACCACCTGGAACGTGGTCGGCACCGTGACCGACGGGACCACCGCGCTGGCGCTGTCGGCGGCAACCAAGCTGCGCTTCCTGCCGGTGGCCAACTACAACGGCACGCCCACCGGGCTGACGGTGCGCGCGCTCGACGCCAGCTACGGCGGCGGCTGGACCAACGGCGCCACCCGGACCACCGTCGACACCACCAGCACCGGCGGCTCAACCGCCATCGCCGGCACCGCCCGCGTGGTCAACACCAGCATCACCGCCGTCAACGACGCCGCCGTGCTGACGGCGGGCACGTCGGGGGCGTTCACCGGCACCGCCACCCTGGTCGACGCCGGCATCACGCTCTCCGACGTCGACAGCGCCAACATCACCCAGGCGGTGGTCACCATCCAGAACCCGCAGGACGGCACCACCGAGACCCTGTCGTCGACCTATGGCACCGGGACGAAGCTGGTCAACGGCGAGACGCTGACCTTCACGCTGTCCAACAACAACCAGACGATGACCATCACCGGGGTGGCGACCAAGGCCACCTACCAGGACGTGCTGCGCAGCATCAAGTTCAACGACACCACCTCGCCGCCGACCGGCACCTCGCGGACGGTCAACTTCACCGTCACCGACGTCGCCGCCGAGGGCAGCAACGGCAACCAGAGCGTCACCCTGGCCGACAGCATCAACCTCAACCGCGCGCCAGTGGTGTCGGGCGGCATCCCGAACCAGAAGTTCGTCGACACCAGCTTCAGCTACACCTTCGCCGCCAACGCCTTCTCTGACCCCGACGGCAACACCCTGACCTATACCGCCACCAAGGGGGACGGCAGCGCCCTGCCCAGCTGGGTCACCTTCAACGCCGCCAGCCGTACCTTCAGCGGCAGCGGCCTCAATCCCGGCACCTTGTATTCCACCACCGTCAAGGTGACCGCGTCCGACGGCTCGCTCTCCACCAACACCACCTTCACCCTGGCCGACGACGCGCCGGCGCCGCCGCCGCCGCCGCCGCCTCCGCCGCCGCCCCCGCCGCCTCCGCCGCCGCCGGTGACCTTCACCCCGGCGCCGCCGCCGCCGCTGCCGCCGGCCACCGCCGCGCCGATCGTCGGCATTGCGCCCACCGCGCCGGTGTCGCTGCCGCCCATCGGCCAGGGGGGCGTCAACTCGGCCCAGCCGATCATGGGCGCGGTCAACGACGCCCGCGGCGGCGGCAACTCGAGCCCCATGGGCGATTCCACCGCGGTCAATTCGGCCAACCCCATCACCGCTGCCGCCAGCATGGCCCGTGCCGGCGCCGAGGGCAGCACCGCCAGCATCGTCGGCAGCTCGGTCAGCCTGTCGGGCCCCGGCAGCATCAATCCCATTTCGGTGGCCGCGGCGTTGACCCGCGCCGAGACCAACAGCGGCAACGGCTCCGGCTTTGGCGCCGGGTCGGGCGGCGCCGGCGGTGCGCGCACCGGGGGACTGGGCGGCGGCTTTGGCGGCGGCCTGATGGGCGGCTCGGGTGGCGGCTTTGGCGGCAGCCTGTTCGGCGGCAACGGCGGCCTGGGCGGCAGCCTGTTCGGTGCCGGTGCCGGCGGCCAGGGCCAGGGACAAGGCCAGGGCGAGGGCCAGGGGCAAGGCCAGGGCCAGCCCCGCGGCGGCCAGGCCGCGGCCGAGCCGGCCGAGCGCTCCACCGACCATCTTGCGGGCGCGGCCGTCACTGCACCCGACGACATCGCGGCGGCACCCGGGGGGGCGCCGTCGTTCAGCCAACAGCTTGGCCGCCTGCAGGCGAAGGCGGCCGTGGCAGAGGCAAACCTGCTGGACCTGCTGGCCCAGCTGGTGGCCTGACCATGAGAGGAGAACCAGGGGGTATGGGGATGTCGACGTTGCTGCGCGGAGCCTCCGCGCTGGCCCTGGCCGTCGGGTTGTCCGCCTGCGCGGTCGAACCCGAGCCGTTCACTGCCGCCGACCTGAAGGCCATGGTCGCCGCCGACCAGGCCAAGCTGTTCGGCAAGCAGCAGGAGTTCTCGAAGCCGGTTTCCCTGGCCGAGGCCATGGCCCGCGCGGTCAAGTACAACCTCGACCACCGCATGAAGCTGATGGAAACCGCCATCGCCCACGGCGACACCGACGCCAAGCGCTGGGACCTGCTGCCCAAGGTCGCCGCCAATGCGGGCTACAGCTACCGCAACAGCGACAACGCCTCGCGGTCCAAGTCGGTGCTGACCGGCGAGGAATCGCTGGCCTATTCGGTGTCGTCGGAACGCGACGTCGCCTCGGCCGACCTGACCATCGCCTGGAACGTGCTCGATTTCGGCATCTCGTACTTCAAGGCCAAGGAAGCCGCCGACACCGTGCTGCAGATCGAGGAGCAGCGGCGCAAGGCGGTGCAGCAGATCTTCCAGGACGTGCGCTACGCCTACTGGCGCGCCGTGTCGGCCCAGCGGCTGCTGCCGCGGGTCGAGGCGCTGCACCGCCAGGTCGCCGAGGCCCTGGCCGCCTCGCGCGAGGCCGAGAAGCGCCGCCTCGAGGCGCCCGAGAAGGCGCTCGAGTACCAGCAGACCCTGCTCGAGACCATGCGCGACATCGGCGCCATCAAGCGCGACCTGGTGCTGGCCCGCACCGAGCTTTCGGCCCTGATGAACGTGCCGCCCGGCACCGACTTCACCCTGGCCGAGCCCGAGGGCCGCGCCCTGCCGGCGGTGTCGGATTCGCTGAGCCGCCTGCAGCAGCTGGCGCTCTTCAACCGCCCCGAACTGCGCGAGCAGCACTACCAGCAGCGCATCAGCGCCACCGAGGTCAACGTCGCCCTGCTGCGCATGCTGCCCGGTCTTGACCTGTCGCAAAGCTGGAACTGGTCCGAAAACAGCTACCTGTTCCACCAGGGCTGGTCCGAGAAGGGCCTCAAGCTGACCTGGAACCTGATCAGCCTGTTCTCGGCGCCCGAGAACATTCGCCAGGCCGAAGCCCGCGAGATGCACGCCGAGCTGAAGCGGCTGGGCATTTCCATGGCGGTGCTGACCCAGGTCAACGTCGCCTACCTGCGCCAGCAGCAGGCGCGCGAGGAATACGGCCTGGCCGAACAGATCTACGACGTGGTCACCCGCCTGGACGCCGTCGGCGCCGCCGCCAGCGCCGCCAAGGCCGAGACCGGCCTGGCCGCCATCCGCCGCGCCAGCAAGGCGGTGTCGGCCGAGCTGCGCCGCGACACCGCCTATGCCGAGCTGCAGAACTCGGTCGGGCGCATCTATGCCAGCATCGGCGCCGACCCGCTGCCGCGCCGCATGCTGGGCGACGAACTGCCGGCGGTCACCGCCGAGATCGAGAAGTCGCTGGTTGCCTGGGACAAGGGCACCATCGGCCCGTCGCTGCAGGTCGAGCCGACCCGGGAGCTGCCCGGCGACGACATGCTGCCGCCCACGGCGCCCGAGCGCTGGTGGCGGTGGCTGTTCGGCACCAGCCAGGCCGCCGCCCCGGCCAAGGCCGCGCCGGCGGTTGCCGAGACGCCCGCCCCGCCGGCGCCCGCGCCTACGCCTGCCGCGGCTCCGGCTGCGGCGACGCCGCCCGAGCCGGTGGCCGCCCGGCCGGCCGAGCCCCCGCCGGTGCAGATCGGGATGCGGGTCGACGGCCCCGGGGCGCCGCCGTTGCCAGGCTTCCTGTTGAACCGATGAGGGCCGGCCTGGTCACGGCTGCGATCCTGGTGGCGGCCCTGCCGGCCGCCGCCCAGGATCGCCCCTTGCGCGGCCTGCTGGTGCCGCGGGCGGAAACCGCGCTGTCCAGCCAGGTCAACGCCGTCATCGCCGAGATGCCGCTGCGCCCCGGTCAGTCGTTCCGCAAGGGCGACCTGCTGGTGCGCTTCGACTGTTCGGTCCAGGAAGGCCAGCGGCGCAAGGCCGAGGCCGAGCTGGACGGCGCCGACAAGACGCTGGCGGTGAAGACCGAGCTCAAGCGCCTCAATTCGGTCTCCGAACTCGAGCTGGGCCTGGCCCGGGCCGAGGTCGCCAAGGCGCGCGCCGACATGGAGATGGCCAATGCGGTGCTGCGCCAGTGCACCGTCAAGGCGCCGTTCGACGGCCGGGTGGTCGAGGTCAAGGCCCACGCCCACGAGGCCTACCAGGCCGGGCAGAAGTTGATGGACCTGGTCGACGACGGCCTGGAAATCGAGGTGATCGTGCCGTCGCGGTTCCTGGAATGGCTGAAGCCGGGCAGCGCGCTCGCCATCCGCGTCGACGAGACCGGTCGCAGCTATGACGGCGCCGTCGCCAAGCTGGGCGCCCGCGTCGACCCGGTCAGCCAGAGCGTCAAGGTCTATGGGGCGCTGAAGACGCGCGCCCCCGAGCTGCTGGCCGGGATGAGCGGCGAGGTTTCGTTCCCGGATCGGCGATGAGCACCCCCGATCCCCGGCTGGCCACCCTTTCGGGGCTGCTGCAGCTGCAGTCCGAGGCCCGGCGGGCCGAGGGCCTGGACGGGTTCGCCTTCGTCGCCGTCAACCAGGCCCGCCGCCTGCTTGACTACCGCCTGGCGGTGCTGTGGCTGCCGGGCGACGGCGTGCACGCGGTGTCCGGGGTGCCAGCCCCCGACCCCAATGCCCCGATGGTGCGCTGGCTCGATGCCGCCGCCCGCGCCCTGGCCGGGCAGCCGGCCGCAGCCGTGGCCGCATCCGCCCTGCCGGCGGAGCTGGCCGGCGACTGGGCCGAATGGCTGCCGGCGTCGTCGCTGTGGCTGCCGCTGCCCCATCCCGACGGCGGGTCGCCGCCCGGCGCCCTGTGGATGTTCCGCGACCAGCCGTTCAGCGAGCCCGAGGTGGCGCTGGCGGTCCACCTGGCCGAGCCCCTGGGCGAGAGCCTGGCGCGGCGGCGCATGGCGCGCCCGTCGCTGCGCTCGCTGTTGCCGGTCGTCGACCGCAGGCGGGCCTTGCGCATCGCCGCCGCCGCCCTGCTGGTCGCCACCTTCCCGGTGCGCCTGTCGGTGCTGGCCCCAGCCGAAATCTCGGCGCGCGACCCGGCCATCGTCGCCGCACCCCGCGACGGGGTGGTGCGCCGCTTCCTGGCCGAGCCCAACCGCATGGTCGAGGCCGGCCAGCCGCTGATCGCGATGGACGACACCGAGGCCGCCGCCAAGGCGGAGGTCTCCCTGCGCGCCCTGGCGGTGGCCGAGGCCGAGTACCGCAAGGCGGCGCAGGCCTCGTTCGGCGACCGCGACAGTGCCGGCGACCTGGCGGTGCTGCAGGCCCGCATAGACAAGGCCGCCGCCGAGGCCGCCCACGCCGAGGGCCTGCTGGCCCGCTCGAAGGTCGAAGCGCCGCGGCCGGGGCTGTTCGTCGCCTCGGACCCGTCCGACTGGGCCGGCCGGCCGGTCCGCACCGGCGAACGCATCGGCACCGTCGCCGATCCCGCCCGGGTCGAGCTGGTGGTGTGGCTGCCGGTCGCCGACGTGCTGGTCGCCCGCGCCGGGGCCGAGGTCGAGATGTTTCTCAACACCGCGCCGCTGTCGCCGCTGGCCGCCACCTTGCGCACGGTGTCGTTCGAGGCGGGCGCCTCGCCCGAGGGCGTGCCCAGCTACCGCCTGGTCGCCGACCTGGCCGAGGCCAAGGTGCCGCCGCGCATCGGGCTGAAGGGAACCGCCAAGGTCCACGGCGAGACGGTGCCGCTGCTCGCCTGGGTGCTGCGCCGGCCGCTGGCCGCGGCCCGCCAGATGGTGGGCCTGTGACCGCCGAGCCCGCGCCGCTGCCGCCCTTGCGCGAGGACGTGGTGCTGGTGCAAGGCGCCCCTGACACCGGCGGCTGGCCGACCTACGTGCTGGTCGACCCGGTGCGCAACCGCTATTTCCGCCTCGGCTGGCTGGAGGTCGAGATGCTGGCGCGCTGGCCGGCGGGCAATGTCGAGGCCCTGCTGGCGCGCCTGGCCGCCGAGACCACCCTGCACGCCGGGCCCGACGACGTCGAGGCGCTGGTACGCACCCTGGCCACCAACCACCTGCTGGCCGGCGTGCCCCCCGAAAAACTGCTGGAGATCCGCAAGGCCGGCCGGGTCGGCTGGCTGACCTGGCTGGTGCACCACTACCTGTTCATCCGCATCCCGCTGGTCCGTCCCGACCGCTTCCTCGGCCGCACCCTGCCCGCCATCGACTGGATGTGGAGCCGCACTTTCCTGGCGGCCATGGCGGCGGTGGCGGTGCTGGCGCTGGTGCTGGCGGCCAGGCAGTGGGAAACCTTCCTGGCGACCTTCCCCTACACCTTCGGCCCCTGGGGGGCGGTGGGCTGGCTGGCGGCGCTGGCGGTGGCCAAGGTGGTCCACGAGCTGGGCCACGCCTACACCCTGAAGCGCGCGGGCGGGCGCGTCCCAACCATGGGGGTGGCGCTGCTGGTGATGTGGCCGGTGCTCTACACCGACACCTCGGCGGCGTGGACGCTGCGCTCGCGCCGGTCGCGGCTGGCGGTGGCGGCGGCCGGGGTGGTGGCCGAAACCATGGTGGCCGCCTTGGCGTTGCTGGCCTGGAGCTTCCTGCCTTCCGGTACCGCGCGCACCGCCTGCTTCCTGCTGGCCACCGGCAGCCTGATCACCACGCTGGCGGTCAATCTCAGCCCCCTGATGCGGTTCGACGGCTACTACCTGCTGTCGGACGGGCTGGGCGTGCCCAACCTGCAGGAACGGGCCTTCGCCCTGGCGCGCTGGCAGTTGCGCCGCACCCTGCTCGGCTGGGACGACCCGCCCGACGAGGATCATCCCAGGGCCCGCGCCCGGGCCATGCTGGCCTATGCCTATGGGGCGTGGATCTACCGGCTGGGGCTGTTCCTCGGCATCGCGGTCATGGTCTATGCCATGTTCTTCAAGCTTCTCGGCGTCGTACTGTTCGCGGTCGAGATCTGGTGGTTCGTCGCCAAGCCCATCGTCGGCGAGGCGATGCACTGGTGGCATGAACGCGGGCGCCTGCGTGCCAACCGGCGCCTGCTGGCGACGCTGGCGGTGGCGGGCTTAGGGGTAGTGTTCGTGCTGGCCCCCGGCTCGGCCCGCATCGAGGCCCCGGGGCTGGCGCGGCCGGCCCCGCGGGCGCTGGTCTATCCGCCCTATCCCGGCCGCGTCGTCGAGGTCCACGCCCATGAGGGCGACGCCGTCGCCGCCGGCCAGCCGCTGGTGGTGCTGGACGCCCCCGACGTGGCGCTCGAGGTCGCCAGCGCCAACGCCGAACTGGCCGAAGCCCGCTGGCGGGCGGACCGCTTCGGCCTGTCCGACCGCCTGCGCACCCGCGCCCAGGTGCTGGAACGCGAACTGGCCGCCGCACAGGCCCGCGGTCGCGGTGCCGGCGCGCTGTCGGCCCAGCAGGTGGTGACGGCGCCGGTGGCGGGGACGGTGCGCGACCTGCCGGTCGGCCTGGCTCCCGGACTGTGGGTCGGGCGCGAAGACCGCCTGGCGGTGGTGGCCGGGGCCGACTGGGAGGCGGTGGCCTATGCCGCCGAGGCCGATGTCGGCGATCTGGTGGTCGGGGCGTCGGCGCGCTTCATCCCCGAATCGCCGGCCATGGCCTCGGTGCCGCTGCGACTGGCCACCATCGACCCGGCCGCCGCCCATGGGCTCGACGCGCCGTGGCTGGCCTCGACCCAGGGCGGCGCCATCGCTGCGCGCGAACCCAGGCCGGGGGGCGCCCCGGTGCCGCAGGACGCCGTCTACCGCATCGTGCTGCACCCGGTCGGCGCAGTCGACCTGCCGCCCCAGGCGCTGCGCGGCCGCGTC
>JBLNBU010000043.1:0-3273 GCA_050260215.1 Actinomycetota bacterium
CCGCCACCTGGGTCAGGTGACCGGCCATCTTCTGCTCGTTGTCGGTGAAGTCGAAGGTCATGCGCAGCAGCGGCCGGCCATAGACGTCGCGGTAGGTGGGATCGAGGTCGAGATGGTTGCCGCGATGGGCCATCACCCCGCCATGGGTGCCGATGCTCATCGTGCGCAGGTACCACTGCTTGACCGCGCGCTTCCACCCCGCCCCCCATTTCGGCGTGCCGTCGGGCACCGGATGGTACTGGATCGGCCGCGCCCCGGTATTGGCGGCCAGGATGTAGCCGCCGCCGATGAAGCCGAGCGGGCCATGGTCGAAATTGTCGCCGTTGAAGTCGTCGACCACCGAGGCCAGGGCGCCGGCCCCCATGAAGCTGTTGAACAGGCGGTCGGGGAAGAACCCCGCCACCGCCGAGACGATCTGGTAGGCGTAGTTGCGCCCCACCGTGCCGCGGTTGGTCTTGGGGTCGTAGGGCTCGCCGATGCCCGACAGCAGCATCAGATGGACGTTGTTGAGCCCGAAGGCGGCCAGCACCACCAGCTCGGCCGGCTGCTCGACCTCGCGGCCCGAGGCATCCAGGTACAGCACCCCGGTGGCCTTGCCGGCGCGCTTGTCGACCAGCACCTTCAGCACCTGGGCGTTGGTGCGCAGCTCGAAGTTTTGCTTGCCCATCACCGCCGGCAGCACCGAGGCCTGCGGGCTGGCCTTGGCCTGGGCCTCGCAGCCGAAGCGTTCGCAGAAGCCGCAATAGACGCAAGACCCCATGGCGACGCCGTAGGGGTTGGTGTAGGGCCTGGACAGGTTGGACGACGGCTGCGGGAACGGATGCATGCCCAGCGACTTGGCCGCGTCCTCGAACATGGACATGCCCAGCGCATACTTCATGGGCGGGTTGGGGTAATCGCGCGAGCGCGGCCCCTCGAACGGATTGCCCCCCTCGACCTTGACCCCCTTCAGGTTGCCGGCCTTGCCCGAGACGCCGCACAGGTACTCGAAGCGGTCATAGTAGGGTTCCAGCTCGTCGTAGCTGACCGGCCAGTCCTGGATGGTCATGTCGTCGGGCATCGCGGTCTTGCCGTAGCGCTCGACCGAGTGGGTGCGGATGCGGAAGTCGTCGGCCAGGAAGCGCCAGGTCTGGCCGTTCCAGTGCACGCCGGCCCCACCGACGCCCTCGCCGGGCAGGAACGAGCCCAGCTGCCGCATGGGCAGCGCCGTCTGCGAGGTGTGGTTGCGGAAGGTCAGCGTCTCGCGCGAGACGTCCTGCATCAGGTGGTGGCGGACGGCAAACGCCAGCTCGTCGTGGATGCGCCCGGGGGCGAAATCGGGCTCGGTGTCGCGGAAGCGTCCGCGCTCCAGCGCCACCACGTTGAGCCCGGCGTCGGTCAGCTCCTTGGCGAAGATCGCCCCGGTCCACCCCATGCCGACGATGACCACGTCGGCCGGCTTCATGCGCGTCGCCATGGACAGCTCTCCTACTGCAGGTCGGCCAGCGAGGTCGGCTGGGCGGGGAACGGCTTGTTGCGGTACGAGACGATCTCGTCGGCATAGGCGCCGCGGGTGCCCGGGAAGCCGATCATCTTCCACGCCGCCATGTCGCGGTTGCCGCCGTAAGCGGGGTCGGCGAAATAGCCCTCGATGGCGTTGGCCAGCAGCATGTCGACGAAGGCCTTGCCGGGCACCTGGCGCAGGTTGGTCGCCCCCGACTGCAGGGCGGCCAGGAACTGGCTGCGCGCCTGCGGGTCGAGCTGGGTGAAGGTGACGCCGTTGGCCGCCCTCAGCACCGCGTCGGCGTCGCGCATGGCGACCCGGTACAGGCGCTGGGGGATCAATGGCAGCTGGTAGCCCTGCTGCGGCGTTCCCTCGCCCCACGGGCCCGACAGATACATGCGGGCACCCGTGCCGAACGCCCCGGCCAGCTGGCGGTCGATGTAGTGGACGACGCCGCTTTCCACCCCGCCCGGGCCGGCGTCGTCGGCCGGGATCAAGACGTCGACGGCGGCGGTGATGAAGGCGGCTTCCTGGTCGTTGAAGAACAGCCAGGCCTGGTTGGGATCCCCGCCGGGCTGGGGCTGCTTGTGCTCGTGGGCGGGAGGTGCGGGCGCCGTGGCCGCCCGCTGGCCGGTGGTGTCGTCGGGCTTGGGGGCCGCCTTCGCCGCGGCGCTGCCTGCCAGGCCCGCCCCGGCTGCCGCCGCCCCCACCGTGCCCAGAAACTTGCGCCGTCCGATACCCTTGCCCATGGCGCTCCTCGCATGCCTGCCGATACGGTCGGGAACAGCGAGGGATATGGGCTGGTTCGCGCTTTCGGAGGAGTCCCGCCTTTCGAGAGGCGAAGAGGCGGCCACCCCTCCGGATGGAGAGGGGGCCGCCCCGTCCGGACCTAGTGGGTCTGGCCGAAGCCCTTCATGACGTCGGCCATGTTGGTGTACTGCTGATCCGGCAGGTTCTGCAGCTCCTTCATCACCACCTCGTCGGCATTCTGCTTGCGCGCGTGGTCGATGAGCTGCTGCTTGTTGGCCGGGAAGTCGACGCCGCGGAGCGCGTGGGTGACGTTTGCCGCCGACCCCTGGATACCGCCGGTGCCTTCTTGTGCCATGTGTCCCTCCAATTTCGTGGTTGCGCCACACCGGGTTAACCGGGGGGGAAAGCGGATGTTCCGCAGGCCATCCCACTTCGCGCGGGACCTCCCCGTTCGCCGGCCTTTGCCGTCCGCGGAACATCGCCGGGCCAAGGGATGTTTTCTCCCACACAAAGCAAGGGAGGATTGCCATGGCCCGCCTCAGCCTGTTCGCCGTCGTCGCCGGCACGCTGGCCCTTTCGGCCTGCGGCACCACCACCACCGACCGGGCGCTGTCCGGAGCCGGCATCGGCGCCGGCGTCGGCGCCGCCGGCAGCGCCGTCACCGGCGGCAGCCCGCTGACCGGCGCCCTGCTGGGCGGCGCGGTCGGCGGTGCCGCCGGCGGCCTGACCAACGAGAACCAGTTCGACCTGGGCAAGCCGATCTGGAAGCGCTGACCGAAGCAGCGCCATGTGGGCGGAGATCCTGGTCGTCCTGACGCTGGTCGTTCTGAACGGGTTCTTCGCCATGTCCGAACTGGCGCTGGTCTCGTCGCGCCGCGTCGTGCTGCGCCGCCTGGCCGAGCGCGGCCGGCGCGGCGCCAAGGTGGCGCTCGAACTCATCGCCGACCCGTCGCGCATGCTGTCGGCCGGGCAGATCGGCATCACCCTGGTGGGCATCGTCGCCGGCGCCTATTCGGGCGCAACCCTGGGCCGCCAGCTCG
>JBLNBU010000044.1:0-6631 GCA_050260215.1 Actinomycetota bacterium
ATGCGGCGGCCGGGCGCCTGGGGGGGATTTGATCGTGCCGGCGAAGTATTCGGTCTACATTCCCTGCCGCAACTGCGGCGACTTCGTCGCCGAGGCCATCGAGAGCGTGCTGCGCCAGACCGAGCGCGACTGGGAACTGATCGTCGTCGACGACGGCTCCACCGACCACACGGCCGAGGCGCTCGATCCCTATCGCGGGGTTCCCGGCATCACCATCCACCGCACCGAGGGCATCGGGCTGCCGCGGGTGTGCAACCTGGCGCTGGCCGAGGCCAAGGGCGAGTACCTCATCCGCCTCGACGGCGACGACGTCTTCGACGAGAACATCCTTCTGGTGCTGGGCCGCCAGCTCGACTTGGACCCGTCGCTGGCGTTGGTGTTTCCCGACTACTACCTGATGGACCGCGCCGGCAACGTGTTCGCCCACGAGCGCCGCCGCAGGCTTTATCGCGACGACCATCTGCTCGACCAGCCGCCGAACGGCGCCTGCATCCTGGCGCGCCGCCAGGTGCTGCTGGACCTCGGCGGCTATCGCGAGGACCTGGGCGCCCAGGACGGGCTGGACCTGTGGACGCGCATCCGCGACCGCTACAAGACCGCCAACGTCAACCTGCCGCTGTTCTACTACCGGCGCCACGACACCAACCTGACCACCAACCACTCGCTGATCATCAACGCCCGGCGGCAGATCAAGCGCGACGCCGCCGAGCAGCGTCTGGCCGCCATCCGGCCGGTGGTGGCGGTGATCCCCTGTCGGCGCCACTACGACTTCGTGCCCGAGGTGTGGAAGCTGGAACTGGCCGGCCAGACCCTGCTCGAACACAGCGTACGGGCCTGCCTGGCCTCGGACATGATCGACCACGTGGTGGTCGCCAGCGACGACCCCGAGGCCGAGGCGGCGGTGCGCTCCTTCGGCGAGTCCCGCCTGCACTTCGTGCTGCGCGATCCGCACGACACCATCCGCTCGGCCAGCCTGGTGCCGACCCTGGAAAAGGCGGTGCGTCCGTTCGACCCCGAGATGCGCGGCATCGTGCTGGTGCGCTACCTGCAGACCCCGCTGGTCACCACCGGCACCATGGAGGAGGCCATCACCACCCTGGCCGGCAACGACGCCGACGCCGCGGTGGGGGTGACCGAGTTCAAGGACCACATGCTCTATGGCCGCGACGGCTTCGGCCTGCGCCAGATCGCCAACGCCACCGGCTTCGGCGAAGGCACCTTCTATGCCGACGCGCGCACCTGCACCGCGGTGCGCAGCCGCAACATCGCCCGCGGCGCCATGACCGGCCCGGCGATGGTCGGCTTCGTCATCGCCGCGTTCGAAAGCTTCTTCATCGGCAGCCATGAGCACCTGGACCTGGCCCGGCTGATCTGGAAGACCCGCGAGGAAGGCGGGCAATGACGGGTCCGGCGGCCCGCTACTCCAAGCCCGTCGGCGACATCGCGCCGGAAACCGCCCGCATCGTGCGCGAGGATGCGGCGATGCTGGCGCACCAGCGCGAACACACGGCCGTGCTGGCCGCCCAGCCCGCCCGCGCCGCCTGCGTCCTGTGCGGCGGCCCGGCCGCCGGCGAGCGGTTCCGCCACCGCGGCCTCGATTGCTTCGAGTGCGCCGTTTGCGGCCAGGTGCAGACCGTTGCCCAGCCGCCCGAGGGCTATCCGGCGTCGACGGGCGCCACCTTCGACTGGGTCTATCCCGATCTCGATCCCGTTGCCTACGCCGCCCGGCGGGACAGGGTGTACGCGCCCAAGCTGGACTGGGCGTTGGAGGCAATGGCGGAGAACGGCATCGGCCGGGCCGAGGCCTTGCGGCGGCGCTGGCTCGACCTGGGCGCCGGGGCCGGCTATTTCCTCGATGCCCTGCGCGAGGCCGGCTGCGCCGACTACACCGGCGTCGAGGCCAACCGCGCCCTGGCCGAGGCCGCGTGCCGGCGCCTGGGCGAGGACCGGGTACGCATCGAGGCGGGGTCGCTGGCCGAGGCGATCCGCCGCCACGGGGCCGACGTGGTGTCGGCCTGGTTCGTGTTCGAGCACGTCGAAGGCGGCCACGCGGTGTGGGAGGCGTTCGCCGACATGCCCAAGGGCACCCTGGTCCTGTTCGCGGTGCCGGTGTTCGGCCTGTCCAGCGCGTTCGAATCCGCCTTCGGCGACCATTGGGCCCGCGGGCTCGACGGGGTGGTGCACACCCAGCTCTATACCGACCGGTCCATCGACTGGGCCTTGCGGCGTGGCGGGCTGAAGCCCCTGGCCGAGTGGGTGTTCGGCCAGGACATGGTCGACATCGCCCGGCTGTTGGCGGTGCGGCTGGGCAAGGCGTGGCCACAGTCGCGCATCGACGCGCTGATGGGCCGGCTGCACGCGGCGCTCGACCCCCTGCAGGGCGCCGTCGACCGCGCCTTGCTGGCCGACGCCCGCCACATCCTGGCGATCAGAGACTGAGGCGGATGTCGTCGCGCATGCCGGCGAGTGTGCGCAGCTCGTCCGGGGTCATGCTTCCCTCGTGGTCGGGGCCGTACATGGTCTTGTCCAGGGTGAAGTGCTTCTCGATGATGGCAGCCCCCAGCGCGAAGGCGGCGACCGCCGCCGAGATGCCCACCGTGTGGTCGCTGAAGCCGCGGTAGCGGCGGAAGTCCACCGAGGCCAGGTGCAGGTCCTCGAGCGGGGTCGGGTACTTGGAGATGCAGTACAGGAACTCGACCGCGGCGGCCGGCACCTGCGGGAACTGCGGCTCCTTCCACCAGCCCAGCGAGGCCAGCACCGGCTTGCCGGTGGCGGCCAGCCTGTTCCACAGGGCCGTGTCGGCGATGGACCGCGACGCCACCTTGTAGCGCCTGACCCCCACCGCCTCCAGCCAGTCGACCCGTTCCACGTCGAACACCGAGGCCATGAACTCGATCTTCGCATCGGCGCATTCGCGGGCCAGCAGCTCGATCTGCGCGCGCGACAGCTCGGTGCTGCAGTTGTAGTCGAACCACGGGTTGCCGTCCCGCGGGAACAGGGCGCGGGCGTCGTAGACCTGGAACTTGGCCACCTCGGCCCCGTTGTCGGCGGCGGCGCGGATCAGCTCGCGCGCCAGGCCCATGTCGCCGTTATGGTTCTGGCCGATCTCGGCAATGATCTCCATGGCGGCTCTCCAGCCAAAGGTTGAGCATGATGTAGCAGAACACCGTATGACCGTTCAGCCGGCCCGGGTCGGCCAGCATGCGGTCGGCGGCGTCTGCGGCGGTGGACGACAGCAGGCCCATGCCCGACAGGGCCGAGGACGGGGCGAAGGTGGCGTCGACCAGGTCGCGCCACGGCCCCTTCAGCCAATGGTCGATGGGCACGTTGAAGCCGTGCTTGGGCCGCGCCACGATGTCTTCGGGCAGCAGGTCGGCGAAGGCGTTGCGCAGCGCCCATTTATGCACCGGGCCGCGGACCATGTGCTCGGGCCGCAGGCGTTCGGCATGGGCCAGCAGCGCCGGGGCGACCAGCGGCGCCCGGCCCTCGACGGAATGGGCCATGGTCATGCGGTCGACCTTGGTCAGCATTTCGTTGGGCAGGTAGAAGGCGCGGTCGTGGCGCAGGTAGTCGAAGCCGTCCCAGCGGCCGTCGGGACGGAAGGCGCGGAAGTGGCGCAGGCTGTCTTCGGTGCCGGCGAAGGCATCGCGGGCGAACAGCGCCCGCTTCTCGGACTCGTGGGCGTAGTAGTGCCAGGCCCAGGCCCGCTCGGGGCCGGCCATGGCGGCCAGGGCGGCGACGCGCTGGTCGGTTCCGGCGCCGACGTTCTGGAACGAGAACGGCGCCTGGGCCGGCCGCGGCATCGCGGTCTCCGCGGCGGCCAGGTGGGCGTACCAGGAATAGCCGCCGAATAGCTCGTCGGCGCCGTCGCCGGACAGCAGCACCTTGATCCCCGCCTCGCGCGCCGCCTTGGCGATGGACAGGATGCCCAGCCCCGAAGACACCCCATAGGGCTGGCCGGCATGGCGGCAGAAGGTGGGCAGCGCCTGGCGGAAGGTGTCGGCGGTCACCCGGATCAGGTGGTGGCGGGTGCCCAGGCGGGCGGCATAGGCGGCGGCGTCCGCACTTTCGTCGGCGTGGCCGTGATAGGGATCGTCGACGTCCTCGAAGCCGATGGAGAAGGTGTCCAGGCGGTCGAGGTCGCGCCGGGCCAGGGTGGCGACGATGGAGCTGTCCAGTCCGCCGCTGAGGAAGCTGCCCACCGGAACGTCGGAAATCAGGCGCGAGCGCACCGCCGCGGTCACCGCCTCGCGGGTGGTGGCGACGGCGTCGGCGTCGTCGGCCAGCGGGGCCGTCGCCTCGCCGAAGCGGTTGCGATAGGGCCGCACCCGGATGCCGCCCGCGTCGGCGATCAGCATGTGGCCGCGGGGCAGGGCGCGGACGTGCCGGTAGACGGTGGCCGGCTCGGGGATCCACAGGAAGGAGGGGAAGTCCCACAGCGCCTGCATGTCCAGCGACAGGTCCAGGCCGGGAAAGCGGGTGACCGCGTCGAGTTCGGAGGCGAAGACCAGTTCGGTGCCCGACAGCGCCGCCCAGTACAGCGGCTTTTCGCCCGGCAGGTCGCGGGCCAGCACCAGGCGGCGGGCGGTCTCGTCCCACAGGGCGACCGCGAACATGCCGTCGAGGTGTTCGAACACCTCCTCGCCGACCTCATCCCACAGATGGGCGATCACCTCGCCGTCGCAGCGGGTGCGGAACCGGTGGCCGCGCGCTTCCAGGTCGCGGCGCAGGGCGGGGGAGTTGTAGATCTCGCCGTTGTAGAGGACGGCGCAGGTCCGCGCCGCATTGAACAGCGGCTGGTGGCCGTGGGCCAGGTCGTTGATCGCCAGCCGCCGCATGCCGGCCTGGAACGGTCCCGAGGCATACTGGCCGGCTTCGTCGGGGCCGCGGTGGACCAGCGTGCCCACCATGGCGGGAAGGACCATTGGGTCGACGGGCCGCGACGAAAGGAAACCGGCAATGCCGCACATGGCTCATCCCTGGTGGAAGCGCCGGTACAATGCCAAAGCGCGCCGCGGCTGTCCATCGGCCGGCATTGGGGCTACACTCTGGCCATGGCCCGCTCCCCGACGCTCACCACCGCCCGTCTCACCCTCGTCCGCTTCACCGAGGGCCTGGTCGGCGAGCGCTATATCGGCTGGCTCAACGACCCGCGGGTCACGCGCTACAGCCGCCAGCGCCATCGCCGCCACGACCGCGAGGACTGCCTGCGGTTCCTGGCCGGCTACGGCGACGGGTCCCCCAGCCATTTCTGGGCGATCCTGGCCGGGGGCGAGCATGTGGGCAACATCACCGCCGACGTCGACCTTCCCAACCGGGTGGCGGCCCTGTCGATCATGATCGGCGAGGTCTCGGCCTGGGGAAAGGGGATCGGCGCCGAGGCCTGGGGCGCGGTCGCCGATGTCCTGCTGGCCGACGGCGGCATGCGCAAGCTCGAGGCCGGCACCATGGCGGTCAACCTCGGCATGCTGAAGGTGTTCGAGCGCACCGGCTTTGCCGTCGAGGGCATCCGCCCGCGCCATTTCCTGTGGGAAGGCCAGGAGGTCGACCTGGTCCAGGCCGGACGCTTCCGCCATTGACCGCGGCAGTGGACGCGCCGCGCCCGGTAGGCTAGGAAGGGACTTCCTTTCATTCCACTTGCGGGCCGTGCCGTGACCCATTCCGCTCCCTTCATTCCCCTCGTCGATCTCGGCGCGCAGTTTGCCACCCTGCAGGCGGAAGTCACCGCCGCCATCGGCGCGGTGCTCGCCCGCGGCGACTTCATCCTGGGTCGCGACGTCGCCGCCTTCGAGGAAGAGTTCGCCGCCTTCTGCGGCGTCGGCCATGCGGTGGGCTGCGCCAACGGCACCGATGCCCTGCACCTGGCGGTTCGCGCCCTCGACATCGGGCCGGGGGACGAGGTGATCGTCCCGGCCATGACCTTCGTCGCCACCGCGCTGGGGGCCAGCCTTGCCGGCGCCACCCCGGTGCTGGTCGACGTCGACCCGGCGACGGCCCAGATCGACCCGGCCCGGATCGAGGCGGCCATCACCCCGCGCACCAAGGCGATCATTCCCGTCCACCTGTACGGCCAGTGCGCCGACATGACCGCCATCCTGGAGATCGCCGGGCGGCACGGCCTGCCGGTGATCGAGGACGCCGCCCAGGCCCACGGCGCCACCCACCGCGGTCGCACCGCCGGGTCCATGGGCACCCTGGCCTGCTTCAGCTTCTATCCCGGCAAGAACCTGGGCGCCTATGGCGACGGCGGCATGGTGGTAACCAAGGATGCCGCCCTGGCGGCACGGCTGAAGCGCCTGCGCAACCTGGGCTCGGAGAAGAAGTACCACCACGACGAGGTGGCGCCCAATTCCCGCCTCGACACCGTCCAGGCGGCAGTGCTGCGGATCAAGTTGCGCCACTTGGCGGAATGGAACCGGCTGCGCCGCGCCCACGCCGCCGCCTACGACGCGGCCCTGGCCCCCATCGGGCGCATCCGCCGCACCGTGTCGGACGAGGGCAGCGTCTACCACCTCTACGTCGTGCGCAGCGACAGGCGCGACGCCGACCTGCAGTGGCTCAACGCCGCCGGCATCGGCGCCGGTATCCACTACCCCTTCGCGCTGCACCAGCTGGATGCCTACCGCCACCT
>JBLNBU010000045.1:0-7278 GCA_050260215.1 Actinomycetota bacterium
CTAATCGGACGCGGGCTAATCTTTCGGCGATAAATCTTTCCCCCGAAGGGCGTATGCGGTATTAGCGTCAGTTTCCCGACGTTATTCCCCACCGAAAGGCATATTCCCACGTGTTACTCACCCGTGCGCCACTCACCCGAAGGTGCGTTCGACTTGCATGTGTTAGGCCTGCCGCCAGCGTTCGTTCTGAGCCAGGATCAAACTCTCAAGTTGACTTCCGACTGACCAAAAGGCCACCGGAAACGGAGCTCGTCCAAAGCAAAACATTCACGCATTTAGCAAGGATGCTTCGGCTTTGACGAACACCGGAGTTGCCCCCGATGACGCCGCCTGCGCATCCCTTCCTGTCTTCTTCACTTGTCAAACAGCAGAGACCGGAGAACCCAGCCTCACCGGCCCCTCAGGACCGCCCCGCCAGCGAGTTCCTCGCGTCGGGAGGCCGGCTTATACCCATGGTCCGGGGGGGCGGTCAAACCCTTTTTTCGCACCCGCCGCAAAATTCTGCCAAACGACCTATTCCCCGATCAGATGGCATACCAGCGAGCGGCGCTGGGCGCTCTCCCTGTGCTCGTACAGGTAGATGCGCTGGCGGGCGCCCAGGGCCATGCGCCCGTCGGTCACCGGGATGGCCAGCTGCACCGAGGTGACCGCCGAACTGAACTCGCCGAAGTTCTCGTCGCGAACCTCGAGCCGGCGGAAGAAGGTGTAGAGATCGTCGCGGTCGGCGTGTTCCTGCAGCGCCAGATGGGCGGACACGTGCTGCAGCAGCACCGTCAGCACGCCGCTGCCGAACCCCTGGCGTTCGACCCACCCGGCGATGTCGCGGGTGATGTCGTGGTTGCCCTGGCGGGCGGTGGCCACGGTGATGGTCTCCTGGACCTGTCTGATCATGCCTCTACCCCGTGAAAGCGGGTGGCACGTTCCCTTGCGGCCGTCGGCCCTGGGCCTCAGGCGTAAGGGGCAGGATCCGGCCGTCCTGCCTCGGCGAAACCCTTAAGGCGCAGCCGGCAGGCGTCGCAGCGCCCGCAAGCCCGGCCGTCGGGGGTGGGATCGTAGCAGGTGGAGGTGATGGCGTAGTCGACGCCGAGCGAAAGCCCCTTGGCGATGATCTCGCCCTTGGTCAGGTCGATCAGCGGCGCATGGATGGTCAGCCGTCGCCCCTCTTCGACCGCCGCCTTGGTGGCCAGGTTGGCCATGGCCTCGAAGGCGGCGATGTAGTCTGGCCGGCAATCGGGATAGCCCGAATAGTCGACGGCGTTGACGCCGACGAAGATGTCGGCCGCCCCCACCACCTCGGCGAAGGCCAGCGCAAACGACAGCATGATGGTGTTGCGCGCCGGCACGTAGGTGACCGGGATGCCGGCGGCGATCTCGTCGTCGGCGCGGTCCTTGGGCACCGCAAGATCCGAGGTCAGCGCCGAGCCGCCGAAGGCGCGCAGGTCGATCTCGACCACCCGGTGGTCGAGGACACCCATCGCCCTGGCCACGCGGGCGGCGGCGGCGATCTCGACCGCGTGGCGCTGGCCGTACGAGAAGGTCAGCGCCGCCGGGCGGAAGCCCTGCGCCTTGGCGATGGCGAGCACGGTGGCGGAATCCAGCCCCCCGCTCAGCAGGACGACGGCTTTAGGCGGTTCCATCGGCCTCCCCGCTAAAGGGAGAAATGGGACTGGATGAAGCCATCGATGTCGGCCTCTTCCCAGCCCTTGGCCTTTAGATCGGCACGGATGGCGGCAATGTCCACATTGGGCCAGGTATGGCAGGCCTCGACCGCGTGGCTTTGGGCGTCGACGATGCGGAAGTCGTAGGGCCGCCGCTCGCTCTGGAAGACGTCGTAATAGAGGACCTGATCCACCTCGTTATGGGGCAGGAAGGTCAGGATGCGGGGCTTGAGCTCGTAGAGCTTGTCGGGTCCGGCCACGTAGTCGGCCGCGGCGATGATCAACTCGTCGCCCACCTGGCAGGTGCGCGCCGCCGCCCCGTTGAGCACGCAGCAGCGCGACCCCGGGGTACCGAAGATCACATAGGTGGAGATGCGTGCGCCCGAGTTCTTGTTCCAGATCTCGACGAATTCCATGGGGTAGATGCCGGCCAGCGAACACTGGTCCGGATCGAGCGTGATCGAGCCGTGGTAGTTGAGGTCGGCGCTGGTGACACGGATGCCATGCAGCTTGGCGCGGATGACCTTCATCATGGGAGCAACACCGAGACAGGGCGTAGGTCCGCCGACCTAAGCGTAGTATGCTGCGCCGCGCAACAAGATTTGTTGGGATATCCACCATGGCGGACGGCAGGGCCGGAACCACGGCAACCCTGGGGCGCGGAGCCCGGCGCCTGCTGGCGGCCATGAACGCCGGGGTGCTGCCCGAATTCGTTCTGCCCAGCGGCCGGCGCGTCGACCTGATGGCCCTGCTGCCCGACGGCCGCCTGTGGGCGGTCGAGGTCAAAAGCGGCATCGACGATTTCCACGCCGACATCAAGTGGCCGGAATACCGCGAATGGTGCGACGGGCTGCTGTTCGCCGTCTCGCCCGGCTTCCCGCTGGTGCTGCTGCCCGAGGCGGTGGGCGTGCTGGTCGCCGACAGTTTCGACGCCCACCTGCTGCGCCCGCCCGAGGAAAAGACGCTGCATCCGCTGCGCCGCAAGGCCCTGACATTGAAGTTCGGGCTGGTTGCGGCGCAGCGGCTGAAGACGGGGGAATGACCGGGGCACGGCCTCGACCCGCCTTCTGACGGCGGACGCAGGCCATGTTCTCATCCATTGCGGGAGGAGCCCATGGCGCGATGGATGACGGCCATCCTTTTGATGCTCCCGGCCGCCGCGCTGCCGGCCGGGGCCAGGGATTTCGACCCCAAGCAGATGCGGCGCATGGGCCTACCGTCACGACCCGGGCCATAAACGCCTGACACGTCCTGCGCCGTGCCGATGGGCAGGCCCTGTTCGACCTCCTGCCCGGTGCGAGGGACGCCCGGCCTGCGGGCGCCTCTCGTGCCTTGGGGACAGATCAGTTCCGCCCGTGCCCGACCAGGCCCATCCCCGGATAGACGTCGCGGCTGTAAAGGTCGGTCCAGGCGGCCAACTGCTGGGCGCGCTGGGCCTCGACCTTGCCGTCGACGGCGGCGGCCTTGGCCATGGCCTCGGGCGAATGGGGCTGGCCGACGCCCATGGCCACCCAGGGCTGGTCGCTGTACATGCGGCTCCAGGCGGCGATATCGGCCGACGAGCTGGCGGCCGGCTCGGATCCGGCGGTGAACAGGGTGGTCCAGCGCTGCAGGTCGCCGGCCTGGGCATGGCCGGCAAGCAGGATGCCGGCGAGGACGGTGGCGGAGAGGGCGATCTTCTTCATCGGAACGACTCTCTTAAGATGTGAATAATATACCTATTTTGTGCGCCCGGCCGCCGGTTCAAGGGGCGACGGGCGAATTCCACCAGGCCCCGCCGCATGAGTGGCGGACGGCGCAGGGCTCAGTCCCCAAATCGAAGCTTGACGCCTGCTTTGCCCCTGTCGTTGGATTGGCGCACGCCTTATGAACGGGCGCCCCACCCGAGGAGAACTGGGTCCAGATGTCCGCCCCCGCCAAGTCCAGCGGCGAACCCGTCACCTCCCGCGCACAGCTGGTGGAGTACCTGGAGTCCGGCTGCAAGCCCCGCGATGCCTGGCGCATCGGCACCGAGCACGAGAAGTTCGCCTATACCCAGGACGACCTGCGCCCCCTGCCCTATGAGGGCGAGCGCGGCGTCGAGGCGGTGCTGACCGGCCTTGAGAAGCTGGGCTGGACGCCGGTGCTCGAGGCCGGCCGGGTGATCGCGCTCACCGATGCCGGCGGCGCCGCCATCAGCCTGGAGCCCGGCGGACAGGTCGAGTTGTCCGGCGCACCGCTGGAAACCATCCACCAGACCTGCCGCGAGACCTACCAGCACCTCAAGCAGGTCAAGCAGGTGGCCGCCCCCTTGGACATCGGCTTCCTGGGCGTCGGCTTCCAGCCCAAGTGGTCGCGCGAGGACACCCCCTGGATGCCCAAGGGCCGCTATGCGGTGATGGGCCGCTACATGCCGACCCGCGGCGGGCGCGGCCTGGACATGATGCTGCGCACCTGCACGGTGCAGGTGAACCTGGACTTCAGCTCGGAAGCCGACATGGTGCGCAAGTTCCGCACCGCGCTGGCCCTGCAGCCGGTGGCCACCGCCCTGTTCGCCAGCTCGCCCTTCGTCGACGGCAAGCCGTCGGGGCTTTTGTCGACCCGCTCGGCGGTGTGGATGGACACCGATCCCGACCGCTGCGGCATGCTGCCCTTCGTCTTCGAGGACGGCTTCGGCTTCGAACGCTACGTCGACTGGATGCTGGACGTGCCCATGTACTTCGTCTATCGCGACGGACGCTACATCGACGCCGCCGGCCAGTCGTTCCGCGACTTCCTGGCCGGCAAGCTGCCGGCGGCCCCGGGCGAACGCCCCACCTTGGGCGACTGGAACGACCACCTGACCACCGCCTTCCCCGAGGTGCGGCTGAAGAAGTACCTGGAGATGCGCGGCGCCGACGGCGGGCCGTGGCGGCGGCTGTGCGCCCTGCCCGCCCTGTGGACCGGCCTGCTCTACGACGACGAGGCCCTGGACGGCGCCTGGAACCTGGTCGCCGACTGGACCATCGAGGAGCGCGAGCAGTTGCGCGCCGACGTGCCTGCCCAGGCGCTGGGCGCCCGTATCCGCGGCACCACCGTGCGCGACCTGGCGCTGCGCGTGCTGGAACTGGCCGCCAGCGGGCTGAAGCGCCGCGCCCGCCTCAACGATTCGGGCCGCGACGAGTCCATCTTCCTCGACACGCTGAAGGATATCGCCCAATCGGGTCGCACGCCGGCGGAAGAAATGCTGGAGGCCTTTCACGGTCGTTGGGGCGGCACCGTCGACCCCATCTTCCGCGAATATGCTTATTGATTTGTCCCTCGCCGGGCGGGGCGGGGCCGCTGGCCCGACTGCTTAGGAGCTGTCCGATGACCGAATGCAACAGCCTGGCCGAGGTGCGCAGCCACATCGACCGCCTGGATTCCCGCATCGTGCCGCTGCTGGCCGAGCGTGCCGGCTATGTCGCCCAGGCGGCCCGCTTCAAGGAGACCAAGGCCAAGGTGGTCGACGTCGAACGCATCGAGGAGATCGTGCGCCGCGTCCGCCACCTGGCGGTGGAAAACGCCGCCCAGCCCGACCTGATCGAGCACATCTACCGCGCCATGATGGACGCCTATATCGTGTTCGAAAGCCAGGTGTGGAAGGACGTCCACAAGGGCTGAAGGCCGGCCGCACGCCCAGCAAATATCGTCCCTTCGCCCCAAGCCCCGCGCCTGCGGTTGAAAAAAACGCATATTCGGAGCAAGATCGGTTAGATCGAACTGCGTGAAGGCGCGGGCCATGGACGCCGTCTCCTCCGTTTCCACCGCCACGGTGCTGAGCACGACGGGCGTCGCCAAGACGACGGCCCCGACCGCAACGTCGTCGACCACCTCGTCGACCGCCGCCTCGACCGCGACCACCACCAAGACCCTGTCGTCGAGCCAGGGGGCCGACGCGGTCGGCAAGGCGCTGACCAGTTCGCAAAGCAATACCGACGAGTTGGCCAAGCTGCAGGACGACATCCGCCAGGCCACCTCGAGCGGCCAGCCCCTGGACACTGCCACCGTCAAGGCGCTCAACGACAAGATCGCCGCCGTGGCTGCCAAGATCGACGCCAACAATGCGGCCGCCAAATCGGGCACCACCAACCTGCTGCAGTCCGGCACCGGTGCCGTGTCGGTCAACACCAAGGACGGCGTCACCCTGACCATTTCGGCCCAGACCCAGGACAGCAAGTCCCTGGGCCTGAGCGACCTGAAAATCACCGACGAGGCGTCGCTGCGCAAGGCGACGGCGGCCATCTCCCAGGCGGCGGCGCAAAGCCAGCTGACCACCTTCCGCCTGCAAGCGGCGGAAAGCGTCACCGGCGGCGGCAGCTCGGGCGCGACGGTGTCGGCGACCACCTCGGTGTCCAAGGCGCTGGCCAAGCAGATGGTCTCCAACCTGACCGGCAATTCGGCGATCACCACCACCGCCACCCAGCAGGCGAGCCTGGACCGCAACGCCAAGGCCGTGGCCTCGGTGCAGCAGGCGCTGACCGCCCAGCGCAGCGCCAACAAGACGCTGACGACCTACGGCAGCTCCGGCCAGGACACCTCGACGGCCAAGTCCCTGTTCAGCATCCTGGCTTAGGCGGGCGGCTAGCCCTTCACCCTCACCCGGTATTTCAGCACGGCCTCGCCGCGCGCCGGCAGGGGCACCGACCAGTGCACCGCATGGGCGGCGTCCTTGGTGTGCGGCCGACTTTCGTCGATCACCAGCCATTCGCCGGGAAAGGCCTCGCGCACCGTCACCGTGGCGGCGTGGTCGGACGCGTTGGCCAGGCGGACTTCCCAGGCGGCTTCGGTCACCTCGGCCGACACCCGCTGGAAGTCGGTCTGCACGCGCCTGGCGGTGACGTCGAAGTCGCGGCCGAGCCCGATGCGCGCCTGGGCACCCTCGGGGGTGGCGGGAAGCTGGTCCTCGCCCAGGAAGGTCAGGCTGCCGTCGCGGGCGCGATCGAACACCCGCACCAGGCCGGCGGGCAGCGGCTTGCCCAGCCCGGCACGGGCGTCGTTGGCAAAGCGCAGCACCAGCAAGGGGTGGACCGCCGGCCCGCCCGGCTCGGCGTCGCGGAAGCCGCGCGGCGGCAGCGGGTCGAGGACCAGTTCGCGCTCGACCGGCACGCGGGCGGCCGACAGCACCGGCACCTGCCGGCTGCCGCCGTTGGGCAGCGACACCGGCCGGGCCACCGTCCACATGTGATAGGGCCCCAGGCGTTCGCGCGGGGCATCCGTGTCGGGGGCGGCCATGGCCGCCGCCATCTGGGCGGTGCGCAGCCGCGGCACGGGTGCCGGCTGGACCTGGTTGATGCTGCCGGCCACCAGTCGCAGCGCCGCATCCGAGAAGTCGGCGCCGCTGGCGTTGGTCACCGTCGCCCACACCGACAGCGACAAGTGGTCGCCGTCCAGTTCGGCGACGGTCTCGCCGGTCCAGGACAGGCCGCCGGCCAGATAGGCCAGCTCGATTTCGCGCCGGCCCGCCGCATCGGCGGTGACGGCGGCGTGGAACGACGGCTGCGGCCGCAAGCCGGCCGGCAGCGAATCATACAGCACCCGCACCGGCTGGCCGGCCACCACCTTGCCGTCGATCTCGAACACCGGAGTGTCGGCGGCGGCCAGCACCCGGCCGGGGGGGGGG
>JBLNBU010000046.1:0-31814 GCA_050260215.1 Actinomycetota bacterium
CAGCGCGTCGTGCTCGGCCAGCGAGATGGTGGTGTCGTCGACCGCGGTGGTCGGATCGTTGGTGGCGTTGTGGGTCGACCACTGGCCGACGGTGGTGAAGAAGGTGGCCGGATCCGCGGCCATCTTGGTCACCAGGGTCATGGTGGTCTTGACCGCCGCCTGCAGCGCCTGCGCCTCGGTCAGGGCGCTCTGGGCCGCCAGGGCATACTGGGTCGCCAGGCCGCCGTGGCCGGCGGCAGCCGCCACCGCCTGGGCCGCCAACCCGCTGATCGAGGCGACATAGGAGTCGACCTGCGACTGGGCCGCGATGGCGTCGGCATAGGGGGTGCTCAGCGCGGACTTGGCGGCGGTCTGGTCGGAACCCGTTGCGGTGGGCGAGGCCAGGACCACCAGCTTCGGGCCCATCAGGGCGACCTTGCCCTCGACCAGGTCCTCCTGGGCCTTCAGCGCCGTCAGGGCAGCCTGGGCCTGGTCGCGGAGCTGCATGGCCCGCGCCGCCGCGGCATTGTCGAGGGCGGTAAAGTCCTGGAACAGCTGATGGACCTGCGGGGCCACGTCGGCGGCGGCGCGGTCGGCGGCCCTCTTGGCCTCTTCCTGCTTGGCCTCGACCTCGTGGCGGGCCAGCTCGACCGCCTGCTTGATCTGCTCGATCTTCTGCTCGGTCTCCTGGTGCAGCTGCTTGAGCACCTCGAGCACGGTCTCGGCCTTGCCGGCTTCCTTGGCGGCCTTCTCGGCCTGCTGCTGCTGGATCTTCTCGACCGACGGCGACTTCTGCGGTTCGGGCGCCTTGGGCGGCGGGGCGGCGGCCTGCTGGGCGGCGAAGGCCGCCTGCGACTGCGAAATCGCCCCCGAGAACGCCGCGCCCAGCACCGACTGGTGGCCGCCGGGCAGCGCCGCCAGCGAGTTGCCGCCCAGCTGCGCCACCTGGTTGGGCGTCATCGAGGTGGGCGTCAGGCTGCCCGAGGGGCTGAGCGAGGCGGCCTGGCCGGCCTGGTTAAGGGTGATGGTCTGGCCCGAGGCGCCCTTGACCGACAGCTCGCCCACCTTCTGGCCCTGCTCGGCCATCAGGGCCACCGTCTGGCCGTTGCTGGTCAGCGCGGTGCCGCGCACGCCGATGGTCATGGTCGGCGTCTTGACGGTCAGTGCGTCGGGCGTGGTCTTGGAGATATCGCCGCTGACCAGGGTGAAGGCACCCTTGTCGATGGAGAGCGAGGCACTGCCGGCCTTGCTTGCCGGATCGTAGACCATTTCGTCGAGGGTCATCCGGCCCTTCTCGCCCAGCGAGAAGGTGGTGCCGTCCTCGAACTTCATGCCGACCGCGCCGCCCATCTCGGTGCGCAGCTGGTCACCTTGGAATACGGGATCTCCGGGGCCGAGCGTGCCGGTGGTGCCGTCGGCATGGGTCACGCCTACCGTGCCCGCAACGGTCTCCACCTTGCCGATCGCGTTTTGCGATGCCAAGCCCGTCCCCCTAAGCCCAGATGACCACTGCCGACACGACGCCACTCCAGACAACCGGGAGCCTGCCGCCCCAACATCCCCCCGGTCGGTCCCATCAAATTAGCAGAAGCACCAACCAACGAGGTAGATGATTCTCCGATCTGAAATACGTTTTTTGCCGGTTTTCCGATCGGGTCCACACCCGATATTCCGCCATTTCCGGGCACCCGGCGGAGGCGGGTAGCCACTCCACCACCGATTGGGCACATGCGGCATTGTCGCGCAGGGCCTGTCGGTCTATCCTTGCGCTTTCGCGCGGGGGCGCGACAGGACAAGCGGAAACGAGCACCCGGGTCACGGGGAAGGGGTTTGGGGGATGAATCTGAATTCTAAGGTGACGATGTTCTTCGTCGCCATTGCCGTCAGCCTGATCGCCATGCTGGTGGCCATCAGCCTGTTTGCCTTCCGTAGCTTCTCGATCGCCTCGTCCTCGGAGCACATCCGCACCGCCGCCGAGATCGTGCGCGTCCACCTCACCGAATCGATGATCAACGGCGTCATCGACAAGCGCGAAAGCTTCCTGCGCCGCCTGATGGAGGTCCAGGGCCTTTCCTCGGCGCGCGTCGTGCGCTCTCCGGTGGTGGAGCAGCAGTTCGGCAAGGGCCTGAGCGAGGAGACGGTCAGCGACGAGCTCGAGCAGCAGGTGATCCGCGAAGGCAAGCCCCAGTACAAGATCCTCGAGACCGAGGACGACACCCTGATCCGCGGCACCATTCCCTTCGTCGCCACCACCCGGGGCTCGCCCAACTGCCTGCAGTGCCACCAGGCCCAGGAAGGCCAGGTGCTGGGTGCGGTGACCATGCTGGTGTCCATCGGCAGCCTGAAGTCCAAGGCCATGCTGACCGTGGCCGGCATCGTCGGCACCGTGACGCTGTTCTCGGCCATCGCCCTGTTCCTGATCCGCCGCCTGATCCGCCCGATCACCTCGACCGCCAACGACGTCGAGCACGCGGTTCAGCGGGCGCTGCGCGGCGACTTCAAGGCCAAGGTCGAGCAGATCACCAACGACGAGCTGGGCCAGATCGCCACCGACATGAACCGCCTGCTGGAATTCCTAGACGACGGGCTGGCGCGCATCGGCGACAACGTCGCCCGCCTGACCGAGCGCACCCCGGCGGCCGAGGAAAACCAGCTGGTCGCCACCATCGACATGGTCGAGGGCCTGACCCGGGCCGCCCATTTCAAGCAGGCGATCGAGGAGGACGAGACCAAGGCCGAGATCCACCAGCGCCTGGCCCTGGCGCTGACCAAGGAATTCGGCATCAAGGAATACTCGCTGTACGAGATGGTGCAGAACCGCAACCAGATGGTGCCGCTGTTCGTCGACGGCGAGGCCGAGACCAACTGCCGCTGGTGCGATCCCCAGATCCTGGTGCGCAGCGACGGCTGCCGGGTCAAGCGCACCGGCCACCGGGTCGACGGCGTCATCAATCCCGGCATCTGCTATGCCTTCCAGCCGCCCGAGGAGGCCAAGGGCCGCAAGCACATCTGCCTGCCGATCATCCAGTCGGGATCGGTCGGCAACGTGCTGCAGCTGGTCGCCCGCGAGGGCGAGGAGGCCGACCTGGCCGCCCGCATCCCCTACATCAACGTCTACCTGCGCGAGGCCGCGCCGGTGCTGGAGACCAAGAAGCTGATGGAGACGCTGCGGGAGTCCAGCCTGCGCGATCCCATGACCGGGCTGAACAACCGCCGCTTCCTGGAGGAGTACGTCGACACCCTGATCGCCGCCCAGCAGCGCCGCAAGAGCGCCCTGGCGATCCTGATGCTCGACCTCGACTACTTCAAGATGGTCAACGACACCTACGGCCACGACGCCGGCGACGCGGTGATCAAGGCCCTGGCCAAGGTGCTGCGCCAGAGCGTGCGCACCTCGGACCTGGTGATCCGCTACGGCGGCGAGGAGTTCCTGATCGTGCTGCTCGACACCCCGCCGGCCGACGCCGACCTGGTCGCCGAGAAGATCCGCAGCTCGGTCGAGGCCCTGGAGATCCAGGCCGGCAGCGTGCTGCTGCGCAAGACCATCTCGATCGGCGTCGCCGACTTCCCGCATGACAGCGACACCTTCTGGCAGGCAGTCAAGTTCGCCGACGTCGCCCTGTACCAGGCCAAGGAAACCGGCCGCAACAAGGTGGTGCGCTTCAACGCCGAGATGTGGTCGGACAAGAAGCAGTACTGATCGCCCCGTCCCTCCCCCGGCCGCGGCCGGGGGAGGGACCCTATACCATCGTCACATTTCGTCACCGCCCGATACCAACCGCGGGTGGAAGAGTGCCGGTACCGGCGCCAGGATGACCATGCCAAGGCCTTGCCCGGGATCGTCATGCTGTTCGCCGCCGCCTCTCCCTCTCACGCCCTCCGGGCCGCGCCGACCCGCGCCGACCCCGACTTCGAGCTGGTGCTGGCCATGGTCGCCGACGAGTTCGGCATCCGCCCCGAAGACCTGTCGAAATCCCCGCCCTGCTGGACCGCCGCCGGCGCCCGTCTGGCCGTCGCCCATCTATCGCGGGTGGTCACCCGCACCCCCAGAAAGGTCGTGGCGGCGCGTCTGGGAAATTGCGGCGGCTCTACTCTCAGGCGCATGCATGACAGATCATTACTCCTGATGCGTGATGATCTGTGGGCCAGTCGAATGGACCGGCTGTTATTGGGCTTATCCGAACGGTTATTGATCCGCACCGATGCAGATCACGATTGACGGAAACGAAATCGTGGTATCGACTCCCGCCCGGAGGGTTCCGGGGAGAGATACCATGGCGAGGATTGCCGTCGTCGAAGACGAGGCTGCGCTGCGTGCCGATCTGGTCGAATACCTGGCAGGCTGCGGCCACCAGGTGGTCGGCTGCGAGGATGGCGCGGCGCTGGACCGCGCCATTGCCGAACGCCCCGTCGACATCCTGATCCTCGACGTCAACCTGCCCGGCGAGGACGGATTTTCCATCGCCGGCCGCCTGCGCGAGCGCTCCGAGATCGGCATCATCATGCTGACTGCCCGCTCGCTGGGCATCGACAAGGTGGTGGGCCTCGAGATCGGCGCCGACGTCTATCTGGTCAAGCCGGTCGACCTGCGCGAGATCGAGGCGCAAGTGCGCACCCTGTCGCGCCGCCTGAAACTGGCCCCGGCCGGTGCCACCGCCGCCCCGCGGGCGGGCGAGTGGCGCTTCGATTCCCTGGGCTGGACACTGATGAGCCCCGACGGGGCGGCCCTGAAGCTGACCGCCAACGAACGCACCTTCGTCTCGCTGCTGGTGGCCCGCCCGGGCGAGGCGGTGTCGCGCCAGCAGCTGTTCAGCGCGCTGGGCAAGCGTCACTGGAACCCCGAGGACCGGTCGGTGGACTCGCTGGTGCGCCGCCTGCGTGCCAAGGCCGAGGAAGCCTTCGGCCGCCCGCTGCCGGTCGAGGCCGTGCACGGCGTCGGCTATGCCTTCACCGCCCCCGTCATCGCCGATGGCTGACAGGGCCCGGCGCAAGCTCGCCCTGAGGCCGCGCCGCGCCGCCTCTGCCGCCCCGCAGCCTGCCTGGCCGGTGCTGGTGGTCGACGACGACCCCCAGGTCCACGAGATGACCGCCACCTTGCTGCGCGACTTCGTCTTCGACGACCGCGGCTTCGAGATGCTGTCGGCCGGGTCGGCGGCCGAGGCCGCCGAGATCCTGGCCGAACGGCCCGACATTCCCGTCGTCCTGCTCGACGTGGTCATGGAGACCCCCGACGCCGGCCTGACGCTGGTGCGCTACATCCGCGAGGTGCTGGACAACCGCCGCATCCGCATCATCCTGCGCACCGGCCAGCCGGGCGAGGCGCCCGAGCGCGAGGTGGTCACCACCTACGACGTCAACGACTACAAGAGCAAGACCGAGCTGACCGCGCAGAAGCTGTTCTCGGCCCTGGTGGGCGGGGTGCGGGCCTGGCGCGACATCGTCACCATCGAGCACCTGAACGCCGAGCTGATCGACGCCAATACCCAGCTGGAGGCGCGGGTCGCGGCACGCACCGCGGAGCTGCAGGCCAGCCGCGACGAACTGGCACGCGCCAAGGAGCGCACCGAGGCCGCCCTGGCACGCGAGACCGAGGCCAAGCGCCGCCAGCGCCAGTTCCTGTCCATGGTCTCCCACGAGTTCCGCACCCCGCTGGCCATCATCGATTCGGCGGCGCAGATGCTGATGATGCGCGGCGGCGACGCCGGCACCCGCGGCCGCCTGGACGGCATCCGCGGCTCCGTCCAGCGCCTGATCGGCCTGATCGACACCTGCCTGGCCGACGAGCAGCTGGAAAACGGCACCATCACGCTGGACGAGCGCGCCTTCAGCCTGGGCGACATGCTGGCGGCGGTGGTGGCGGCGCAACGGGCCGCCAATCCCCAGCGGGCCATCACCCTCGAGCTGCCCGACCTGCCGCCCGCCTGGGGCGACCAGCGCATGCTGGGCCTGGCGGTGGGCAACCTGGTGGGCAACGCGGTCAAGTACTCGTCCGAGCCGGCGCCGGTCAGCGTGACCGCCCAGGTCGACCACGACGGCCTGCTGGTGCGCATCGCTGACCACGGCATCGGCGTGCCCGAGGCCGACCTGCCCCGCATCTTCGAGCGCTTCCACCGCGCCGGAAACGCCCGCGGCATTCCCGGATCGGGCATCGGCCTGCACATGGTCCGCCAGATCGTCGACCTGCACCGCGGATCGGTCGAGGTGGAAAGCCAGGTCGGCCGCGGCACCCAGTTCACCCTGCGCCTGCCGCGCGCCCACGTGAAAGGGGGGTAAGCCGATGACGACCACGCGCACGCTGCTGTCAGGCCTTGCCGCCGCCGTGCTGGCCATCCTTGCCGCCCCCTGCCCCGCCGCCGAGGTGGTGCTGGCGGTGGGCCGCTCGCTGCCGCCCTACGTCATCGCCGAGGAATGGCGCGGCATCGAATACGACATCGTCAAGCGCTCGTTGGAGTCGGAAGGCCATACCATCTCGCCGCGGGTGGTCCCCCTGGCCCGCGTCGCCCGCGACCTGGAGCTGGGCAAGGTCGACGCCGCCACGCCGATGATCGAGGCGTCGGGCGTCAAGGCCTTCTATTCGCAAAGCCACATCACTTACCGCAACGTCGCCATCTCGCTGGCCAGCCGCGACCTGCACATCGACAAGGTCGCCGACTTGGCCGGCAAGTCGGTGATCGCCTTCCAGAACGCTACCAAGTTCCTGGGCCCCGACTATGCCGCGGCGGTAGCCGCCAACCCGCAGTACCGCGAGGAGGACCGTCAGGTGGTCCAGCCGGTGCTGCTGTTCCTCGGCCGGACCGACGTGGTGGTCGCCGACCGCAACATCTTCGCCTGGTTCGCCGATTCGCCCGAGGTCAAGGCGAAGGCCGACACCACCCAGGCGGTGCGCTTCCACCCGTTGTTTCCGCCCACCGAATACCACGTCGCCTTCCGCGACGAAGCCATCCGCGACGCCTTCGACCGCGGGCTGAAGCGGCTGAAGGACAGTGGCGAATACGCGCGCATCGTGCAGTCGTATTCGCGCTTTCTGCACGAAGAGAAACCCGGCCAGCGGGCCGGCTTGAGCCGGTGATCGGCCGGTGCTAGCCTGACCCCTCCACGGCAGAGGCCTGACGATGCTCGCCCGACACTATCGCGACTTCAAGCGGACCCTGGACGAGAGGGGAGTGATCTTCTCGTTCAGCGGCTACCTGTCTGAGGGCATCCTTTATTCGCTAGGGGATGCGCTGCGCCAGAAGATGGCCATCGAGGAGGCCGACGTCACCACCATCAAGAAGGTGTTCTCGGTCTTCGTCGAGCAGGCCCAGAACATCATCCGCTATTCCGCCCACAAGCTGCAGACCGCCGAGTCGGGCAAGGCGGTCGAGCTGTCGTCGGGGATGATCGCCATCGGCACCCAGGACGGCCGCTTCTTCATCGTCTGTGCCAACGAGGTCAAGACCGTCGACGTACCCAAGCTGAAGGGCCGGCTGGACCACCTGCGCAACATGGGGCCCAACGAGATCAAGGCCTATTACAAGGAACAGCTGCGCGAGTCCCCCGACGAGGACAGCAAGGGGGCCACCATCGGCCTGATCGAAATCGCACGGCGGGCCAGCGAGCCGATCGAATTCGACTTCGACCGGATCGACGACGACACCGCCTTCTTCTGCCTCAAGGTCCTGATCTGATGAACGCCATGGAAAACCTCGAAATCCGCGCAACCGAGCGTTCCCCCGAAGTGCGGTTCGACGCCGGGGCGCGGGTGCTGTCGTTGCGGGGCGAGTCCTATCCGGAAGACGCCTCGACGGTGTTCGGCCCCATCTTCTCGTGGCTGGAAGGCTTCCTTGCCCGCCCGGCCGCCCCGCCGGTGCGCGTCGAGTTCGAACTGATCTACTTCAACAGCTCGAGCGCCAAGGCGCTGATGAACATCTTCCTGCTGCTCGAGAAGGCCGCCACCGCCGGCACGCCCGTCACCGTCGAGTGGCGCTACACCGCCGACGACGAGACCATGAAGGAATTCGGCGAGGACTTCGCCGAGGACCTGGAACACGTCGCCTTCACCCTGGTGGAACTGCCTGCGGGCGCCTGATGGCCTTCAATCTCTTCGATGCCGAAGACCGCCTGCTCGAAGAGGCCGAGGCCCTGCGCCGCAGCCTGGCCGATGCCGCGCCCGAGCTGCGCGCCGGCGTCGACGGGCTGATCGAGGCCTTCCGCCGCAGCGTGCGCGAGCAGCGCCGGCTGGTGAAGGTTTCGGACCGCCTGCAGGCCCAGTTGGGTGCGGCCAACCAGGAACTGGCCAAGCGGCGCGCCGAGGCCGAGGACGCGTTGGTGCGCCTGCGCGAGACCCAGGAGTCCCTGGTGCAGTCCGAAAAGCTGGCCTCGCTGGGCGGGCTGGTCGCCGGCGTCGCCCACGAGATCAACACCCCCGTCGGCATCGCTTTGTCGTGCGCCTCGCATCTCGCGGACGCGGTGCAGGACATCCGCACCAAGTTCGAGGCCGACGACGTCGCCGTCGACGATTTCGAGCGGTTCATGGAGACCGCCGCCGACACCTCGCGCCTGGTTCTGGCCAACTGCGAGCGCGCCGCCGGGCTGATCCGCAGCTTCAAGCAGGTGGCCGTCGACCGCACCAGCGCCGAGCGCCGCCGCTTCGACCTGGCCCTGGCCATCAACGAGACGCTCGCCAGCCTGGGCCCCGGCCTGCGCCAGGGCGGCCACGCGGTCGAGGTGGACTGCCCGGCCGGCATCGTCGTCGACGGCTATCCGGGCGCGCTGTCGCAGATCCTGACCAACCTGGTGATGAATTCGCTGGCCCACGCCTTCGATGCGGGCGAACGCGGCCGCCTGGCGGTCACGGTGACCACGCCCGACGACGCCACGGTGCGGCTGGTCTATGCCGACGACGGCAAGGGCATTCCCGCCGAGTACCGCGGCCGCATCTTCGATCCGTTCTTCACCACCCGGCGCGGCAGCGGCGGCACCGGGCTCGGCCTGCACATCGCCTTCAACCTGGCCACCGGCCCCATGCGCGGCAGCCTGGCCCTGGAACCGGCCGCCCAGGGCACCGCCTTCGCGCTGACCTTCCCGCGGAGTTAAGCCGGGGCCAGCAGTGCCTCGCGGGCCAGCGCCACGGCATCCGGCACCGCCGCGGCGACCGCGGGCGACAGGCCCTGGCCGGCGGTGAAATCCTTGCCCTCGATGCCGATGACCACCACCGAGGCGGGCAGCTTGCCCAGCCGGCGGGCCAGGGCGATGCCCTCGGCGACGCCGAAGACGTGGCTGCCCTTGGGCAGCAGGCCGGCCGGCAGGTCGACGGCCGAGGCATCCCAGCGCCCCACCGTGCCCGCAGGCGCCCCCGAGCAGCTGGCGTCCACCAGCACCAGGCGGGCGCAGCCCTGCCAGCGCTCCATCAGGTCGGTGCCCTCGCCATGATGGACCAGTGTGACGACGCCGGGCATGTCCCCCAACGCCTCGACCACCGCCGGCCCGACGCCGTCGTCGCGGCGAAAGGCGTTGCCGATGCCGATCACAAGGGTGCGTGCGGTGCCCTCCCCCAGCGAAGCCGGGGGAGGGTTGGACGTGGAAGCGGTCGGCCGCCCCCTCCCCCGGCTCCGCCGGGGGAGGGTGAGGGTGGGGGCACTCACCCGCGATCGACTTCCAGCTTCAGGAAGTGGGTCGCGCACGAGATGCAGGGGTCGTAGTTGCGGATGGCCTGTTCGCAGCGCCACTTGATCTCGTCGTCGGACTTGGCAAGGTTCTGCTGCACCACCTTCCACAGGTCCAATTCGATGACCTTCTGGTTCTGGGCAGTGGGCGGGATGATGCGGGCGTCCTCGACGCTGCCGTCCTTGGCGATTCGGTAGCGGTGATAGCAGATGCCGCGCGGGGCCTCGGTGCAGCCGTGGCCTTCGCCGGCGCGCACGGGGGCCTCCACATACGGCCGGTCCGGCTCCTCCCAGTTCTCGACGATGGCCAGCGCGTCGATGCACACCTGCACCAGTTCGACCGAGCGCACCACGATGGACTGGAAGGGGTTGCGGACCTCCTTCCCCAGGCCGGCGGCCTTGGCGGCGTCGCGGGCGACCGGGTTCAGCTTGTCGTGGTTGAGGTTGTAGCGCGCCAGCGGGCCGACGTGGTGATGGCTGCCATCCTTGGCGACACCGTGGAGCGCGTTGGACCACGGCACGTGCTCCTCGTCCACGTGCTTGAGGAAGTCGCGCACGGGGATGTCGAGGCCCTTGGAGGTGACCAGCCGGCCTTCGTGGATGGCGTACTCGTCGGGGTGACGCAGCGCCATGAAGTTGTAGTCCTGCACCACGTCGGGGAAGTCGAAGCCACCCACCAGCTTGACCGTGGCCAGGCTGGTGTCGATGGCCCACTTCAGCTCGTCGGCCAGGGCCTTCTTCAGCTCCTTCTTGCGCGGGGTCTTGTAGAAGCCGCCGACGCGCAGGCCGATGGGATGGATGGCGCGCCCGCCGATCAACTCCAGGATCTCGTTGCCGATCTTCTTCAGGCGCAGCGCCTGCTCGACCAGCGGACGGTTGGCGGCGGCCAGTTCCAGCGCGTCGGCCAGGCCCAGGAAGTCGGGCGCGTGCAGCATGTAGACGTGCAGCGCGTGGCTTTCGATCCACTCGCCGCAATAGACCAGGCGGCGCAGGTCGCGGATGGGCTTGGTCACGGTGATACCCAGCGCATCTTCCATCGCCTGGGATGCACCCATCAGGTACGCGACCGGGCAGATGCCGCAGATGCGCGCCGTTATGTCGGGCACCTCGGAATAGTCGCGGCCGCGCAGGAAGGCCTCGAAGAACCGCGGCGGCTCGAAGATGCCGAAATGCAGTTCGGTGACCTTGCCGTCACGCACCTTGACGGACAGCGAGCCCTCGCCCTCGACACGGGCGAGCGCCTCGACCTTGATGACGCGGCTGTCAGCCATGGCTTTCGCTCTCCTTGCGGAACGCCTCGGCGTTGGCGTTGAAGCTGCGGAACAGGCGCTGCACGTCGCGGCCGTCCTTGCCCAGCTCGCGGAAATGCGCCGCCAGCGCCGCGGTGTTGGGGGTCTCCATCGGCCCGAAGCAGCCGAAGCAGCCGCGGTCCTTGCCCGGGCACAGGGTGCCGCAGCCGGCCTGGGTCACCGGGCCCATGCAGGCGGTGCCCTTGGCGACCATGCGGCAGACGATGCCCTTCTGCTTGCACTCGATGCATTCCGAGTGGTGCGGGATCGACGGCTTGCGGCCGTTCAAGGTGGCGTTGAGCACTTCGAGCAGCTGGTACTTGCTGATCGGGCAGCCGCGCAGCTCGAAGTCCACCGGCACGTGGTCCGAAACCGCCGTCGAGGTGGTCAGGGTGTCGATGTATTCCGGATGCGCATAAACGCAGCGGATGAAGTCCTTGACGTTCTTGAAATTCCGGAGCGCCTGGATGCCGCCGGCGGTGGCGCAGGCGCCGATGGTGATCAGGGTCTTCGACGCCTTGCGCACCTCGCGGATGGCGGCGACGTCGTGGGGAGTGGTGATGGACCCCTCGACCAGCGAGACGTCGTAGGGCCCCTTCTCCACCTTGCGGGTGGCCTCGAGGAAGTACGAGATGCGCACCTCCTCGGTCAAAGCCAGCAGCTCGTCCTCGCAGTCCAGCAGGGTCAGCTGGCACCCGTCGCAGGACGAGAACTTCCATACCGCCAGCTTCGGTCGCTTGCGCTCGGCCATGGCTTTACAGCTCCCTTACCAGCAGGCGGTCGGCGATGCGGTCGTAGCGGAACACCGGACCGTCCTTGCAGACGAAGTCGGGGCCCCACTGGCAATGGCCGCACAGGCCGCAGCCGCACTTCATGTTGCGCTCCATGGACAGCCAGATGGCCGACTTGTCCATGCCCTTCTTTTCCAGGGCCTGGGCGGCGTAGCGCATCATCACCTCGGGCCCGCAGACGAAGGCGGTGGTGTGCTGGGGATCGAAGCCGCCCTTGCTGATAAGGGTGGTGACCACGCCGACGTTGCCGGCCCAGCCTTCGGTGGCGCGGTCGACGGTGACCAGCACCTCCATGTCGAAGCGGCCGCGCCACTTCTCGACTTCCTTGCGGAACAGGATGTCGTCGGGGGTGCGCGCGCCGTACAGCACCATCACCCGGCCGAAGCGCTTGCGCTCGGCCATGGCCTGGTAGATGGCCGGCCGCAAGGGGGCCAGGCCGACGCCGCCGGCGACGAACACAAGGTCGTGGCCATAGGCCTGCTCGACCGGCCAGGCGCTGCCGTAAGGCCCGCGCACGCCGATCACCTCGCCCGCCTTCATGGCGTCGAGCGCGGCACTGACCGTGCCCACCGCGCGGGTGGTGTGGACCAGCACCTTGTGGTCGCCCGGGTCGCCCGAGATCGAGATGGGGATCTCGCCGACGCCGTAGACGTAGAGCATGTTGAACTGGCCGGGGCGGAAGCGGAATTCGCCCTTCTCGACCGGAACCATCTCCATGGTGAAGGTGTCGGACAGCTCGCGCTTGACCTTTTCGATGCGGAAGCGCCGCGGCAGCATGGGGTCGGGAGGAAGCGCGGTCATCAGCCCACCTTCTTCGCCGAAGTCTTCTTCGCCGCCTTGGCCTTGGGCTTGGCCGCCTTCGCCGCCTTGGGCTTGGCCGCCTTGGGCTTCTTGTCCTTCTTGTCCTTGGCCGGCTTCTTGTCCTCGGCCAGCGCCTTCACCCGCTCGGGCTTCGACGCGCCCAGCTTGGCGGCCGGGCTGCGGTTCGAGCCCTTCGAGCCGGCAACGGCGCGCACCACCTCGACCTTGGGCTTGGTCGGCGTGCGCGCTTCCAGCGCGGCGCGGGCGCCGGGGCCGTACAGGTCCAGCATCTGCAGGCGGGCCGAATGCAGCCGGTGGGACATGACCACCATGAAGCGGCGCATGACCTCGTAGCCCAGCGCCGGATCCTTGTCCATCTTGGCGCGCAGGCACTTGCCGTCGAACGAGATGGCGCGCACCAGGGTGTTGGCGCGGGCGTCGAAGGTCGAGCGGAAGGGGGCGACTGCCCACGACCAGCCGAACACCTCGCCCTCGGCCACCGTCTCGACGATGATCGGCGGCTGGCCGGGGATGTCGACCTCGACCGCCACCGAGCCGGCGCGGACCAGGTAGAACTTGTCGGCGGCCTGGCCCTCGCGGACGATGAACTCGCCGGCCTCGAAGCGTTCGTTGGCGGCACAGCCGACCAGCAGCGTGCGCAGCTTGTCACCAATGCCCTGGAAGAACGGGTGTTCGTCGATGATGCGCCCCAGGTTTTCCATCTGGACCATGGCTATTTCCCCTTCTCGCTGGCCTTGACGGCGCGCACTTCCTCGGTGATGTCGATGCCGACCGGACACCAGGTGATGCACCGGCCGCAGCCGACGCAGCCCGACGTGCCGAACTGGTCGTGCCAGGCCGACAGCTTGTGGGTGATCCACTGGCGATAGCGCGAACGGGCCTCGTTGCGGATCGAGCCGCCGTGGATGTAGCTGAACTCCACCGAGAAGCAGCTGTCCCAGCGACGCCAGCGCTCGGCATTGTCGCCCTTGAGGTCGGTGACGTCCTCGACCGTCGAGCAGAAGCAGGTCGGGCACACCATGGTGCAGTTGCCGCAGGTCAGGCACCGCTTGGCCACGTCGTCCCAGCGCGCATGCTCGGGCTTGGCGGCCAGGGTCTTGGCGGCGGCGGCGTCCATCTTCTTGGTGAACTTGATCTTGCCCACCCGCTCGATGGCGGCGTTGGCGTCGTCGATGGAGGCGGTCGGCGCCTTCAGCGCCTTGACCATCTCGAGCCCGCGCTCGCTGCCGGCCTGGACCACGAACAGCTCGCGCGCCGGCAGTTCGACCAGCTTGAGGTCGAAGCCGGCCTTGACCTCGGGTCCCGTGCCCATCGAGGCGCAGAAGCACATCTCGCCGGCTTCGCCGCATTCGACGGCGACGACGAAGGCCTCGCGCCGGCGACGCTGGTAGCCGGAATCGCCGTAGGCCTTGTCGCCGAACACCCGGTCCTGCACCGCCATGGCCGCCAACTCGCAGGCGCGCACGCCGATGAAGGCCATGGGCGCCTCGGGCTTGTCGGGGGGCAGGATGTCGAATCCGGCCTTGGACCGCTTGGCGGCGAACAGCTTCTGGCGGGGCGGGAACAGGAAGCGCTTCCAGCCCTGCGGGCTGACGGTATAGCCGAACAGGGCTCCGTCCTTGCGCTTCTTCAGGCGGTAGTGGCCGCCCCGCTGCTCGTCGCCGAGGCCGGCGGGCATGTCCTTGGTGGAGGAGATGTCGTCATAGACGACGGCGTCGTCGACCACGGTGGGGCCGATGACCCGGTACCCCTTCTTGGCCAATCCGACGATGAGGCTGTCGAGGCCTCCCCTGTCGAGCACCACCAATCCGACGGGCGGCGCGTCCATCCCAGGCATTCGGTCCCCCTTCTTCCTTGGGCAAGGGTATGGATGATCCTACACCCCGGAACAAGACTCGCCAACCGCCTATCACAATCCACGACCTTGAGTAGGAGGAATGTCACAAAAAGAAAGGGGCCCATCGTTCTTTGGGCGCAGAAATCACGAGGCGTGTCCACCTTCGAGATCTTCGCGCACGGTCAAGTGATCGAGCAGGTCCCTGAGCGACAGTACGCCCACCAGGCGCCCGTCGCGGGTGACCAGCACGCGCGACCGGCCGCTGCGCCGCATGCGCGCCAGGGCCTGGGCGGCGTCGACGTGGTCGGGAATGGTGGCGCCGATACAGCCTTCCATCACCTCGGCGACGGTGCGCGATCGCCACTCGGGGCGCGGCACCGACTTGACCGCGTCGATGGCGACGCAGCCGACCAGCCGGCCGCCCGCCACCACGGGAAAGCTCTTGAAGCCGTGGCGATAGAAATAGTCCTCGACCAGCCGCTCGATGGTCACGCCGGGCTCGACCGCCACCGGGCTGGAATTCATCAGCCGGGTCACCGGCTGGCCCGCCAACAGGCGCCGCCCGGCCGCCTGGCGATAGGCTTGGCCGGCGGCGGTGCGGATGAACATTCCAACCATGATCCACCACAGCCCGCCGACCACGCTGCCCAGCACCAGGGCATAGACCCCCCACCCGGCCACCGCCAGCCCCACCAGCGAACCGGCCCCGGTGGCCATGCGGGTGGCCAACAACAGGTCGCCGCGCCACGCCCACAAGGCGGCCCGCAAGCACCGGCCGCCGTCGAGGGGAAAGGCCGGCACCATGTTGAACCCGGCCAGCAGCAGGTTGAGGAACGACAGATAGCTCACCACCGCCAGCGCCGGGTTGGACGGGTCGCCGCCCAGGTGCAGGGCCAGGACCACTAACCCCCACAGCAGCCCGGCGATGACCAGGCTGACCACCGGCCCGGCGATGGCCATCAGGAACTCGCCGCGGGCGGTGGGCGGCTCCTCGTTCATCTCGGCGATGCCGCCGAACACGAACAGGGTGATGCCGGTGATCGGCATGTCGAAGCGCCTGGCCACCAGCGAGTGCGCCAGCTCGTGCACCACCACCGATGCGGCCAGGCCCAACAGCCCCGCCCCCCCCATGATCCAGTAGACGCGGGGGCGCCAGCCCGGCTGAGTGGCGGGGAAATAGCCCGCCGCCAGGCTCCACACGATCAGGGCCGCCAGCAACAGCCAGCTGGGGTCGACACGCACCTTGAAGCCGAACAGCTCGAACAGGGTCAGCCGTCCGCCGAACATCCCGCGCCTCCCGTCGCCGCACCCCCTGCATCTTGGCGGCACCAGCTCCGGTTCAAGGGCAGGCGGCCGTCTTGTCGTTACGCGCCCCAACCTTTGGTCAGACCTCCCGAAAGAATTGCCGTTGTCATCACCTGCCCCGTGCACTAGAACGGTGGTATAGGAAATGGAGCAGCGCCAGATGGCAAATTCCCATCCCAGGCACAGCGAAAAGAAATTCAGCGTCCGCAATGCCAAGGCATCGGACGTTCCGCAAGTGATTGCGCTGGATGCCGAAAACACCGGCCTTGCCAAGCCCGAGTATTGGGAAGATCTTTACGAGCGCTATAGCAGCAAGGCCGATGAACAGGAGACCGATGCCAACGGCAAATCGGTAAAACGGCACCGATTTTTCTTGGTGTGCGCCGACGGCGACACCATGCTGGGTTTCATCATCGGCGAAGTACGCTCGTGGGAGTTTGGCTCGCCGCCCTGCGGCTGGATCTTCGCCATCGGCGTGCGCAACGACGTGCGCCAAGGCGGCGTCGGCAACACCCTGTTCGAGGCCATCTGCGACCGCTTCCGCAAGCAGAGCGTGGGCAAGGTGCGCACCATGCTGGCCCGCGACGACCGGCTGGTGATGAGCTTCTTCCGCAGCCAGGGGATGATGGCCGGCCCCTTCATCCAGCTCGAGAAGGACCTCTAAGCCCATGAAGCTGCAGAAGGCAACCCGTTGCGCCCTGTTTGCGGTCCTCGAACTGGCGACCGATCCCAGCCGCCAGCTTTCGGCCAACGAGATCGCCGAGAAGTACGGAATTTCGACCAACCACCTCGCCAAGGTGCTGCGCAGCCTGGGCCGCGTCGGCCTGGTCGAGGCGGTGCGCGGGGCCGGCGGCGGCTATCGCTTTTCGGGCAACAGCCGGCGAACCACGCTCTTGGACGTCATCCAGCTGTTCGAGACCATCGACCCCATCCGCAACGGCGAGCGCGAGGACGGCGACGACACCCCCGAGGGCCGCGCGCTCTGCCAGGTCCTGATGGAGATCGAGGACACCGCGCGGGCGACGTTTTCGTCGATCACGCTCGACACCATGCTGAAGCTGGTGTCACGCCACGGCTGATCAGTCGTTGTCCGGCACCAGCGCCTTGGCCATCACGCACAGGGCGCGCTGGTGCTTTTCGTTGGTGATCCCGGCGAAGCTGCGGGCCAGTTCCAGGCACATGCGCTGGCGCTCGATGTTGCCGTCCATCTCGCCGCTTTCCAGCGGCTCGAAGAAATAGCCCACCGCGACCCCCAAGGCTTCGGCGATGTCGTGCAGCCGGCCGGCCGAAATGCGGTTCAGCCCGCACTCGTACTTGTGCGCCTGCTGATAGGTAACGCCGATCGCCGTCGCCAGCTGGTGCTGTGACAGGCCCAGCATCAGCCTGCGGGCGCGGATGCGGCTGACCACCAGGAGGTCGACGTCGTCTGCCCGCTGCGGCCGCCCCGCAGCCTTGGTCTTCACAATCGTGGTCCCCATCGTCGGTCCGTCCAATACCCCAGTCGTTCGATGATGGCTGGACCGCGACGAATTGAATACTGGCGGGAAGACATAGGCCGGTTGTCAGGTACCGGCGCCGGTGGCGGCCTCCCGGCTGGCGACGGCGGCCTCGCCCACCTCGGCCAGGGCGCGGCGCAGCATGGCCTCGGTGGCGCCCGCCTTGGCGGCGATCTCGACCCCGCCGATCAGCTTTGCCAGGCGGACGAAGCCCAGGTTCAGCGCCGCCCCGCGCACCGCATGGGCGATGCGCGACGCCTCTTCCGAATTGCCGGCGGCGACGGCGGCGCCGATGGCCTGCAGGCGTTCGGACAGGCTGTCGGTGAACGAGCGGACCAGGTCGGCGAACCCCTCTGCCCCCAGCGTGTCGGCCAGGTCGGCGGCCGCCGCGGCGTCGATCAGCGGCAGTTCGCCACCCGCCGGGGCGGACCTGGGTGCCGGGACCGGCGCAGGCGCGCACAGCGACACCCCCCGGCTGGCCAGGATCTTGTCGGCCCAGCGGGCCAGCAGGGCCTGAAGCCGGTTCCGATCGATGGGCTTGGCGATGTAGTCGTCCATGCCGGCGTCCAGGCAGCGCTCGCGGTCGCCGGTCATGGCGTTGGCGGTCATGGCGACGATGACGGCGGCGCCCTTGGCGCCCGGCAGGGCGCGGATGGCGCGGGTGGCGGCGATGCCGTCCATGTTGGGCATCTGCACGTCCATCAGCACGATGTCGTAGTCGCCCTTCTCGACCAGCGCCACCGCCTCGCCGCCATCGTCGGCGACATCGGCGAGGTGGCCGAACTTGGTCAGCAGGCCGACCGCGACCTGCTGGTTGACCGCATTGTCCTCGGCCACCAGGATGCGCAGCCGCGCCGCCGGAGCCGCCGCCGGCGCCAACTCCTGCTCGGGCTGGCTGGCCTTGGGGGCCGGCGCGCCGCCGGGCGCCAACTCCATCAGGCGGTCGAGCAGGGTGCTCTGGCGCACCGGCTTGGACAGCACAACGTCGACACCCAGCCGCCGGGCGGTATCGGCCACGTCGGCCGCCATGCCCGAGGTGGCCATGATCAGCCGCAGATGGGCCAGCCGCGGGTCGGCGCGCAGCACCGCCGCCAGGTCCAGGCCGCTCATGCCCGGCATGTGGTGGTCGAGCACGGCGACGTGGAACCCATGGCCGCGGGCCATGGCCTCGCGGATGGCGGCCAGGCCGGCGGCGGCGTGCTCCGCCACCTCGGTCTGGGCCCCCCAGCTTTCGATCTGGCGGCGGAACACGTCGGCGTTGGTGGGATTGTCGTCGACCACCAGCACGCGCACCCCGGCCAGGCGCGCCGCCTCGCCGAATTCGACCGCGCCCTCGCCGCGCTTCAGCGGGACCTCGAAGCGGAAGGTGCTGCCTTTGCCCTCGACGCTGTCCAGGCCGATGGTGCCGCCGAAGATGTCGATGATCCGCTTCGAGATGGCCAGCCCCAGGCCCGAGCCGCCGAAGCGGCGCGCCGTCGACGAATCGGCCTGGGTGAACATGGAGAACAGCCGCGGCTGCACGTCGGCCGGAATGCCGATGCCGGTGTCGGCGACCGCCACCGTCAGCCAGGGAACGCCGTCGCGTTCGATGATGCCGGCCTCGATGTTGACGTTGCCCTTCTCGGTGAACTTGACGGCGTTGCCGGCCAGGTTCAGCAGCACCTGGCGCAGGCGCCCGCTGTCGCCCTTGAACACGCCGCCCGACTTGGGCTGGATCAGGCAGGTCAGCTCCAGCGGCCGCCCCTTCACCCTGGGGGCCAGGATGTCGACCACGCCCTCGACCAGCGGACGGATCTCGAACGAGCTTTCCTCGAGTTCCAGCCGGCCGGCCTCCATCTTCGAGAAGTCGAGGATGTCGTTGATGATGGTCAGCAGCGATTCGGCCGACATGCGCACGGTCTGGGCGAAGTGGCGCTGCTCGTCGTCGAGGCGGGTGTCCAGCAGCAGCCCGGTCATGCCGATGATGCCGTTCATGGGCGTGCGGATTTCGTGGCTCATGGTGGCCAGGAACTCGGACTTGGCGCGCGAGCCGGCCTCGGCCTCCTCCTTGGCGTCGCGCAGCTCGGTTTCCAGGCGGACCGCCTCGGTGATGTCGGTGTGGATGCAGACGATGCCGCCGTCGGGGGTGGGGTATTCGACCACCCGCACCCAGCGGCCGTCGGCCAGCTCCAGCACGGTGGCGCCGCCCTCGGCCTCGCGGTGGGCGCGCAGGCGCTCGGGGATGTCGACCTGGGCATAGCCGCCGGCCGAGGCCAGCGCCGCCACCAGGTCGGGGAACACCGCACCCGGCACGATCATGTGGCTGACCTGGGGATACATCTGGCGATAGCGCTCGTTGCACACCACCAGCCGGTCGTCGGCGTCGAACAGGACGAAGCCTTCCGAGATGCTGGCGATGGCGGTGGTCAGCTGGGCCTCGACCTCGCGCAGGCGCTGGTCGGCGGCAAGTTCCTCGGTGATGTCGCGGGCGGTGCCGCGATAGCCGAGGAAGGCGTCGCCGTCACCGAAGATGGGCTTGCCGCTGACCGACAGGGAGCGTCGGCGGCCGTCGTCGAGCACCACGTCATAGGTGAAGTCGCGGAACGGGCGATGCTGCTCGAGGGTGGCGATGTGGTCGGCCAGCTTCTCGGACGGGGCCGAGGTGTCCATGATCTCCAGCCGCGACCGCCCGAGGATGCCCTTGGACAGCAGCCCGGCCAGGGTCGGCGACTGGCCGATGAAATTGCAGAAGCGGTGCTCGGCATCGGTTTCCCAGAACCAGTCCGACGACGACTGGGCGAAGTCGCGGAACAGCTCCTCGCTGCGCCTCAGCGTCTCCTGGGCGCGCTTGCGATCGCTGATGTCGCGGATGATGCCGACATAGTGGGGCACGCCCACCGCAGTCAGGTCGCCGACCGCCAGTTCGATGGGAAAGCGCTCGCCGTTCTTGCGCCGGGCCTTTTCCTCGCGGCCGCGGCCGATCACCCGGGGCCGTGCCCCCTGCTGGTAGGCGTGGACGTACTCGTCGTGGACGGCGGCGTCGTCGGCGCACATCAGCACCTGCAGGGGCTGGCCGACCAGTTCATCGCGACCATAGCCGAACTGGTCGAGCAGGCCCTTGTTGACGTCGAGGATGGTCCCCTTCTTGTCCGAGATCACCACGCCTTCGCCGACGGTATCCAGGATGGCCTTCAGGTGGCGCTCGGCCAGGTCCTTGGCCTGCTGGGTGGCGGCGCGCAGCTCCTCTTCCATCAGCGTCGCCGCCTGGCGCGAGATGCGGCGTTCGCGGTCGGTCTCCTCGTAGGTCTGGTCGACCAGTTCCAGCAGCGTCTCGACGTCAATGTCGCCGCTGTCGCTGCCGCGACGGGCCTTGCGCAGCTGACGTTCGAGCAGACGGTGCATCAGGCCTCGCCGATGGCGGTGATGGTCATGGTCTGGTTGTGCAACTCGCAGCGGCCGGTGGCGCCGTGGGGGGCGATCTCGCCGTACGAATAGAACCCGGCCAGCCTGACCCTGTCGCCCAGAGCGGCGGCGGCGGCCTCGACCTCGTCGGTGATGCGCTGGCCCATCAGCAGCTTGCGGCCGATGCAGCTGATCAGCAGCGCCACCGAGGCGCCGCCACCCTCCCCTGCCCGCTCGCCCGCCTGGCCGGCGCCGTCGATCAGTCCGTCGAAATGGCCGCGCATCAACTGGGCGACCCAGCCCTGGGGCACGTCGCCGGCAAAGACCATGCTGTTGTTGGCCTCGTCGATGCCGACGATGGTGCGCACCACCTCGCTGGCGGGCTCGTCGGCGCGCCGCACGGTGAGCGGGAACAGAAGCGCGCTGCCGGGCAGGCGCGCCGCCTCCTCGCCCAGATAGCGCTTGTAGAGCGCCAGCGCCGGTTCGCCGTCCAGCTCGTAGAGGACGTTGTCCTGCGAGCGGGTGATCACCCGTTCCGGCCCGAACTTATCCCAGCCGCCGAAGCTGCCCCAGCCCAGGCGAAGCGAATCGCCGTAGAAGCCCACCGCGGCGATCACCCCTTCCGCCGGGGTGCCGTCGCAGCCGACCAGAGTGCGCTTGAAGTCGGCGCCGTCGCCGGCCAGGCCGCCGGTCAGCAGCACCTGCTCCGGCAGCACCGAGCGCAGGCCGGCGACCAGGGCGGTGCCGTTGGTGCGCATGCCGTCGGCCAGCACGAAGACGCTGCGCAGCCCGTCCTTGGGCAGGGCATCGGCCAGGCGGCGGCCGGCGGCCTCGGACTCGGCGGCGGTGTCGATGGTGGTGGCGGCGGCCTCGATCCGGGCGGAAGCGAACTGCATGGCCACGGCCGAGACCGAGGCGTCGACCACTTCCTCGCCGGCGATCTCGCCGCCGGTCGAGCAGCCGACGATGCGGGCATTGGGGAAACGGGCAGCCAGCGCGCCGTGGGGATCGGCCCCGGCGATGGCGGCGGGGGCGGCGAACCAGACGACCAACTGGGCGCCCGCCGCGTCACCGTCCTGGCGCCAGCCGGACTCCTTGGTCCAGGTCAGGGTGGAAACCTGCATCGCCCCCTCCGTCGGTAGAATAGCCAGACCAGGAAGAATAGTACCTTTGGATGTAGACGAGTGCGAGAGGTGATTGCTCAGAACCGCGGCAGGCTTTGCGGTTTCAGGGCCGCCTTGACCGCATCGTCATTGTCGACGCGGTAGGTCAGCACATAAGGACCGGGGCCGTTGACGTCGACCTCGTCCGAGCGCGACAGCACAGTGGCGGTGGCGCGCCGCTTGCCCTGCCGCCATTCCATGCCCGAGACCGTGCGCCGCTCGTCCAGCCCGCCGCACTTGTCGCGCAGCCGCGTCAGGCTGTCGCCGCCCTCGACCAGGCGCTCGAAGATGCCGAAGCGGGCTTCCAGCGCCACGACGATGCGGTCGGCACCGGCCAGCAGGACGGCGACCTTCTCGTTGTTCCTGGTGCAGACGGCGCGTTCGGGGATGCCGGTGGGCTGGGTGCACAGGCCCTGGATACCGGCGAAGCGCACCCCGGTGGCGAAGCCGAAGATGGTGAAGCAGTCATCGGCCCGCGCCGACGGGGCCGCCAGCAGCAGCAGCCCCAGAAGCACCATGGTCGCCTGTCGCATCGTCGCCTGGACCCCGGGCCTAGTTGTTGGGTGCCTGCCAGCCTTCGGGGACCTGGGGGGCGGCGGCATAACGGCGACCGCTCTCGTCCTCGAAGCCGCCGCCCAGGGCCTTGAACAGCAGGACCGAGGCATTCATGCGGTTGTACTTGGCCTGGGCCAGGTTGTCCTCGGCCGAATACTGGGCCCGTTCGCTTTCCAGCAGGTAGAGGAAGTCCACCATGCCCAGCTTGAACGCCTCCTGGGCCAGCGAATACGAGTGCCGCGCCAGGTCGACCACCGCCTGCTGGGCGTCCTGCGCCTCGGCGGTATAGCGGGTGGCGGCCAGGGCGTCCTCGGTGTCGCGCAGCGCGTTCATCACCGTCTGGGCGTAAGTCTCGGCCAGTTCTTCCTTGCGCGCCTTGGCGCTGTCGATCTCGCTGTCGAGCTTGCCGAAGTCGAACAGCGTCTGGGTGATGCTGGCGGCGACGTTGTAGTACAGGCTGGTCGGGCTGATCAGCACCCCCAGCCACTGGCTGCCCTGCCCGCGCTCGCCGGTGAGCGAGAAGGACGGCAGCAGCTTGGCGCGGGCGGCGCCGATATTGGCGTTCGCGGCCATCAGGTTGGCCTCGGCCTTGCGGATGTCGGGGCGGCGCAGCAGCATGTCCGAGGGCATGCCGGGGCCGATCACCGGCGGCTTGAAGTTGTCGAAGCTGTCGGTCTTGATCTGCAGCGTGCGCGGCGGGCGCCCCAACAGGGCGGCCAGGCGGTCGCGCGCCTCCTCGCGACTGCGCTGCAAGGGCGGCACGGTGGCATAGGCGGTGGCCAGCTGGTGGCGCTGCTGGGCCAGTTCGATCTCGGTGCTCTCGCCCAGGCGGACGCGCTCGCGCATGGCCTCGACGCCGGATTCCATGGTTCCGATGGTGCGTCGCGCCACGGCCAGGCGCTCCGACGCCTGGATGAACTGCATGTAGTTGGACACCACTTCGGCCACCAGGGTGGTCGACACGGTCTCGCGGTCGTAGACGTTGGACATGGCCGACGACAGCGCCGATTCCCAGCCCAGCCGGTTCTTGCCCCAAAGGTCGAGCTCGTAGCTGACCGCGGCATTGAACACCAGCTCGCGCTCGCTCTTGCCCATGGGATTGACCGAGGTGGTGGCGATGCCGTCGCGCGGACTGGTCAGGGTGTTCTTGGCGGTGCCGGTGACGGTGGGCAGCATCGGGCTGATGGCGACGCCGGCCTGGGCCTGGGCCTGGGCGACGCGCTGGGTGGCGGCCTTGAGGTCGTGGTTGTTGGCCAGCGCCTCCTCGACCAGGGCGTCGAGCTCGGCCGAACCGTAGTTGCGCCACCACGTCGAGGCCGGATGGGGCAACTCGGCCAATCCGGGGGCGGGCTCGTTGCGATAGCCTTCGCCCAGCTCGACCTTCGGCGTCTCGTAGTCGGGAGACAAATCGCAGGCGGACAGCAGAAGGCACGTGGTGCCGACCACCGAAAGCGCCCGTGAAAAAGACCCACCCGCCCTGATCATCTTGAATTCGCTCACCCTGCCACGGCGCCGTACTGTACTCCCTTCGGAGTCCCATGTGAATCCTCATGCGCAGGACACGCGAGGCCTGTGGCAAAACTGTGTCATCGGCAAGGATTCTAGCGGAGCGCCTGTCGCTGTTCCCACGGATTGGAATGCCGGGCGTGGGCCTGCCAGTTGGCTTCGTAGCGCGCCGCCAGGGCCGCGTCGCGAAGCACCAGCAGGTTCTCGGCATTGCGCGACTGCGCGGCCTCGGTGAAGTTGAACGAGCCGGTGATCACCCGGGCGTCGTCGATCACCATCACCTTGTTGTGGGCGATGGCATGGGCGCGGTCGACCAGCAGCGCCACCCCCGCCTCGGCCATCTTGTCCAGGACGCCCTGCTCGTAGCGGCTGCCCGACTGGCTCTTGTCAACGATCACCCGCACCTCGATCCCGCGCCGCCGGGCTCGTGTCAGCGCGTCGGCGATCTCGTGGCTGGTGAAGCTGTAGGCCTGGACCAGTACCTGGGTCTTGGCGGAGTCGATCTCGGCCACAACCGCGCCGGCGCAATCCTCGCCGGGGGTGAAGCACACGGCGGGCTCCTCGGCAGCTGCAGCCGCCAAGATCATGATTACCACCAGGAATGCCAATGTGCGCCACATACGCGCAAGAGTGGCAGGTTTGGCCGTGAAAATCTACGGCGCTTCACGACTTAAAATTGCATACATTTCTGATGGGTTACACCCGCCCTAGGACGCCAAGATGGGGGGGGCCGCCGCCGGCAGGGTGAAGGTGAAGCGGCAGCCGCCCTCGGGGCCGTCCTCGACCCAGATGCGGCCGCCGTGGCGTTCGACGATGCGCTTGCAGATGGCCAGGCCCATGCCCAGGCCGTTGACGTCGGGACGCGCGCCCACCCGCTGGAACACGCCGAAGATGCGCGAACGCTCCTCTGCCGGGATGCCGGGGCCGTTGTCGGTCACCGACAGCTCGACCATGGGGCCGGTGCGCCTGCAGGCGATGGCCACCTGTGCCGGCCGGTCGGGCACGCGGTACTTGATGGCGTTGGCGATCAGGTTCTGGAACAGGCCAACCAGCTGGGATTCGTCGGCCATGACCCAGGGCAGCTCGTCGGCGGCCACACGGGTGCCGCTTTCGGTGACGGCCATGGCCAGGTTGTCCATCGCCTGGCCCAAGGCCGCCGAGGCGTCCTGCGCCCGGATGTCGCCGGCGCGGGTGCCGACACGGGCGAATTCCAGCAGGGCGTTGATCATGCTGCTCATGCGCTTGGCGCCGTTGACGGCGAAGGCGACCGAATCGGCCTCGCCGGCCTCGAGCCGATCGCCCAGGCGGCGGGCCAACAGCTGCACGTGGCCGGCGACGCTGCGCAGCGGCTCTTGCAGGTCGTGGGAAACGGCATAGGCGAACTGTTCGAGGTCGGTGTTGGACCGCTTGAGGTCGTTGACCAGGGCCTCGCGCTCGGCGGCGGCGCGCCGGGCGTCGCCGATGTCGCGGAAGACGATCACCGCGCCCTGCACCCGGCCATCCTCGATGATGGCGTCGACGGTGAAGGCGACCTCGAGCCGGGTGCCGTCCTTGCGCCAGAACACGTCCTCGGGGCAACTGCGCGGGTGGCCGTCGGCCAGGGTCAGGTGGACGGGGCACTCGACCTGCGGGTGGGGCGTGCCGTCGGCCCGGGTGTGATGGACCCGTTCGTGGTGGGTGTGCCCGGCGAAGTCCTCGAGGTGCCAGCCCAGCATCCGCCGGGCGGCCGGATTGAAGAAAATCGTCTCGCCATGGCCGTCCAGGCCGATGATGCCGTCGCCGGCGCAATCGAGGATCAGTTCGTTCTGCCGCGACAGGCGGGCCAGTTCGCCGGCCATGCGCTCGCGCTCGACCAGGCTGTCGCGGAACGAGCGCACCGCGCGGGCCATGCGCCCCATCTCGTCGTCGCGGTCGGTGGCCGGGGGCACCGGGACGGTATCGCCCTGGGCCAGGGCGTCCAGCTGCTCCTGGATCACGCCCAGCGGGCGCAGCAGGCGGCGGACCGCCAGCACCAGGGTGCCGCCCCCCAGCGCCAGGGTTATGGCCGCCAGCAGGGAATGCAGCAGCAGCCAGCGCGCCGCATCGGCCATGTTGCCCTCGGCATAGGCGGCGGTGTCGGTGGTGACCACTGCCATCAGCCGGGCGATGGAGTCGAGCGCCGGCACCGAGGCGGCGGTCAGATCGGCCACGGGCACGGGATAGGGCTCGCCCGACCGGGCCGCGGCCAGCACCTTGTCCTCGAGCGGGCGGTAGCGGGTGAAGAAGGCCTCGTCGACCCATTTCAAGGCGGCGTCGACGGCCGGGCTGCCGGCCAGGCCGGCGTCGCGCTGCAGCGCCGACCACACCGCGGCGGCCTGGCCGCGCAGGCGCATGATCTCCTCGACGGTTGCGCGCTCGAGCGGCTTGCCCGACGACACCCCGGCCGCCAGCCGGGATGATTCCACGCCCAGGGCGTCACGCAGCTCGAACGCCTGGATCTTGAGGCGGCTGCGCACCCGGAACGACGAGGTCACCTGCTCGCGCTTCAAGGTAGTCGCCGCCATCAGGCGTCCCAGGTCGGCCACCAGCGCCGAGGCCGCCGTGAACCAGCGGTCGGCCAGGGCGGGATCGCGCGCCTCGCGCGGGCGGGCCAGGGCCGCGTCGACCTCCACCCGCAACGCCTTGATGCGGGCATAGCCTTCGGCCACCGTCGCCGCATGGTCGCCCAGGGTGAACAGCGCGGGTTCGAGGTTGTCGGCGACCGCCTGGCGGCGGGCGGCGACGAAGGCGCGGTTGTCCTCGGCGACGGGACCCGAGGCGCGCAGCAAGACGTTGGTTCGTCCCCGCTCGAACGCCAGGTTCTGGGCCGCCTGCAACAGCTTGTCGACGGTGCCGTTGGTCGACAGCACCACCGCGGCGTCGCGATATTCCCGCCACTGCCTGAAAACGCCGCCGCCGACCTCGACCCAAGTTAGCGCCACCAAAGCGGCGACCAGGGCCGTGACCGTACGGCGCAACGAAAGACTGAGCCGCCCCTTTTCCATCGCGCCAGCATAATACGAAAGTAAAAGGCGGAAAAGGTCTCAGGCCGAGCGCAGCCGGGCGATGTGGGCCGGGATGTCGGCCAGCCCGGCCACCCGCTCGGCCGCGCCCAGGGCTATGGCTTCGCGGGGCATGCCGAAGACGATGCACGATTCCTCGTCCTGGGCGATGGTGGCGGCGCCGGCCCGGCGCATCTCCAAAAGGCCCTTGGCGCCGTCGTCGCCCATGCCGGTCATGATGATGCCCACCGCGTTGGCGCCCCCGTACTGGGCGGCCGAGCGGAACAGCACGTCCACCGAGGGACGGTGGCGCGACACCAGCGGCCCGTCCTTGACGGCGACGAAATAGCGGGCGCCGGACCGCTGCAGCAGCATGTGCCGGTTGCCCGGGGCAATCAGCACGTGGCCGCGCAGCACCGGATCGCCGTCCTCGGCTTCCTTGACGGTGACCGCGCACAAGGAATCAAGGCGGCGGGCGAAGGCGGCGGTGAACGCTTCCGGCATGTGCTGGACGATGCAGATGCCGGGCGCGTCGGCGGGCAGTTGTTCGAGCACCTCGCGCAGCGACTCGGTGCCGCCGGTCGAGGCGCCGATGCACACCACCCGTTCGGTGGTCCGCGCCATGGCGTGCGTGCCGGCGACGGGCGGCGGGATGACGGCGTCGGCCGAAAGCTTGGGCTGGACGCGGCGCAGGCGCGGCTGGGCGATGGGCTTCAGCCGGGCCAGGGCGGCGGCCTTGACGGTGTCGCAGATGCGGGTCTGCGCCTCCATCAACTGCTGGCGGGTGTCGACCTTGGGCTTGCAGATGACGTCGACGGCGCCGGCCTCCAGCGCCTGCATCAGCGTTTCCGAGCCGTCCTCGGTCAGCGACGAGCACATGACCACCGGGATCGGGTGCTGGGCCATGATCTTGCGCAGGAAGGTGATGCCGTCCATGCGGGGCATCTCGACGTCCAGCGTGATGACGTCGGGGACCTGCTGCTGCAGGCGGCGCGCCGCGGCGAACGGGTCGGGAGCGGTGCCGATCACCTCGATGGAGGGGTCGGACGACAGGATCTCGGCCAGCGTCTGGCGCACCGAGGCCGAGTCGTCGACGATCAGCACGGTGGTGCGCCGGGGCATGGCCTCAATCCTTCATGAACACCGTCGGCGCCACCGGGCGCACCGGCAGCGAGAAGCCGCCGATGCTCTCGGAGTGGCCGATGAACAGGTACCCGCCGGGGGCGAGGTGGTCGCACAGGCGCTGCAGCACCGCCTCCTGGGCGTCCTTTTCGAAATAGATCAGCACGTTGCGGCAGAACACCGCATCGAACCCGCCCTCGACCGCGTAGGCCTCGTCCATCAGGTTCAGCCGGCCGAAGCGGACACGGCGACGCAGTTCGGGGACGACGCGCACCTGGTGGCGGGACGGGTCCTTGGGCTGCAGGAAATAACGCCGGCGCATGTCGGCCGGCACCGGCCCCAGGGCATCGGCCGAATAGATGGCGGTCTTGGCCACTTCGAGCACCTCGGTGCACAGGTCAGTGGCCAGCACCGCGTATTCGGTGCGCGGGTGGCTGCGGACGAAGTCGTCGAGCACCATGGCCAGGGTATAGGGCTCGGCACCGGTCGAGCAGGCGGCGCTCCACACCTTGAAGGTGCCGCCGGCCGGCCCCAGGCGGGCGGGCAGCGCGGTGCGCACCAGGACGTTGAAGTGCTCGCGCTCGCGGAAGAACTCGGTCTTGTTGGTGGTGACCAGGTCGATCAGGTGGACGGTCTCGTCGCCCAGCCCGCCGGCTTCGAACAGCCAGTCGCAATAGGCGCCGAAGTCGGCGAAGCCTAAGTCGCGGACGCGCCGGCGCAGGCGGCCTTCGACCATGGACTTCTTCGACGACGGCATCTTCAGCCCGGCATAGGCGTGGATGAACTCGGCCAGGCGGCGGAAGTCCCGGGGCGACAGGCCGCCCTCGACGCTGCGCGGCAGGGATCCGTCCATGGGCCTCACCCCACCGCCTGGCCGTCCAGAAGGGCCGCCTCTTCGCCGGTCAGCAGGCGGCCGAGGTCGAAGACGATGACGAAGGTGCCGTTGCGCCGCCCGACGCCCCGGATATAGTCGGAACGCCAGCGGATGCCGATCTCGGGCGGCTGCTCGATGCGACCCTCGTCGAGGCCGGTGACCTCGAACACCTGGTCGGCCAGCAGCCCGAGCGCGAGCGGACGGCCTCCCACCTGGGCATCGAGGACGACGATGCGCGTCTGGGGGGTGACGGCGGCGGCCACCAGGCCCAGCTTGACCCGCAGGTCGACCACCGGCACCGCCTGGCCGCGCACGTCGATCAGGCCCAGCAGGAAGGCGGGCGCGTTGGGCATGCGCGCCACCGGGCGCACGTCCAGGATCTCGCGCACCGCCTCGACGCCCACCGCGAACACCTCGCCGTCCACCCCCAGGGTGACGAACTGGGCGCCGTCGGCCGGAACGCAGCCTGCAGCGGCGGCCATGACGCTAGTACCGCTCGAACTCGGCATCGGCGGCGTCGGGGCCGGCCCCCATCTCGAGGACCACGCCCTCGGCCCTGCCGTTGGCCCGGCGTTTCGCCGACGCCGACTTGGCCGGAGCCATGGGCTTGGGTGCGGCGGGCTTGGCCGGCTTGGCCAGGTGGGCGACCGCGTGATGGGCCGCCGGCCGCACTGCCGCCCGCACCGGCGCGTCGCCGTTCCCGGTGCGGAAGAAGGCGATGGTCGACTGCAGCTGCTCGGCCTGGCTGGCCAGCTCCTCCGAGGTCGAGGACATCTCCTCCGACGCCGCGGCGTTCTGCTGGGTCACCTTGTCCAGTTGCTGGATGGCCTGGTTGACCTGCTCGGCACCGATGTCCTGCTCGCGGCAGGCGGCGCTGATCTCTTCGACCAGCTCGGCGGTCTTCTTGATGTCGGGCACCAGCCTGACCAGCATCTCGCCTGCCTCGCGGGCGGTCTTGACGGTGTCCGAGGACAGCCCGCTGATCTCGGCCGCCGCCGCCTGGCTGCGTTCGGCCAGCTTGCGCACCTCCGAGGCGACCACCGCGAAGCCCTTGCCGTGCTCGCCGGCGCGTGCCGCCTCCACCGCGGCGTTCAGCGCCAAAAGGTCGGTCTGGCGGGCGATCTCCTGGACGATGGTGATCTTCTCGGCGATGGTCTGCATGGCGGTGACCGCCTTGTCGACCGCCTCGCCGGACACCTGGGCGTCACGCGCCGACTGGCGGGCGATCTTCTCGGTCTGGCTGGCGTTCTCGGCGTTCTGCTTGACGTTGGCGGCCATCTGCTCCATCGACGCCGACGCTTCTTCGGCGGCCGAGGCCTGCTCGGTGGCGCCCTGGGCCATTTCCTCGGCGCTCGAGCTCAGCTCCTCGCTGCCCGAGGCGACGTTGGACGAGGCGGACGACACCTCGGCGACGACGCTGCGCAACTTGCCGATCATGTCATTGACGTGGGACAGCAGCGCGGTGATCTCGTCGTTGCCCGACAGTTCGGCGGTGCGCGACAGGTCGCCGTTGGCCACCGCCTGGGCCAGGTCGCCGGCCTTGGTCAGGCCGCGCGACACGCCGATCGAGATCCACGCGGCGATCGAAGCGCCGAACAGCAGCGACAGGGCGACGGTGGCGAACAGGGCCAGGCGGGCCGATGCGTAGATGGCGTCGCTTTCGGCCTTGGCTGTCTCCATCGCCTTCTTGTTCAGCTCGACCAGATCGTTCAGCGCGGCTTCAGCCTTCAGGCGCGCCTCGCGGCCGTCCTTGGTGGTGATCTCGAACGCCTTGGAGTTGGTGTTGGCCAATCCGAGCGTGCGGGCGGACTCGTCGATCTTGAACCAGCGGGCAAGCCGCTCGCTCGCCTGCTCGAAGCGGACACGATCGTCGTCGGCAACCGCCTTTTCGAGCGCGTCGCGCAGGCGGCGGACTTCCGCCAGGTGCCCCTGGGCCGCCTTGTCGAAGCGGGTGCTGGTGGCGTCGTCGGAAGCCAGGATGACGTCGCGCTGGGTCCGCTGGGCGTCGGCCAGCGCGGTCAGCAGGCGCGACGCCACCAGCCCGGCCTGGGCCTTCGCCCCCTGGGCTCCCTCGCGGCTGATCAGCGGCCGCAACTGCTCGGCCACCGCGTTCGCGGCCTCGTCGGACTCGCCCTGGGCCAGCACGCGGGCCTTGACCGCGGAATTCTGCAGGGCAAGGGCCTGGACCTTGGCATCGCTGGCCAGCAATTGGTCGAACGCGGCTATGACCGCATCCAGCTTGCGCTTGCCCTCGTCGCTGGCGATCTGGCGCAACTGGTCGTTCTTGGTCTTGAATTCGGCCACCGCCTTGCGGATGTCGGCTGCGTACTTCTCCATGCCGGCCTGGCTGTCTTCCAGGATCATGTTCTTCTCGGCGCGGACCACGTCGCCCAGCAGGTTGGTCATCTCCTCGGCCAGTTCCAGGCGCTTGGCCACCCGCTCGGTGATCTCGTTGAGCTGGTCGTTGATCACCGCCAGGTCGCGGACGGCCAGGCCGGAGGCGAACACCATCAGCAGCAGGACGGTGGCGAAGCCGGCGGCCAGCTTCAGTTTGATGGTCAGGCGCATGGCAGGGCTCCCAAAGGCGTCATTCGGCGGCGGCGAGCGAGGCTTCGGCCTGCTCGGGGGCGCCGACGACGCGGTCGATGTCGAGGATGATGACGAAGTCGTCGCCACGCTTGCCGACACCCCGGATGAAGTCGGGGCGCCAGCGCATGCCGATGCGGGGGGTTTCCTCCACCGCGGCGGGGGTGATCTCGGTGACCTCGAAGACGCGGTCGGCGAGCACGCCCACTGGGGTGGTCTCGCCGTCGAGGTCGACCTCGAAGACGACGATTCGGGTGTCGATGGTGGAGTCCAACCGCGCCATGCCGAATCGCACCCACAAGTCGGCCAGCGGCACCACCTTTCCGCGGACGTTGATCAGCCCGGCGACGAAGGGACGCGCGTTGGGGACCTCGGTGATGGGCACGTGGTCCAGGATCTCGCGGATGCGCCCGGCGTCGATGGCGAACACCTCGCCGCCGAGGC